>NZ_VPCT01000003.1:0-227619 GCF_013418055.1 Acinetobacter sp. YH12208
GGATAATCTTTTTCAGATTCAATTAGTAATTGAACCGCTCTTTCTCTAATTTCGGGGGTATAGTTTGGTTTTTTCATCGGAATAGTCTCTCAGAATATTGACTCTCCGACAAACCCGGTACGGTTCAATTTGAGAAATCCTATTCGTAAGGAAAAAGAAGTAACTTTGAGTCTTTATCAACATGGTAATTTATCTATTTTCAGAGATGCAAAAAATACCGAAACTAAAGTTCAAAGAGGGGTTTTGAGGATTTGTTAGAAGTTATTACTTCACAATGGGAAGATAATAAAATTCCTTTATTTGTTGCCGAGGGTACGGGAACTAAAAAGCTTGAATCTATAAAAAGTAGTCCCTATTTGAGTACTATTTTCTATGAAGTTCTACCAGATTTAATAACTCAAAAAGCTAATTTAGTCATTTATGGCTGGAGCTTAGGCAAGCAGGAATCACATTTGGTAAAGCAGATATTTAAGAACAACCAATCAGGTAAGGTGGCTATTTCTATATTTCAAAATAATCAGGAAGAGTGCCATCGAATTTATAGGCTTATAAAAAATGAAAAAGTAGCTCCAAATATCGAAGTAGAATTTTTTGACAGCCAAAGTTCAGGTTGTTGGAATAATCCTTAAATAAAAAGCCCATCATCTGACGGGCTTTTCTTACTTATTTAGTTTCAGCAGCATCTGCTTTTTGAGTCCAGAACTCAGCCTGTTCTTCATCGCCATCTACGCCTAAACCATTGGCATAAATAAATGCAAGATCGCGCATTGCTTGAACTTCGCCAAGTTCCGCAGCCTGTTTGACCAAAGCAATCGATTTTTCCACGTCTTTTTCAATTACATCACCGCGACGGTAGAAACCGGCCAACTCTAAAGTCGCAGCAGGATGCTTCTCGATATTGGCCTTACTTAGCCAGTAATAGGCTAACTCAAAGTGAGCTTTAGATTCTTCTGGATCTTCTTCAGCCAGTTCTTTGGCATAAACGGTATAACCTTCACCTAACCAGTACATCGCATCAACCAGTCCGCCGTTGGCAGCTTTCAATGCCCATTCTTCAGCCAGAATAATGTCATCATCATGCTCGCTTTGCATATACAGTTCAGCCAATTCAAATTGCGCTTCAGCATTGCCTGCTAAGGCAAGATTGGTCAGGGCAGCAGAGGGAGAAACACGCTGGGTCATATCAACATCTCAAAAATATTATGCGTAGACTAAAGGTTTAAATTAAAAAAGCCAATCCGAAGATCAGCTTTTCAAGTATGAGGGGGTAAATTAGAATTTTAGACCAAGCAAATGATTGCTGAAATCACGGCGATTACCACACAGATTGAGGCGATTACTTTAATTTTACTTTCCAGATAGCTCAGGCTTAAACCAACGACCAATGCTGCAAAAGTTAAACTGCCCAGCCAATAACTGATCATGTTACTGATTGTACCTGCGAACAGGCACAGGATGAGCGCAATCGTTAATATCACCCAGCCAAGAATGCTGGCCATTCTGGTTTTGGAAGCATCTAGCTCTTTAGCAAAGATCTGTTTCTGATGTTTGGACATCGACGCGGCAAGTGCAAATAAACCGAGAGAAGTCAAAGCCCAAATCAATAAGAAGAACATCATGCCTGATTCTCCTTGAGCATCACTTTGGATTTTTTAGGCGGCAAGCCTTTATGGTTTTTTACTTTCTTGAATGTAAACCAGAACAGGATTGCAAGCGCCCACATCGCCAGATCAAAAGAAGCAATCATCCACTGACCATGCATGATGCTGTTCCAGATTGCCTGACCGCCGGTCAGGAAGTTTACAATTGGGAGTAGGGCAAATGCTGCTGTTGCAAGCAGGAGCAGCTCTAGCCAGGCCTGACGATTGCTACGAATCATGGCATAAACTAAGGTCAGCAACCACGCGATAAAGAAGCTGCGAATTTCCCAGTTCAAACGCATGTCCATGTCTGCAGGAATAAAACGGTTGGCATAAAAGTAGGCAGCACAGGCAATCGGTAAACCGATAATTGCCGCGATATTAGTCACTTCCACAAGACGATAACCAAAAGATTTATAGCCTTGCTTTTGTTGTTGTGGTGCGCGTTTGACACACCACAGAATCAAACCAGTCGCAATCATGAATGTGCCGACCACACCAGACATGAACAATAACCAGCGTAGAGCCAAGTCCACGCCACGTGCTTCATGCAATGTGGTAAATACGTTATAAATACCGTTTGCAACTGAAGGTGTTTTCAGTGTGGTTTGATCCGGCTTTAATTCACCCGTCACGCCATTGAAAGCCAGACTCGGATAAACATTGCGATAGGCTACGCTGACCCCATTTAAGGCACGAAGTTCAATTTCAGCTTTGGCGGTATTTGGCTGGATGATGTTAATTGTAGCAACCGGATTGTTTTTCCATTGCTTTTCTGCTGCTGCAAGAATGGGCGCTAAGTCTGCCAATGGCGCAGGGCGTGCAGGTGGTGCATCACCACGCGAACGGCGAGCTTCACTCCGTGCAGACATATCACCACGTTCACTACGACTCTCTCCCTCGCCACGCAGTCGACGCTGGTCACTATCACCGGATTCAGCCTGAACGCTATTGTCCTGAATCAAGCTCTTACGTTGATCTTGCAGAAATGCGCCTCGATTTTCATAAATCTGGCTGACACCCCAAGGCATCAGGGTAAACAGCAGCAGTAACAAACCGCTAAAGGTAATCATGATATGAAACGGCAGGGCAAATACCGCCGTTGCATTATGGGCATCCAGCCAGGAGCGCTGACCTTTGCCAGGACGGAAAGTAAAGAAATCCTTAAAAATTTTCTTATGGGTAATCACACCGCTGATAATCGCCACCAGCATGAGCAAGGTTGCAATGCCGACAATCCAGCGCGCCCAGATTCGGGGCAGTCCGTACAGTTCAAAATGAAAACGGTATAAGAATGAACCACCGCGTGTTTCACGGGCTTGCAGCACTTCACCGGTTGCACTGTCAATGGTTAGGCGGGTACCGCCACGACGGGCACGCGGATCTTCACCGGCACCGCGAATATTCAGTATGGTGGTATTCTGGCGTGAGTTAGGCAGCTGAATCGCCCAGCTGCCGGCATCCGGATGATGCTGTTGCAGATAAGCCAATGCGACACGGGTCTGTTCGATTTGGGACTTTTGTGGGACTGACTGATGAAATTCCGGTTTCATCCAGATGCTGATTTCATTCTGGAAAAAACTTAAAGTTCCAGTTAAAAAAATCGCATATAAAAGCCAGCCTAAAATCAGACTGGCCCAGGTATGCAACCATGACATCGACTGGCGTGGCCCTTCCTGTTTTGCATCTACTCTCATCTTAATTTCCTAGGAATTTATAGCTGATATAGAGCAAAACACTGGGAATTACGATTCCGAGCGTTGCCTTGATAGTTTTGTTGACCATAAATACCCAAATAAAGGCTGCGGTATTCAGGCTAAAACCAATCAGGGTGGCTGACATGGCAGCACTGCTTCCTGCATCCATAAACATCTGGGCAATCACGATGGCAGCCAGCGAGGCAAGCATATAACCGCCGACACCAGCCAAAAGAAAGCGATATAAAATCATCCCACGATAAACCAGCAGATTTGCTTTAACTTTATTTTTGCTCGATGGACTCGGTGCAGTAACTGTTTCAGTCGCTATTGCATGCATATTCGGACTACTCATCATCGAAAATTCTATCTATTAAACTTGTTAAGCTATTTCGATGCGAATGATAACAATTATTGTTTATATTTTAAATACGAAACATCAAACTATTTATATGAAAAATAAAAAGAACTATTGGACAGGCTAAAAGGGGGGTATTAAAAAATATAAGCTTTAAAAATAAAAACAGCGGCTCGAAAGCCGCTGTCTAAATATTATCTGTTCAGAATTAGTCTTGCTGAATACCTGCAACCACCCAGTCCTGATTTGAACCTGCTGGTTTAGTGAAATGCCAGATTTCTGCAAACGGTTGTGGCAAGCTGTTCAAGTCTTCGCTTACCGTACCGGTAAAGCGTACGCTGACAATATACTGACCATTGTCAGTCGATGAATCTACCACCATGGCATTCAGATTTGAAAACTCGGCAACATCCTGATCCTGATTGCTCATGATGTCATTACGCATTGACTGATAAAGATCAGGAGTTAGGTAACGCTGAATTTCCGAAATATTGCTTGCCGTATTCATAGACTGAATGTGGTTAAAACGCTGACGTGCGACACGCAAGAACGCGGCAGGTTCAGTACCATCCGGTAACTGGCTGCCGCTTTGGGTATAAGCCGTGCCGAAAGGCGCCGTATTTACCGGCGCAGAACCAAACGGTGCATTAGTGCTTGGCGTTTGACCGCCAACATTCTGACCAAAGATATTGCTATTGTCACCACCGCGAGGTGCAGTCGGTGCTTGACCAAAAGGTGCTGTATTACCTGCACCGCTATTTGGTGCAAATGGATTAGAAGCTACTTTTTTTTTTGCGCCCATCTTACGGAAAATGAAGAAGGCAACAGCAGCAGCAAGCAGGATCCAGATCCAGCCTGGAATACCACCTTTTTCCTCTTCTGCTGGAGCCGCCTGAGCTTCAGACGCTGCCACACTTTGATCATCGGCCAATGCATTGGCAGCTACGGCACCAATCGCAGCACCCGCTACACCGGCAGCAACCATACCACCCACACCTGGGCCAGATTTTTGCTGGGTTGCAGCACCGGCAGCTGGCGCTTGTTGAGCAGGCGCAGCTTGACGAGGTTGTTGATAAGATTGGGTAGGCTGTGCAGAACGTTGCATACCGTGACTTTTACCGCCACCGGCACGTTTTGCTTCAGCAGCAAAAGGCGCAACCAATAATACTGCTGTCAAGATACCTGTAATCAAACCGCGCTGTCGAACTTGCATTCATTTTTCCTATGAGAATAAAACCTATTTGTACAGTCTATTTATATAGGCTTTGTGTGGAATTTCAATCAAAAATCTGTATTTTTTTGCGCTTTACTGCAAATTCACTGCCTGATGCTTAATTTAGCTCATCACTTAAAGACATGGCTTCACTCAGGGCTTCATGCAAACGGGCAACAGCAATAATTTGCACGCCTGCAATGGTTTTTTGCGGTGCATTGCCACGCGGCACAATAATGTATTTAAAACCATGCTTGATCGCTTCTTTCAGACGTTCCTGTCCATTTGGCACGGGACGAATTTCACCAGACAGCCCGACTTCCCCAAAAACAGCCAGTTGTTGTGGTAAGGCCTTGCCACGAATACTGGAAGCGCAGGCGAGAAGTACCGCCAGATCCGAACCGGTTTCGGTGATTTTCAAACCACCGACGATATTGACATACACATCCTGGCCGGAGGTTTGCACACCACCATGCCGATGCATGACGGCCAAGAGCATATTCAGGCGGTTCTGATCCAGGCCAAGTGCTACACGTCTTGGTTGGCCATGCGCATCATCGACCAAAGCCTGTACTTCGACCAGGAGTGGACGCGTGCCTTCACGACTGATCATGACAATCGAGCCCGGAATCGCTTCATCATAACGGCTTAAAAATATTGCAGATGGATTGGACACTTCGCGCAGCCCTTTGTCGGTCATGCCAAACACCCCGAGTTCATTCACCGCGCCAAAACGGTTTTTGACGGCACGGATCATCCGGTAACGTGAATCGGACTGACCTTCAAAATACAGTACACAATCGACCATATGCTCAAGTACGCGTGGGCCTGCCAAGGCGCCTTCTTTGGTGACATGACCGACCAGAAATAAAGAGGTACCGCTGTTTTTGGCAAAACGGGTCAGCAGGGCAGCGGATTCACGAATCTGCGAGACTCCACCTGGAGCCGATTGTAAGGTCTCGGTATACAGGGTTTGAATTGAGTCCAAAATTGCGACGGCAGGACGTTGCTGGGTCAATACTTCACAAATGCGTTCGACACAGGTTTCTGCCATGACCTTGAGCTGATCGGTTGGCAGATCCAGACGCTGGGCACGTAATGCGACCTGAGACAGGGATTCTTCGCCGGTGACATATAAGGCCGGATTTTTGGCAGAGGCCATATGCGTGGCTGTTTGCAGCAAAATGGTTGATTTACCAATGCCGGGATCACCGCCGATCAGAACCACTGAACCCGTCACCAGTCCGCCACCCAGAACCCGGTCAAACTCACTGATACCGGTCGGTAAGCGTGTTTCATGAGAGACTGAGACCTGATTTAAGGTGGTGATTGTGGATGCCTGACCTGCATATCCACCCGCGATTTTTGGCTGAGCCCGATGTGTAACCGCAGGTGCAATGCTGACCTCAGTCAGGCTGTTCCATTCCCCACATTCCGAACATTGTCCCGACCATTTCGGATGATCTGCACCACATTGTTCACAACGATAGACACTTTTTGCTTTAGCCATATTTTAAGATGAGGCGATTGAAATTGACTGACAGCATAGCGGTGAATGTGATCTAAAACCAAGCCTTTCACCTGAGAAATCATGGTTTTTACGACAAGGCTTGTCGTTTTTATTTGTGCTTATTCGGATGTTGTGTATCAACGCCGTCTATAATGCCCGTCTTGTTATGCTGAAAATGGAACAGATCTTGTCACAATTGCTGAAACATATTGATGCGATCGCACGTGAAAAAAACCGTGATGTGCTGTTTGTGCATTTTGAACAGTATGTATACCCAGATCAGGACGCTCACTCGGTTCGGCAAATGTTTATCGGCTGGTTAGAGCAGCAGGGTATCCGTTATATACCGTGTTTGGGCATTGAGCCCACAGTCCGCAGTGACGTGTATTCGGGCAGTCTATATCTGGATGTACCTTTTGACCTGCAGCATAAAACCTATCAGAAACTGAGCGAGTATTTGGAAGATGATCAGGGCAATATGAAAATTGAAGGCATTCAGTTTTTTGTTTTATCTTTAGGGCTGGCACTTGAACTCGAATCTGACGGCAAATTACCAGAATGGGGCGGTTTATGCTCATAGAACATGAATATTGGATTTGAATTTCGAATAATTAATAATAAAAAGCCACAATTGATGTGGCTTTTTATTCTCTTGGTTCGGGATTTAGGCAATAAGGTGGTTAATAAAGTTCACCAGATTTACGCCTTGCGATGAAGTCTTTCGATTCCTTGGCAATCACGCCAGACAATAACAGCAATGCAATCAGGTTGGGAACCGCCATCAGACCATTAAAGGTATCGGCAAATAACCAGACCAGATCCAGTGTCGCGATACAGCCGACAAAAACCGATGCAATATAAATAATACGATAGGGTAGAACGAACTTTTCGCCGAGCAAGTAAGTGGCACATTTTTCGCCGTAGTAGCTCCAGCCTAAAATCGTGGAATAAGCAAAGAAAATAATTCCGAAGGTGACCACCCAGCCACCGACACCGGGCAGGAGTTTGTCGAACACGCCAATCGTCAGTACTGCACCGGTCTGATCACCAAATGAATTACCGGCCATGATGTAGCCCATCACCAGAACAATACCAGTAATTGAACAGACAATAATGGTATCAATAAAAGTACCGGTCATAGAGACCAGACCTTGACGGGCAGGATGGTCGGTTTTTGCTGCTGCGGCTGCAATCGGCGCAGAGCCCATGCCGGCTTCATTCGAGAATACCCCACGTGCTACACCATAACGAATCGCCGCACCAATCGCACCGCCTACTGCAGCTTCACCAGTAAAAGCATAGGTGAAGATCATTTTTAGTGCAGGTGCTACCAGTTCTAAATTGTTGAGAATAATGATCAGACCGCCAGCCACATAGCCTACCGCCATGATTGGAACAATCACCGAAGATGCCTTGGAAATCGATTTAATCCCGCCCAGAATCACCAGTGCTGAAAAGGCAGTAATGATAATACCGGTCATCCAGGTTTCGATCCCCAAACTGTTTTCAACTGCCAGTGCAACAGTATTGGACTGCACTGAACTGCCGATCCCAAAAGAGGCCAGTGTCCCGAACAAGGCAAAAATCAGCGCCAGCCATTTCCATTTCAGGCCACGTTCGATGTAGTACATCGGACCACCCGACATTTCACCTTTTTCATTTTTAATTCGGTATTTGACTGCAAGGACACCTTCGCCGTATTTAGTCGCCATACCAAACAGTGCAGTCATCCACATCCAGAACACCGCACCCGGACCACCCAGCACACAGGCGGTGGCTACGCCGGCAATATTACCGGTACCAATCGTGGCAGACAGTGCGGTCATCAGTGAAGCGAACTGGGAAATATCACCTGAGTGCTCGGGATGCTTGCCAAAAACCTGTTTGAAGGCCAGTGGCAGCATACGGAATTGCCAGAACAATAAGCGGAAAGTGAGGAATATCCCGGTGCCGACAATCAGTACCAGCATATAAGGGCCCCAGACCCAGCCGCTTAAAGTCTCCATTAAACTTTGTAAATTTTGCATAAAATTCTTCTTATTGATCCATGTCTATGTAATTCGAGATATTGATTAAAAAGCAATTATTGTGCCATCGGTATTCATCCTGAATACTTAAAATGGCGGAATTGTGTTCTAGTTTTTACATGGTTTTGCTGCTTTGACAAGAAGTTTCTTGAATCTCGGGCGTCGAAAAAATAAGCGTTAAGCTGGCGCGAGTGAGATATAAGAAAAATAAATGAACTTTACAGTTTAGGCAGAAAATACAAATGATGTGATTTTTCTTTTTGTATTCAGGCTTTTTTACGTTAATTTGTCGCGAGTAAAACTCGAAGTTGAAATCAATAATGTCAGAAAAATATAACAGTTCATCGGCAGAGCACGGTGAGTTACAGCGAAGTTTATCCAATCGGCATCTACAGCTTATTGCCATTGGTGGCGCCATCGGAACCGGCCTGTTTATGGGTTCGGGCAAGACCATCAGTCTCGCAGGTCCTTCTATTCTGGTGATCTATATGATCATCGGTTTTATGGTATTTCTGGTAATGCGTGCACTCGGTGAGTTGTTGCTCTCGAATTTGCAATATAAATCATTCATTGATTTTGCCACGGATCTGATCGGGCCTTGGGCCGGATACTTTGTTGGCTGGACCTACTGGCTGTGCTGGATCACTATCGGGATCGCAGATCTATCCGCGATTATTTATTACCTGCAATTCTTCAATAATGGCTTGCCCTTTAGTCCTGAAGAAGGAGTGATGATCAGCGTTGCCGCGATTGTGTTTATCATGGGTTTGAACCTGGTCACGGTCAAACTGTTTGGTGAAATGGAATTCTGGTTTGCTCTGGTCAAGATTATCGCGATTGTGGTGCTGATTGCCGTTGGCCTGTGGATGGTCTTTACCGGGTTTACCTCGGATGCCGGCACAGTTGCGTCATTTAGTCATATCTGGTCACATGGCGGTATCTTCCCGACTGGAGCGATGGGCTTCCTGGCCGGGTTCCAGATTGCGATTTTTGCCTTCGTGGGTGTAGAGCTGGTGGGTACGACCGCAGCTGAAACCAAAGATCCGGAAAAGAACCTGCCGAAAGCAGTGAACTCGATTCCGATCCGTATCATTATTTTCTATGTACTGGCACTTTTGATTGTGATGTCGGTAACGCCATGGAATCAGATTGATCCAAATATCTCGCCCTTTGTGAACCTGTTTAGTCAGGCTGGTATTGCCGCAGCTGCGATCATCATGAACCTGGTGGTGTTGTCCTCGGTGATGTCATCGATGAACAGTGGGGTATTCTCGACCAGTCGTATGCTGTTCGGTCTGTCGCGTGAAGAGCAGGCACCACTTGCCTTTGGTCGCTTAAACCGTCGTGCAGTTCCGGCAAATGCCTTGTATTTCTCTGCGGTGTGTTTGTTACTGGGTGCAGCACTACAGTATTTCGTTCCAGATACCGTCCGCGCTTTCACTTTAGCAACGACTTTATCCACGATTCTGTTTATCTGTGTCTGGATCATCATTATCTGGAGCTATATCGTGTACTACAAAACACGTCCAGAATTGCATGCCAAATCGACCTTTAAGTTGCCGGGCGGTCTGGTGACCTGCTGGATTGTGATCGTATTCTTCCTGAGCATGATCGTGGTGTTGGCGCTGGAAGACGATACCCGTCAAGCACTGATGGTCAGCCCGATCTGGTTTATCCTTCTGGTTATTGGCTATTTCGGTTTCTATAAACAGAAACATAAATAAACCTTATCAATAAAAACGTCAGCGATCTGCTGGCGTTTTTTTATCGCTAAAGATAATCTCTAGGCTTTAGCGCTTTGGTCATGGTGATCATCGCGTTATACTTCATCGAAACACTATTCAATTAGGTGGTCAGATGCATCAAGTCATTTGCTACATCAGTATCTTGGCGACAAGTCTTGTTCTTGCAGCTTGTGGGCAGTCAGGTGCGTTGCACTTGCCGAATGATCCAGATTACGACAAGCGTGCCAAGTATTTGTTATATAAAAATACCGAAGCTGAATCCAAAGCCTCCGATGAAGAACGAGATGCCCCTGTGCAACAACAGTTTGCTGCGCCTGAAGCATCAGATTCAACGACTACACCTTAACGCTTTCAAAGAAAGGATACCTTCATGAGTTTCACCCGCATTAATGGGGTATTGCACGCTGAGCAATGTTCATTACAACAGCTCGCAGAGCAATTTGGCACACCTCTCTATGTTTATTCCAAAGCCACCTTGGAAAAGCATTTTTTAGATATGGACCGTGCTTTTAACTTTATCGATCATCAAATCTGTTTCGCGGTAAAGTCCAACTCCAATCTTGCGGTATTGAATGTATTGGCCAAACAGGGGGCCGGTTTTGATATTGTGACCGGCGGTGAATTGGCACGTGTACTGAAAGCCGGTGGTGATGCCGCAAAAATTGTATTTTCGGGTCTGGGTAAAACTGAAGCAGATATTAAAAAAGCCTTAGAAGTGGGCATTGCCTGCTTTAATGTGGAATCTCATGCCGAGCTGGATCGTATTCAAAAGGTTGCGGCTGAATTGAATGTTAAAGCGCCGATTTCATTGCGCGTGAATCCGGACGTCGATGCCAAAACCCATCCTTATATTTCAACCGGTCTAAAAGAAAATAAATTCGGTATTCCATCTGATAGTGTATTTGCAACCTATCAATATGCGGCGTCACTGGCCAATCTGGATGTGGTCGGGATTGACTGTCATATCGGTTCACAGCTCACCGAAACCCAGCCTTTTGTTGATGCGCTGGATCGTGTCATTGTCATGATTGACCAGCTCAAAGAAATGGGTATCCACCTCAAACACATCGATATTGGTGGTGGTCTGGGGGTGACTTATAAAGATGAAACCCCGCCATCGGTTGAAGAATATGCCAATGCGCTACGTCCAGCATTAGAAAAATTGGGCCTGAAAGTGTATATGGAGCCGGGGCGTAGTATTTCTGCCAATGCGGGTGTATTGCTGACCAAAGTCGATCTGCTCAAACCGACCAATCATCGTAATTTTGCCATCATTGATGCGGCGATGAACGACCTGATTCGTCCGGCTTTATATGAAGCATGGATGGACATTCAGCCAGTGACGCCGCGTAATGATGCTGAAACTAAAGAATGGGATGTGGTAGGTGCGATCTGTGAAACCGGTGATTTCCTCGGTAAAGAGCGTGAATTGGCAATCAAAGAAAATGATGTACTGGCAGTCTTGGGCGCAGGTGCCTACGGTTTTGTGATGAGCTCAAACTACAACAGTCGCGGCCGAGCGGCTGAAGTGATGGTTGATGCAGATCAGGCACATCTGATTCGTGAACGTGAGACGATTGAATCACTCTGGGAACGTGAGCGTTTATTGCCTTAAGGACTAAATCGAGATGTTATTAGAATTTACCAAGATGCATGGTCTGGGCAATGACTTTATGGTGGTTGATCTGATCAGCCAGCGCGCTTATTTGGATCCGGTCACCATTCAGCGCTTGGCCAATCGTAACTTTGGTATTGGTTTTGATCAGCTGCTGGTGGTTGAACCACCAGACGTACCGAGTGCAGATTTTAAATATCGGATTTTTAATGCCGATGGTTCGGAAGTAGAACAATGTGGCAATGGCGTGCGCTGTTTTGCCAAGTTTGTACATGACCGTCAGCTGACCAGCAAAACCAAAATCAAGGTACAGACGAAGTCTGGTATTGTTGAACCGGAATTGGGTGCCAATGGCTGGGTGCGGGTCAATATGGGCTATCCGAAATTCCTGCCACAGGACATTCCATTTTTGGCCGATGCACCGGAAAGCCTGTATGACATTGAGCTTGCTAGCGGTGAAAAGCTGAGCATTGATGTGGTGAATATGGGTAATCCACATGCGGTGACGATTGTACCGGATGTGATTGCTGCCGATGTGGCACGTATTGGCCCACAAGTTGAAGCGCATGCGCGTTTCCCGGCACGGGTCAATGTTGGCTTTATGCAGATCATTGATGAAAAACATGCGCGTTTGCGTGTGTATGAACGTGGGGTCGGCGAGACTTTGGCCTGTGGTACAGGTGCCTGTGCCGCAGCCATTTCCGGTATGCGCCGTGGTCTGCTGTCGAGCAAGGTTGAAATCGAGCTGGCAGGTGGCAAGTTGCAGATCGAGTGGAAAGAAGGCGATGTGGTCTGGATGACCGGACCAACGGCGACCGTGTATGAAGGGCGTCTGGATTTGCGTTATTTTCAGGGTTAATCGGCATTAAGTTTTAAAAAAGCACCGTGCTCAGAACGGTGCTTTTTTTATGTTAGGATGAAACTGAAATTTAATATGCATGATTATGCCTTCATGAATCAGCTTGTATTTTTACCGGGTGCATCTGGCAGCCAAGGTTTTTGGCAGCCGTTAAGGGCAGCATTAACCGAATATCCAGATCAGCAGGTCATTGCCTATCCAGGATTTGATGGGGTGACGCCAAATGTAGCCATTCAAAACCTGTATGATTTGCAAGAACTAGTAAATAGGCAGATTCAGGATGACTCCATTCTGATTGCCCAGTCGATGGGCGGTGTACTGGCAGTTGGGTTAGCGCTTAAGCATCCGCAAAAAGTCAAAGGGCTGGTATTGTTGGCGACATCAGGCGGTTTAAATTTGAAGAGATTTCACTGTGCCGACTGGCGAACAGATTATCGTGAACAGTTTAAAGCAGTACCGAACTGGTTTGTACAAGATCACACTGAATTTAATCCTGATCAGCTCGCCGGTCTTGAAATTCCCATTTTGCTAATTTGGGCAGATCATGATCCTCTAAGCACCATTCAAGTAGGACAATACTTAGAAAAAATATTTAAACATGCAAAACTGCATATCATCCAAGGCGGAAATCATTTCTTTGCCAACACTCATGCAGAGCAGGTGGCAGCACTGATTCAAGATTATCTGGAGCAATTTTAAATGGAGCATGCAGTGACTGTGCCCCCTCAACTTTTGCTCAATATGTGGCTGAAAGAACGTGAAATCCAGAACCAGTCTAAACATACCTTGCAGGCCTATGCTCGTGATGTCTCGGATTTTTTAGAGTTTTGCCAGCGTGAGCAGCTCAATTTAAATGATGTAGAAGCCACAGACCTGCGCCAGTTTCTGGCTGAAAAAGTCGAACAGCATCAGCTGAGTCCCAGCAGTCTTCAGCGCATGCTGTCGTCCATTCGCCAGTTTATGAAATGGGCAGAGCAGGCCCAGCATCTCGCTTTTAATCCGGCTGATGATTTTCAGTTAAAGCGCCAATCGCGTCCTTTGCCGGGCATGGTAGACATTGAAACCGTGAATCAGATCATCGATCAGCCTGCGCCTGAAAATGAAATCCAGCAGCAAATGTGGCTCCGGGACAAAGCGATTCTGGAGTTGCTGTATTCCAGTGGGTTGCGTCTGGCCGAATTACAAAACATCAGAATCAAAGATATCGACTTTAACCGGCAGTTGTTACGTATTACTGGTAAAGGTAATAAAACCCGGATTGTGCCTTTCGGCTCCAAGGCCAAAGCAAGTGTCATGGCCTGGTTACAGCTTTATCCACGCTGGAATGGCGACTTTGTGCCAGAGGCGAATGTATTTATTACCCAGAAGGGCAATCCACTGGGTGCACGCCAAATTGAAAATCGGGTCAAGTTTCAGGCGCAGCGCGCAGGTGTCAATGTGGATTTACATCCGCATTTGTTACGTCACTGCTTTGCCAGTCATATGCTGTCGAATAGCCGCGACTTACGTGCGGTTCAGGAAATGCTGGGCCACAGTAATTTAAGCACCACCCAGATTTATACTCACGTCGATTTTGATCATCTGGCACAAATTTATGATCAGGCGCATCCGCGTGCACAGCATAAAAAGGATTGATCATGCGCCAAGTGGTAGAAAGTAAGAATCATGAATATATTTTTTTGGCATAAAACTTTCATATTTAAATTTTAAAATGGAATTGAACTGAAAGCTGGCGTTCTGTTGGGCATTTCACTATTGTCTTATTCGTTAAATGCGCCATTTCAGGTATAACAAGAACGAGTAATTAATATTTAAAATGAAGTATGACTGAGCAAAGTCTCAGCATTTGGCGGATGGGAATTGATATGGACACAATAGTGATTGCAGATATAGAACAAAAATATGCACAGTTAAGCGCAGCTCAAAAAGAAATGTTTGCAGGTTATGGTTTGCGACAAATCAAGCATTTTGTGGACATTAGCTTACCGAGTCTTGCAGCGACTTTACCTGAAGGTGCCATCATTCAAGGGATTAATGCCGATGGTAAAGTTCAGGCATTTAATGCAATGACAGGACAATACTATTTATGGATTTCTGATTTACAGTGGCAAGTGTCGAATCGTGCGACCCAAGCGGTCGATTTAAAAGAAGATGCGATTGCGATTTGGACAGTTTTTGAATTATCAGACTATGAATTGGTGGATTTAAGCCATATTCATCGTGATTTTTTAGCACAGGTAACTGCCTAAACTCCCTAGTATCTCGGCTTTACTCAAGAAAAAGGTTGTCTTTAAACAAGGCAACCTGATATTTTTCTTATCGTCAAACTTGCGATCTATCTATCTGCAACATAGCGGGTGCTTTAAGCTGGCTATGATTATTTAGCGCTGGAATTAAAAATACGCCGTCGCCATTCTTAATCCATTCGTTTATAAATCTTCTAAAGGCAATTGGAAACTCTGTTTAATAATCTGACTAGGTAAATCGGTTTTAACACTGGTAATACCATTTTTTTTAGTCAGATGGGTCGACTGGAATTTACGGTAACTTTCCAGATCAGGCACCACAACCTTCAGCATGGCATCACTCTCTCCCAAAATGATATAGCACTCCATCACCTGAGGCAGTTCTTTCATGGCCTCAATAAAGGTGTCAATGGTTTCAGCATCTTGACCGACCAGCCAAATCCGTGAAAACAAAATCAGCTGAAAGCCAATTTTCTGTTGATCGACAATGGTGGTGTAATTCTGAATCACACCCGCATCTTCCAGTAATTTGACCCGCCGCAAACAGGAGGAAGGTGAAAGTCCAATTTCCCGCGCCAGATCATTATTCTGAATACGGCCATTGGCTTGTAAGTGTCGAATGATATTTTTATCAATTCGATCAAGTTTTACTCGCACAGACTTGGTGGATATTTTCATAAATTAGAATAATATTCGAAAAATAAGACTTATTATAAAATAAATTGAAAGCCAATTTTGTAAAAAATCGCAGATACTTGTTTCACTTTCTGGAGTTTGAAAGGAAAAGGAAATGTCTGTATTTGTACTCTTTGCACTGACCGTGCTTCCCCTGATTTTTACGCCTGGACCCGATATGTTATTTATCCTGTCTCAAGTGATGGGTAAAGATGCAAAAGCAGGCATGATGGCGACTGTCGGTGTGTGTTGTGGTTATCTGGTGCATTCGATTCTGGTCGCACTCGGAATTGCCGCGATTATTGTGTCCTTTCCGGTGCTGTTTGAAACGATTCGCTGGCTCGGAATTACTTATCTGCTGTATCTGGCCTTTGGCCTGTTCAAGTCAGTATTCAGTAAAAATGTGCTGAACATTGAGAAAAAGACATCAGCCAATCCGATTCAAAAAGGTTTTTTTACTGCGTTATTAAACCCGAAAGGCATGCTGATTTATTTTGCGATTTTGCCGCAGTTTATTGATAAATCGGCCAATACTGTCAGTCAAGGTTTGATTCTGTCCTTTATTTTTATTGGTCTAATTTTTGTGGTGTATTGTGGCTTAAGTATTTTGTTCAGCAAAATCAGCCAGAAAACCCAGATTGATGAACGTAAACAAAAATGGGTAGACGGAACTTCTGGTGGTTTATTGGCGCTTGCAGCAAGCTGGCTCATCATCAATTAAGCCCGATTCAAAAAAGCATACTTTTCACAGTATGCTTTTTTTATAGTTAAAAGCACTTGAAAAAGAGATGACTTTTCCAGCATATCTATAAGTGAGCGGGTTGCTTATTCAGTCAATTGGTCTTTTTAGTGGGCCAAATCCGTTTCAAAGAAGATTTCTGTCTAAAATGACAAATATGATTGTGGGTTCATCCTGCCAGTTTTGCTGCCAACTACTTTCATTTTATTTTGCGTACAGCTTTTCAATCAGAACTATTGATGTGACTAATCAAATAAAAAAATAATATAAATCAATGCTTAAATTTTAAGTAAATGTTTATACATTTCATTGTAATAAATGGATAACAATTAATTGTGAACGCATCGTTCAGGTAAATTTACGCATTTTTACAGCTCTTTGTTGAATTGTGACTTGACCGAAATGCCGTACACATTGCAAGATAGGGCACCTAAAAAAATTTAAGTGAAGAGTTACACTAACTTTTCTCAACATTTACATTTGCTAAAACAGCCGAGGATTACATGAAGGCTCTTGTTGCTGTAAAACGTGTGGTTGATGCCAACGTTAAAGTTCGTGTTAAACCGGACAACAGTGGTGTTGACTTAACCAACGTTAAAATGTCAATTAACCCATTCTGTGAAATCGCAGTGGAAGAAGCGGTTCGTTTAAAAGAAAAAGGAACTGTTTCAGAAATCATTGTTGTTTCTATTGGTCCTAAAGAAGCGCAAGAACAGATCCGTTCTGCAATGGCGCTTGGTGCTGACCGCGGTATTCTGGTTGAAGCTGATGACAGCCAGCTCGGTGCGCTAGAAATTGCTAAAATCCTGAAAGGTGTTGTTGAAGCTGAACAACCACAATTAATCCTTCTAGGTAAGCAAGCCATTGATGACGACTCTAATCAGGTTGGTCAGATGCTTGGCGCTCTAATGGGTGCGGGCCAAGGTACATTTGCTTCTGAAGTGAAAGTAGATGGCGACAAAGTACAAGTAACACGTGAAGTAGACGGTGGTTTACAAACTGTTGAACTTGCACTTCCAGCCATTATTACCACTGACTTGCGTTTGAACGAGCCACGTTATGCAGCGCTTCCAAACATCATGAAAGCGCGTAAAAAACCGCTTGATAACAAGTCGCCTGCAGATTTTGGTGTAACGACCACAACTAAACTGAAAACAGTAAAAGTTGAATCACCTGCAGAGCGTAAAGCTGGCGTACAAGTGAAGTCTGTAGACGAGCTTGTAGAAAAATTGAAAAACGAAGCGAAAGTGATCTAATACAGAAGGATAAAAATCATGAGTATTTTAGTTATCGCTGAGCACGACAACAAAGCATTAAACGCTGCTACTTTAAACGTTGTTGCTGCGGCGCAAAAAATCGGTGGTGATATCACTGTATTGGTTGCTGGTTCTGGCGCTCAAGCAGTTGCTGATCAAGCAGCGAAAGTTGCGGGTGTAAGCAAAGTCGTACTTGCTGATGATGCTGCTTATGCAAACCAGCTGGCTGAAAACGTAGCGAAACTGGTTGCTGAATTAGGCAAAGGTTATAGCCATATTCTTGCTGCTTCGACTACCACTGGTAAAAACATTTTACCACGTGCAGCTGCGCTTCTTGATGTGAGCATGATTACCGACATCATCGCAGTCGATGGTCCTAAAACATTCAAGCGTCCGATCTATGCAGGCAACGCGATTGCAACTGTAGAGTCGGGCGAAAATGTCGTACTGGCAACTGTTCGTGGTACAGCATTTGATGCTGTTGCTGCTGAAGGCGGTTCTGCCTCTGTAGAAGCTGCGACTGTTGCTGGCGATGCAGGCATTTCCAAGTTTATCAACGAAGAAATCGTGAAGTCTGAGCGTCCTGAATTAACAGCTGCTCGCATTGTGGTGTCTGGTGGTCGTGGTGTGGGTTCAGGTGAGAACTATCACGCGATCCTTGATCCATTGGCGGACAAGCTTGGTGCTGCACAAGGTGCATCACGTGCTGCAGTAGATGCTGGCTTCGTTCCTAACGATATGCAGGTTGGTCAAACCGGTAAAATCGTTGCACCTGACCTGTACATCGCTGTCGGTATTTCTGGTGCAATTCAGCATTTGGCCGGTATGAAAGAATCTAAAGTGATCGTTGCGATCAACAAAGATGAAGAAGCGCCAATCAATGCAGTGGCTGACTACTGGTTAGTTGGTGACTTGAACACTGTTATTCCTGAATTGGTTTCTAAAATCTAATTCCTGAATACAGTTTAAAACGCCTCTTAGTCTCTGTACCAAGAGGCGTTTTTTATTGGAAAATTTTTAAAGATACTCGGCAGTCGAAACTAGAGTATGTGATTTGGATGAAAAGTGATAAAATCCTGCTTTGCTTTTTCTCCTGTTTTGATCATGTCCTTTTCCAGAACCGCTCATATCCTGTTTATTAGTTTCCTGCTGATTGCGCTCTATGTGAGTATTTGTGTGCATACTGCGTTGAATGCACCGCTGTCAGTAACCCAGTATTTATTCAGTGAGTCGGGCGCTTTTGAAGTGCTTAGTCCTTGGCTATGGTACTTGCTGGCCATGCTGTGTCTGCTAAATACTGAAATTAAACTGAATACCCGGATATTTACCGCTGCTGCTGCGATATTGTTGGGCTTCAGGGAAATGGACTTTCATAAGCGACTGTTTGACGACAGCTTTATTAAAACCAATTTCTATCGCAGTGCTGAAATTCCGCTCATGGACAAGCTGCTGGGCTTTATTTTATTGCTCGGCATTATTTTTGTCTTTCTGGTACTGGCAAAAAAATTGGTAAACACCATACGCAGCATGAAAGATTCTTTGAATATTGCGCATTTTTTTATCTTCCTGACCATTGCCTGTGGCGGACTGAGCAAGGTTCTGGATCGCACGACGTCAACCCTCAGGGAGGAATTCAATATTCAGCTCATACCACATACGCAGGTCATGATCATGACCATTGAGGAAGGGGTGGAGATGCTATTGCCGATTCTATTGATTGTGGCGGTGCTGACTTATCGCAAGGTACTGAATCAAGCGCATTAAAAGACAGATTAAATCTAAGGAAGATGCCTATTTGTGTGTGCATCTTTTTTTTGCACTGCTGTTTTTATGTATATTTTGGGTGCAAAAAAATATGGATGTGGTGCACTTGTTTTTGACGCTGAAATAACAGGAAAATGACCACTAAAATGAAGATAATTAACAAGGTTAAGCTGAATATTTCGACACAAAAATACAAGTGTTTATGCTATAATTTAGGGCTGTATTTTAGTTTTTAACTCAGTCGTTTGAGTTAATGATTTTGCTAGTTTTACGACATATAAATACAAGCCAAAACTGGCTTGTAGAATAAGGAGTATGCATGAGCGTATCGGAAATTAGACCGATTGCCATTGAGGATGAACTTAAAAGCTCATATCTCGATTATGCGATGAGCGTGATTGTGTCACGTGCATTGCCCGATGTACGAGATGGTTTAAAACCTGTTCATCGTCGTGTGCTTTTCGCAATGCACGAATTAGGCAATGACTATAACAAAGCTTATAAAAAGTCTGCACGTGTCGTCGGTGACGTGATCGGTAAATATCACCCGCATGGTGACTTTGCTGTATACGAAACCATTGTACGTATGGCACAAGATTTCAGTTTGCGTTACCAGTTGGTCGATGGTCAGGGTAACTTTGGTTCGGTCGATGGCGACAGCGCAGCAGCGATGCGTTATACCGAAGTGCGTATGCGTAAACTGACCCACGAACTCTTGGCGGATCTTGAAAAAGATACCGTCGAGTGGGAAGACAACTACGATGGCTCTGAGCGTATTCCTCAGGTGATGCCCACCCGTGTACCGAACTTACTGGTTAATGGTGTAACCGGTATTGCGGTGGGTATGGCGACCAATATGGCGCCGCATAACATGACTGAAGTTGTGAATGCGTGTCTGGCCTATGCCAATGATCCCCAGATCAGCATCGAAGGGTTGATGGAACACATTTCTGGTCCGGACTTCCCGACAGGTGGTATTATTTACGGTAAATCGGGCATCGTGGATGCCTACCGTACCGGTAAAGGCCGTTTACACATCCGTGGCAAGTATCACTTCGAAGAAGATCCAAAGAATGGCCGTACCACGATCGTGTTTACGGAAATTCCATATCAGGTCAATAAAGCAAAAACCATTGAGCGTATTGCTGAACTGGTTAAAGAGAAAAAACTGGAAGGTATTTCCGAGCTGCGTGACGAGTCGGACAAAGACGGTATGCGTATCGCGATTGACTTGAAACGTGGCGAAAACGCCGAAGTAATCGTGAACAACCTGTTCCAGAACACGCAACTTGAAAACTCTTTCAGCATCAACATGGTCTGCCTGGATAATGGCCAGCCTAAACTGATGAACCTGAAAGATATTATTGCAGCGTTTATCCGTCACCGTCAGGAAGTGGTAACGCGCCGTACCATGTTCGAATTACGCAAAGCGCGTGAACGTGGTCATATCTTGGAAGGTTTAACCGTTGCTCTGGCGAATATTGATGCCATCATCGAAACTATCAAGAGTTCTGCAAACCCGGCTGAAGCACGTGAGCGTTTGCAGGCAGGTGAGTGGACAGGTGGCGGTGTATTGGCATTGCTAGAAAAAGCTGGCTCAGTTTCTGTACGTCCGGATGAGATTGAAGGTGAAGACCCAAGTCGTCCGTTTGGTCTGGATGGCGATATTTATCGTCTGTCACCCACCCAAGTCAATGCGATTATGGAACTGCGTCTGCATCGTTTAACCGGTCTTGAACAAGACAAGTTACATGCTGAATATAGTGAAATTCTGGCGCAAATTGCTGAACTGACTGCAATTTTAAATGACTTTAATCTGTTGATGAACGTAATTCGTGAAGAATTGGCTTTGATTCTTCAGCAATATGGTGATGCACGTAAAACCTCGATTGTTGAATCACGTATCGATTTCTCTCGTGAAGATCTGATTCCTGAAGAGCAAATGGTGCTGACGGTTTCAAAAACAGGTTATGCGAAAACTCAACCATTGTCTGACTACGCCGCACAGCGTCGTGGTGGTCGTGGCAAGTCTGCAACCAGCATGAAAGAAGACGATTACATTCAACATCTGATTGTGACGTCAAGTCATGCGACGGTACTTTGCTTTACCAACGTTGGTAAAGTCTATCGTCTGAAAGTGTATGAAGTGCCACAAGCATCACGTGGTGCCAAAGGTCGCCCAATGGTGAACTTGTTGCCATTAGACGAAAACGAGACCATTACCGCAATTTTACCGGTGATTGATGCACCGAAGAAATTCAAAGAACGTCTGGCGGACTTCAAAGCCTTCGTAAAAGCCAATGCTGTACAACTGCAAAGCAATGAAGTGATTAATGGTCACTTTACGGCACTTGAAGCGGCACTTGCTGAATCTGAAGAGGGTGCGGATGATATTTCTGATGCACTTCGTGTTCAATTGAAAGAGCTAGGTTTAGAACTTTCAACGACCGATCTTGATGATGACATCATCAATGATTTTGCACAGCAGGCTGAAGCGGTTCGTAAAAACTTCTATGTGTTTATGGCGACTGAATACGGTACGATTAAACGTGTAGAACTTGAACAGTTCTCGAATGTGCGTTCAAACGGTTTACGTGCGATTGAACTGAATGGCGATGACACTTTAATTGGTGTTGCGATTACTGACGGCGAACAGCAAATCATGTTGTTCTCGAACGAAGGTAAAGCCATTCGCTTCGCAGAGACTGATGTACGTTCAATGGGTCGTTCAGCCAAAGGTGTGCGCGGTATGCGCGTGACCATCGGTGCAGCAGCCTTGCTGGAAGAAAGCGAAGAAACTGAGATTGAGTCTGATGATGAAGATGCTGCAGATTCAGCATTGATCAGCCGGATTGTGTCTTTAGTCGTTGTCCCTGAAACTGGTGAAGTATTGTGTGCTTCTGAAAATGGTTATGGTAAACGTACCCCGGTGGATGACTTCCCGACCAAGAAACGTGGCGGTAAGGGTGTGATTGCACTCAAGACCTCAGAACGTAATGGTCAGTTGGTCGGTGCAGTAGCGATTGATGCATCTAAAGAGCTGATGTTAATTTCCGATGGCGGTACTTTGGTTCGTACCCGTGCCTCTGAAGTGGCTCAAACCGGTCGTAATGCACAAGGTGTTCGTCTGATCCGTCTCGGTAATGAAGAGTTACTGGTTGGTGTGGTTTCAGTTGAAGCTGTTGAAGAAGATGAGTTTGTTGAAGCGATTGAAGGTGAAGAATCTTTAGTAGCAGAAACAGATGTAGCGACTGAAACAGATGCAGTAGCTGAACATGTTGAAAAAGATGGTGAAAACTCAGTAGAAGAATAAGTGTTCTATTGATAAAAAGGGCGCTTCGGCGTCCTTTTTTATAAATCTTGACTGAATGAAGGTAAGCGATGAAAACCCAATCAATGTTGTTAGCGGCAGCAGTTGCATTAAGTGGCTGTAACTCAATGGACAATATCCCAAACCCAAGTCCTGAGCAGGAACAGGCAGCACAGCTGGCCTATGAGGATTTGCGTGATGGGAAGTATGACGAGTTTCTGGATCAGCTAGAGCCGCAATTGCAAACACAGTTTAAGGACAACGAAAAGCTGATGAAACGCTTTTCACGTTCAATTCCGAAAGGTGAGTACAAGTCTAAAACTTTAATGACCAAGCAGATTGAAGAAGCAACCAACCAGCCTGGCCAATATAAGATCAGCTATGAAATTGCCTATCCAAATAATCTGGTGCAGTATGATGTCAGTTTCGACCAGCCGAATGGTAGCAACAAGATTCGTAATTTTAATATTCAGGTCTTTGGCGAATCTTAATCCATAAGTTGATGGCAGCATAAATCCAATGCTTTATCTGCTTTGACTCACTTGAATCAAACGTCGATAAGCCAAGAAAAAACATAAACTGCCTATCAGCCCCAGATATATCAGTTTAGGCAAAATCAGTGCGGTCGGTACACCCATCTGATTCAGTTGAATAAACATCTGCACCATTTGGGTAGAAGGCAGTATCTCAGCGATCACTTGCATCCAGATGGGCATAGCTGCATGTGGCCAGGCAGCACCGGATAAAAAAAATAGAGGGATAGAAGTAAAAACAATTACATGTCCAGCGCGTTCCGGCATATCCAGAAAACTGGCAAATAGACAGGTGATTCCAATCACAGTATAAACGAAAACCGGCACAGCCAGCAGCATGCCGAATAGGTTACCCCCTCGCGGATAATCAAATAACCAAAAGGTAAATCCAAATAAATAAAAACAACCCAGACAGCCAATGCTCAATATCGCTAAACATAGCCCAATCAACGCATTTGAGTTTAACTGCACTTTTCTTTCGCGGTACACCAGAATCAGCATATTCAAACCTAAAAAAATGGTCTGATGAATGATGAGAGGGGCGACCGCAGGAAAGACATAACTACCATAGCCGGAGAGCGGATTAAACAATGGAATCTGATGCACTGATAGGGCAGGAGAAAAATCTGAAACCTGGCCAAAACGTTCAGCATAGTCTGCCAAGGTCTGCTCAAGAGAGGTCGCTAAACCGATCCCCATCTGTTTGGTGACTAAAAAATTGGCAGCACTTAAGTACAGTCCTATTCCACCCGTTTCACCATGCCTTAACGTTTGCGATAAATTGTCCGGTAGCAGCAAAATCCCATCCGCTTGTTGCGATTCAACCCATGTTTTGGCTTCGGCGAAATTGCTGGTAATCGCCTTGATTTCAACATCCGGGCTTTGACGGACTTGGTCAATAATCCGCGCGCTCAAGTGACTTTGTTCTGCATCAACAATAATAATCGGTAAGGCTTCGGCTTGCTGTGCCTGATAAGCAAAGGGATAAAAGAAGCTATAAAACACCACTGATAAAATCAGCGTGGTAAAGATAGCGCCGTGGCTGACAATATCTTTAAAGCTGCGCAGATAATAAAACCAAAGGGATTTCATCAGGCCGCTCCTTTGGCTATTTTCTTGAGAAAAATATAGGCTAGCAGTGCGTACACCACCACATAGGCCAACAAGATCCATATAGCTTGCAGTGAAATCTGCACTGGACTGCCAATCATCCATTGTTCAGTTTGTAATTTGGCATAAGGAGTAAAGGGGATAATATTGGCCCAAAACTGGGTGAATAGGGGCGCATTATTTAAGGGTAAAGTCACCCCGGCAAAGCTTAACGATGACCCACCATATACAGCAATCAAGCCGAAAGATTTACTTAAATCTTGGGTGGCCAGCACCACCGCAGCGCTTAAAAATGCATAGGCGCTATACAGCAGCAATTGTGCCAATAAAATCAGACCAAGCGAACCGGCAACAAACCAGCCGCGAATTTCAATCATCCAAAACATCCACGCCCAAGTCCATAGACTAAAAATAGCCACATAGACCAGATTTTTAGACACTAAAGCCATCCAAATGGATGAGTTGCTAATCCAGCTTGTTAAGGTCTGCCGCTTCAGTTCCTGACCGACGGAAAATGCCACACAACAACACAGCAGTAAATGCAGAACTGCGAGAATGACATAAGGTTCTAGATATAACTCATAATTCAATTGCGGATTATACAAAGGTGAGATTTTGATCTGTGGTGTCGGTGCTTGGATATAGGGCAGTCGATTCACCAGATAGTGCTGTTCAGTAAACTCAGCCAGGGCTTGTAAGGTACTCACCAGCATGGCTGAAGAAATTGTATTGCCGATACTGAAATAACTCTGGTTAAAGGCAATGCTAATTTCTGCATCCTGAGCACGAACAAAACGTTGTTCGGCACCATTTGGAATATGGATATAACCCCAAATTTTATTTTTATTCAGTAGGCGTTCAACTTCAGCAGCTTGCTCGGATACTGTTTCAATTTTAAGGGTATGATTGAGCGAGACATGTCGATAGATGCTTTGGCTGAACGCACTTCGGTCTTGATCAATAATGGCAATCGGTAAATGAGTAGGCTTGCCCTGCGCAAACATGCTGCTGAATAAAATAATTACTAGAGCAGGTGCCAGCGTAACCAGGCACAGATCCCATTTTTCTCGGAGCAAATAGCGTAGTTCGCGCCATATACCCAGCCACATTAGGGTGTCTCTTTAAGTTTAAATAATACGCTCATACCGACTTTCAGTTCAGGCATGGTTTGTGTCGGTAGCAAATGCAGTTTAAAACTTCTCACATCATAGCCGCCGGTTTGGCGGGTGGTTTTAATGGTGGCAAACTCACCCTCAGCGCTAATACTTTTGATCTGAAAACTGGCTGTTTGATCCAAGGCTGGAATATAACCTTGAATGCTTTCTAATTTTTGAAATGGAGCATACTGGTCTTCGCGAATATTCAGGCTTACCCACATCTTCTCTTCAATCAGGCTGACCACGGGCACTGCGGTTGCGACCAGCTCAGATATTTTGCCATAAGTTTTAGACACCGTTCCATTGACGGGGGCCAGCAATTCGGTTTCTGCTTCTAGCGCATTGGCTTCGTTTAGAGCAGCCTGGGCAATGTCTACTTGTGCATCGGCTGAACTCTTTTGCTGCGGGGTGCTGCCACGCTTGGCACGTGCATATTGCTGATAGGCGGCCTCAGTCATTTCTAGCGCAGATTGACTGGCTGCATACAGTTCATCACGGCGCTGACGTGAAATCACACCTTCCTTAAATAGATTTTCCCCACGCTGATAAGATACTGTGGCGAGATTTTGCTGTGCTTTTAGCGATTGCCAGTTGGCATACAGACTCGCGACATTTTCTTCCTGCGAGCCACGTTCAGCTGTGGACTGTAAGGCCAAAGCCGATTGTAAGGCTGCTGTAGCTTGCTGTTTTTTGGCTGCAATTTCCGGGCTATTTAAGCGAACCAGAACATCGCCTTTTTTAACTCGCTGACCTTCTTCCACATAGATTTCTTCAATCCGGCTTGGCACTTTGGTGGCCACCTGAATCGTTTCAGCCTCGACACGACCTTGCAATTCAATCGGCGTTGGTTGATAGCTTTTCCATAATCCAAAAATAATCACGGCCAGCAGAATAGGAAGCAACGCCAGCAGTAGATATTTTTTCTTTTTGGAGATTTCAGGAGGCTGCTCATCGGTCGAGGCCGGCGCGTGATTTTTCTCTAGCGTTGCTGATTGGGTCTGTGGAGCGGGAGAGCTTTCTGTTTCGGTGGATGAAACCGCTTCATTCACAGGATCATTGGGTTTTTGATCGTCGTTCATGTTCGGCTCCATTAGCGAATATAGTGGGTATTGGTGTGTTGAATATAATTGGGAAATTCTGCAATCGAGCCATGGCTTTGTAACAGGGTGGCCAGTGACATCACATATTTATAGGCATTCAATGCAGTTTCGGCTCGTAGCCCGCTAAGCATGTTTTGGGCATCAATGACCTGTGTTGCTGTTCCGATATCCTCTTTAAAGGACAGCTCTTGAATGCGTAAATTTTCCTGCGCAGCTTTTAGATTTTGTTCCAACAAAGCATGACTTTGCTGTGCACTCAAGGCTTCGCTATAAGATTTATAAATCAGGTTTTCAATCTCTTGCTGGGTGCGTGAGGTGAGCAGTTCTGTGGCATAGCGTTTGAGCTCGGCCGCCTGAATATTTTTGTTTTTATCAATCCCTGAAAACAGGTTATAGCGTGCGGCAACACCGACAATCCAGTTTTGATTCTGATCCAGACTATATTCACCAAAAGCAAAGACATTGGGTTTTTTTGCTGCTTGCTGAGCTTTGACATTGGCTTGTGCTAATTGGGTATCTAGCTGCATTTTTTGAATCAGCGCAGAGTTTTGACTAAAGGTTTTCAGCAGATGATTTAAGGCCTGTGGCTCGGTTTTATTGACAAATAAAGGCGTCGAAAGTTCGGTGATGCCGCTTTCCTGAAGCAGATTATTCAGCTGGAACAGGGCAGCATTCAAATTGGCTTGCGTATTTTGCTGGCTGCGCTCGGCATTATTGCGTGCTACTTCAAACTGCATGCGTTGGCCTTTACTGATAAAACCTTGCTGTTCCATTTTTAAGGCATTGCGATAATGCTGTTGCATGGCATTCAGATTAAATACTGCTGCTGCATGGAGTTGCTTTTGCAGTTGCACATTAAAATAACTTTGAATCAGTTCGAAACGCTGCGTGTCTTGTTGCTGTTGATTACTGAGCTGACTACGACCGACCTGAATATTGGTAATTTCCTTGGCGCTATGAGTCAAACCACCGGTATAAAGCGGCATCATTATGGACACGGTAGGACGAATCACTTGATCTTCGAGTACGACCTTGGAGGTATCGGGAATTAAGCCTACACCGTCATGAATCGGTTGTTGTAAACCTTCTTTTAAAGGATTGGCAATATTCTCAGCTAAATTAAACTCATCAATTTTATTATTTAAGCCATTGGTGAGAGATTGCTCCAGGTTGTTTTTAAGAGCACCCAAAGGAATATCTAATTCATTACGAAAGGCATAAGCACGCACATTCAGATCGACACGTGGTAATCCCAAACCTTTTACCGCTTCAGCTTCAAGTTTCGAGGCTTGTTCCAAGCTTTGATAGGCCTGACTGCTGTAAGAAGACTGCAATAACTGTTTTTCGGCGTCTTGAAAACTCAAAGTCTGGGCGTATAGACTCTGGCTATTCAACCATAGGCCTGACAATAATCCACACCCCAAAAATAATTTACTTTTATAGTTCGTCATATTCATGCAAGCAGATGGCCAAAGTGAAGAATAAGTTGATTTGTGTACATTATAAATCAGTGGTTTGCAGCTCAGTAAGGGGCATGGTTGTAGTATTGTTTATTTTACATCTGTATTTCAACTACTGATGAAAGGACTATGAATCTTTTGAAATATACTTAGAGTTAAAATGGTTTGTGTGTAAAATATAAACACAAAAAATTATTGCTTAAATATAAAAATGGATAAAACAACTTTAGAAAATATAGCTGAATTTATTTGTGGAACTAATCCAGAAATTTATCCAATTTATAGATCTAGTAGTGAGCTGACATCATTCTTTCATCGTGTAGGAATTATGATCTACCATGATGGAACAACAAGATCTAAATGGGTATATGAGCAGCTAAATAATTTTAATAAAAATCAAATTGCTGATGTGCTTAAGAGGCTTGCTTCTCCTAAAGAATATGGAGGGAATCGTTCAAAAATTAGTGCTGCATTGAAATTGTTAAATGAAATTTTATATCCTGAAGGTTTTGAAATTATTTTGCAGGGGGTGGAGCCAAAATTCAGAAGAATTCAGATAGATTTTCAAGACAAGTCAGAGCCTGAATTAAAGCCCATTGCACGACCTAATTTTGTAGCATTAGGTTTAGAATCAGGGGTAGGAGAGATACTCGATTATCGTTGGGATGAAATTCAACGTTGTATTGGAGCTAATGCAAATCTTTCGGCAGTAATTCTTATGGGGAGCTTATTGGAAGGACTTTTATTAGGTGTTATCCATAAAAATATTAAACAAGCCAATCAGGCTACTTCTGCTCCAAAAAATCGCGAAGGAAAAGTAAAACCTTTTTCAGAGTGGAAATTAAGTGAAATGATTGACGTGGCTCATTCATTACAATGGATTGAGGTAGATGTTAAAAAATTTTCACATGCTTTAAGAGAGTTTAGAAATTTGATACATCCTTACGAACATATGCTATCAAACTTTAATCCGAATAAAGATACCACGGAAATTTCATGGTTAGTGGTGCAAGCAGCTATAAATGATCTAATGGAAACAATTAGAAATACATAAGTGTTAAACGTATCCTCATCATCTACATTGATTTTTTGACTGTAATTACAGTTCGAGATTGAAATAATTTTGTGCAAGACCTTGCCAGATATGGTTAAATGCCATCATTTTATTGTGTCTCACATAGATAAGGAAAACTCATGCGCGCGTACAACTTCTGTGCTGGTCCTGCTGCATTACCGACTACCGTACTTGAAAAAGCTCAAGCTGAAATGCTTGACTGGCATGGCAAAGGTCTTTCGATCATGGAAATGAGCCACCGTAGTTCCGACTATGTGGCCGTGGCTGAAAAAGCGGAAGCAGACCTACGCAAACTCATGAATATTCCCGAGAACTACAAAGTATTGTTCTTGCAGGGTGGCGCATCCTTACAATTTTCGGCAATTCCATTGAACTTGCTGGGTAAAAATAACAAAGCGGACTATATCCATACCGGAATCTGGTCTGAAAAGGCCTTGAAAGAAGCGCAACGCTATGGCGATATCAATGTCGTAGAAGCAGGTATCAAAATTGATGCTAAACATGCCATCAGCGCGCAAAACGAATGGAAGCTGTCTGCCGATGCCGCCTATGTGCACTATGCAGACAACGAAACCATTGGTGGTCTGCAGTTTGCTTCTATTCCTGAAACAGATAAGCCCCTTGTTTGTGACTATTCATCAAGCATTTTATCTGCGCCACTTGATGTATCAAAATTTGGTGTGATCTATGCAGGTGCGCAAAAGAATATCGGCCCAGCGGGTTTAACCCTGGTGATTATTCGTGAAGATTTACTGGATCAAGCCAAAGCTGAAATTCCAAGTATCTTAAAATACTCAGATCAAGCCAAAAATGGTTCTATGGTAAATACGCCGTCGACTTATGCATGGTACTTGTCTGGTCTGGTATTTGAATGGTTGCTGGAAAATGGCGGTGTAGAAGCCATGCATAAAGTGAACCTGGAAAAAGCCAATCTGCTTTATGGTTATATCGATCAAAGCGATTTTTATGCCAATCCAATCTTCAAAGAAAATCGTTCAATCATGAATGTGCCATTTACTTTGGCCAATGCAGATCTTGAAAAACAATTCCTGAAAGAAGCAGAAGCCCAGCATTTATTGAATCTTGCGGGTCACCGCTCTGTCGGTGGTATGCGTGCCAGTATTTATAATGCAGTGCCATTAGAGGGCGTACAAGCCTTGGTGAATTTTATGGATGACTTTGCAAAACGCAATGGTTAATCCCTGAAATGTAAAAACCCAGCATAGGCTGGGTTTTTTTATGCATTCGGTTATGTCAGGGAATTTAAAAAATAAAAGTATGCAGGGTAAAGCCGCAGATCAGCATTCCCAACATGAAAAAAAGGCATGACATCATATCAATATTATAGCGAGAGCTAAGATGATGCTCGACCTGGTCTAATGTTTCTTCTTGCACGATTTTCATAGATATTTATTGTCCGATCTATTTATCGTTAATACTATTTGTTGTGAGTATTTTTATCATAAAAAATTGATTAAATAAAGTACATTCTTGATTAAAGTTCATAAATTTTCATTTTATTTAAATATCAGCTTTGGATTTGTCTGAACTTATTCGTATGCGAAATCAAAGTCTTATTTTTACAAGATTTTTAGGATTCGATTGCATGTATAAAATGAATTCATGTGAATTTAACAATGTGGATAACTCGATTTTTTAAATGATTTAAATAGGTTATTAAGCTAGAAAAAATGGGTAAAAAATAATCAAAAAAATAAAATTAAAAACAGAAAATACGGATTAAACAAAGAAGATCCCCATCAAAAAGAAGACCTTCTTTGTTTATTTTAACTTAAGCCGATTTTCTATAAATATTGGCCTGAATCCACAGATTTCCACGAATATATTGACCAATCTGGAAATTTTTATGCTGCTCATTCCGCGTTGCAATCCGGATCAAGGTGGCTGGTTGACCTTCATCATGAATCAGCGTGACATCATACAGGGTATAGTCCTGATCCATAAACTGCATGGCAGTTTTACCGACAATATTGCCCTGAAACCAGGCTTCATCTTCCTGACCCATGGTTTCACCATAAAGATAAGCCACCATTTTAGAGAAATCTACAGTAACAGGTGCTTTATCTTCTTCTGACTGTGGCTGCCAGGCATCAATCTGTTCCTGCAAATTATCGGGTGCCACGCCCTGGTTGGCTGCCAGAATATCATTCAAGGCACGGTGATGCTTGATCGAAGCCGGATCATCCACCACCAGATGTTCATGGTCAGCCACTGCTTCAAGCTCATAGGCCCAACCATTCAGATTCACCACATAGGACTGGTCTTTTTCATAATGCGGATGATTGACGCTATACAGACTATCGAAAGCATAAATAATATTGTTGGCACCCAGATTCAGACGTAATACCGCCTGAGTATTGGATTTGCAGGAAATAATTCGGTCGATGGTCGCTTTGACCTGATAAGGACTGTCAAAGCAGGGGAATGCAGTTTTTACTGCTTGCGGCTTATTATTTTCTATGGCGATCACTTGGCTCAATTGCACCGCAGCTTTGCTCGGCCCCTGAATCAGCCAGGTATTTTCATCCATATCACATTCTTGTGTGCAAATGCCCATCGGCATAATAGGCGCATCAAGAGCTTTGCCTAACCACTGTGGCACATCTGTACCTGGATTCTCGGTGAGTAATGTCCAGTGTTCGACGTGACTACCGAAATTCTGATCATCAATGGTGATGATCTCTGGGCTATTCTGATTTTTCATATGCACAATTGATCTTGGATGACTTATTTATAGTTAATCGAGGGTCATTGCGATTTTTCAAGTCAATCGAATGAATTTTCAAATTAAATGCAGCCAATTTTTTTCTAGACTAAATCACAGTCGTTGCTCAAATCAAATAGATTCAAAAAAACATGAGCGACAGCAGCGATGAAAATGCAACGATTTAATCATCAACCTGATCCTCTCAATTTGCTAGAATACCCAGGATTTATACCTTAATGGGAAACCCTGTGTTGCCATTCAAACTTTGGGTCGATGCTGATGCATTACCCCGTATTTTAAGAGATGTGATTATCCGTGCGTCGGATCGCTATCAGTTGGAAGTGACTTTTGTGGCCAATCAGTCGGTGGGCATTACGCCTTCAGTCCGGATTAATTCAATTCAGGTGATGAGTGGCGCTGATGCTGCAGATAAAGAGATTATTCTGCGCATGAAAGAGCATGATATTGTCATGACCCAAGATATTCCCCTGGCGGCAGAAGTGATTGAAAAGGGCGGGATTGCCATTCATCCACGCGGTGAAGTGTATACCACGGCCAATGTCAAAGCACGTTTACATCTAAGAGACTTTATGGATAGTTTGCGTGGTGCCGGTGTACAAACGGGTGGGCCACCTCCGATTTCAGAGCGGGATAAGCGTGAATTTTCAAGCGCACTGGATCAAACCATTCAAAAACAAAAACGTAAAACATCTGCACTTTAAGAGCAATCGCGCATGCCAACACACACCAATATGGTTGTGACCTATCTTTTATTGGTTTTTATCTGGGCCACTACACCGCTAGCCATTGTCTGGAGTGTAAGCGATCTGCATCCGCTCTGGGCACTGGCACTGCGATTTTTTCTGGCATTGCCTTTTGCATTTATCTTGTTGTGGCTGTTTAAAACCCGTTTTCCTGTCGATTCTCTCTCGATGCACAGTTATCTGGCTGGAGCTTGCAGTTTTATTGGCTCGCAGATTTTTACCTATCTGGCCACGGATTATCTCAGCTCAGGCATTATTGCGCTGATGTTTGGTCTGGCACCTATTATTACCGGATTGATTGGCCGTTTCGTGTTTCAGCTCAAGCTCTATCCTTCACAGTGGTGCGGGATGGCGATTGCCCTGACTGGTTTGGCAGTGATTTGCCTCGGTGGCAAAGACCAGCACATTCAGCCAATCGGCATTGGTCTGATGCTACTGAGTGTGTTTATCTATTGTGTTTCGATGTTTTGGGTCAAAAAAGTCAATGCACCCTTACAACCGATGGCGCAAGCGGCCGGTTCCATTGCAGTTTCAGCAGTCATGGCCTGTGCCATGTTGCCATTTATCTGGCAATTTGCGCCAACCCAAATGCCTCAGGCAAAATCACTGATCGGGCTAGGATATGCCGTGGTGATGGCTTCGCTGATTGCCATGTTCTGTTATTTTAAACTGGTACAGAAAATCAGGGCGACCACCTTGTCTTTGACGACGGTATTGACTCCAATGCTTGCTTTATTCGTAGGTGTGCTTTTGAATGATGAGAGCTTGTCGGGTGAGGCCTTAATCGGTGTCGGTATTTTGTTGACGGGTTTATTGTTGTATTTTTCCAGAGAAATTAAAGCGAGCTATGCAGCTCGCCTTCCATCCAGTATTCACAATGACTAAATCAGTGATTTAAGCAAAGTTGGCTTTGACACATTCACCCAGTTTGACACGGTCTTGTGGGTGCATGGTAATGAAATAAGCACCGGTCCGGAATTTGCTATTTTCTTCTTCACGACTGTAGGCCACTTGGGCGGTTGCCGCAATATGGAAGAAATTTTCCGGGTGGCTTAAAGTCACGTGCAGATAGGTGCCTTCAGTGATGGGGCGGTCACTAAAGAAACTAAAACCGGTTTCCGAAAAGTTCACCTGCTCTGGTACAGGTAACATGCTTTGTACAATTGCGTCATACAAAGAACCGGTAATAAGGTTTAATTTTTGGTTGAATAAGGATAAGATTCGAGCAATTTGTTGATCTTTTTCAGATAATTGTTCTAATTCGTAGTTAACCGCATGATCAAATTGATCTAGCTCTGCAAGTAGTAGAAAATAGCGGGGCAAGACAAAGTTAGAGTCATAAGGATCATTTAAGGCAACATCATCGGAAATAATCTGATAATTAATTCGTAAGGCAGCATCGATGCGAGACATAACGCGTCTTTCCGTGTATCCGTTTGGATGCTGTACATTTTCCATAATTTATTACCTCGGACTAGATGGTTATGTTTAAACCAATCTCGCTGTATATAGGGTTGAAATATACTCGCGCACGGCGTAGTAACCACTTCATTTCTTTTATTGCATTGGTCTCAATGATCGGTCTCACGCTCGGTGTAGCAGTCCTCATTACAGTTTTGTCTGTGATGAATGGGTTTGACCGAGAGTTGAAAAATCGTGTCTTGGGAATGATACCTCAAGCTACTGTTTCTTCAACGCAAATTCTAACAAATTGGCCCGAACTTGCAAAGCAGATTGAGCAGCATGAGCATGTCCAGGGGGTCGCACCATTTACCCAATTACAGGGCATGCTGACGGCACAGGGACAGGTTGCCGGGATTATGGTGAGCGGGATTGAACCCGAGTATGAGAAAAAAGTATCCATTATACAAAACCATATGGTCGAGGGCAGTATTGATAGCCTGAAAAAAGGTGAATTTGGTATTGTTCTGGGCAAGCAGATGACCGATGCCATGGGGGTTGGTTTAAACGATAATATTACCCTGGTATTGCCAGAGGCAACCCCTTCACCAGCAGGTGTGGTGCCTCGTTTCAAACGCTTTAAAGTGGTAGGAATTTTCAGTATTGGTGCTGAAGTCGACTCGATGATGGGATATATCGCTTTAAATGATGCTTCAACTTTGTTGCGCCTACCAGATGGTGCACAAGGCGTGCGTTTAAAACTGGATGATATTTTTGTCGCACCGCAAGTGTCTCAGGAAATCGTGCGAGATTTACCAGCCAACTTCTACGCATCTGACTGGACCTATACCCATGGTAATCTGTTCAGCGCGATCCAGATGGAAAAAGCCATGGTCAGCTTGTTATTATTCCTGATTGTGCTGGTAGCGGCATTTAATATCGTTTCATCACTGGTGATGGTGGTGACGGATAAAAAATCGGACATTGCGATTTTACGGACTTTGGGTGCTTCGCCTGCCACTATTACCAAAATCTTTATGGTGCAAGGTACGGTGATTGGGGTGATTGGGACATGTGCCGGCGCAATCCTCGGGATTATTGCAGCGACCAGTATCAGTAGCTTTATCGGCTGGTTAAACAATACTTTGGGTCTGAATATGTTTGATGCCTATTTTATCAATTATCTACCTTCTTATTTGCGCTGGCAGGATGTCTTGGTCATTGTCGGCTTATCATTGGCCTTAAGTTTTGTCGCGACGATTTACCCCGCTTTACGTGCAGCAAAAATTCAACCGGCAGAGGCTTTGCGTTATGAGTAATCTGATTTTAGATGCCCAGAATATTCACAAATCCTTTACCGATGGCAAAGCCACCGTCGATGTGATTCGAGGCTTGTCGCTGCAGGTCAAAGCAGGTGAGTTTGTCTCGATTGTCGGTTCGAGTGGTTCTGGTAAAAGTACCTTATTGCATGTTTTGGGTGGACTGGATCGACCAACATCAGGGCAAGTGATGGTCAATGGTCGCCGTTTCGATACCTTGTCCGAAGCAGAGCGCGGCTATGTGCGCAATGAGCATTTGGGTTTTGTGTATCAGTTTCATCATCTGTTGCCAGAATTTACGGCACTGGAAAATGTAGCCATGCCCCTGATGCTCCGCGATAATGTGAAGTTTAAAGAAGCCAAACAGCAGGCTGAATACTTGCTGGAGCGGGTTGGTCTTTCGCATCGTCTGACACATAAGCCAGGTGAATTATCTGGAGGTGAGCGCCAGCGTGTGGCCTTAGCGCGTGCAGTGGTGGGCAAACCTAAACTGATGATGGCGGATGAACCGACCGGAAATCTGGATCGTAAGACTGCAGCAAAGATTTTTGAACTGCTCACCGAATTGCAACGTGAATTCAATATGGCGATGCTGATTGTGACGCATGATGAACAACTGGCACATGCAGCAGACCGAATTTTACATATGCAGGATGGTCTGTGGGTCACACCCTAAATCAAGAGAATATTCGCATTTGATTGAAGCTCACTCCGGTGGGCTTTATTATTGGGTGAAATAATAACCATAAAGAATAAGATCCAATGTTGCAGTGGCTGTGTATCGGCTGGATTTTAGGTCTGGCCTGTATGGGGAAAAGTTTTCTGTCTGTTCAACTGAGCAGCACGGTCGTTCTAATCGCGGTATTACTGTGGTATCTGGGTTGCCGTAAATTAAAGCACATTTTCAACACACCATTCAGTAATTTGGTCATGACTGGTTCAAGCCTGTTGTTAGGATTATTTCTAGGCCATGGCTATGCCAATCTGCAACTGTCTGAACGCTTGTCGACGCGTGAACATGAAGTCTCCGAAAAACAGATCGTGGTGCATATCAAAGACCTGAATAAGCTTGGTGAGCAGAATATCCAGCAAGCTCTGCATGTGCTCAGTCCTGATGGCAGTACAGTTAAATGGATGGGCTTTTTGCCTGTCCAAGAACCCGTGACTCAATCCAGTTTGATAAATGCGCAGATAAAGCAGCACCTCCTTGAACTTGGACGATATTACTTAATTCAAGGCCAAATCCGACCTCATCATAGTTATGCCACCCCCGGATCTTTTGACGCTGAAAAGTGGGCATTACAGCAAAATATCATGGCCGGTTTCCGAATCAAGAGCATTCAGGAGTTACAACCGCAACAACTTTATGCGCTTGGTCATGGCAAATATTTACGCCAGCAGCAAAATTTAAGTCCGCGAATTTTACTTTGGGTAGAGCGGCAGCGACTGGCATTAAGAGAATTCGTAGCCAGGCAACCCGTACAGCATAAAGGTTTGTTATTGGCCTTATTAAGCGGTGATGAAAGCCTGTTAGATCCAGCGACAGAGCGACAATTCCAGCGTTTTGGTATGAGCCATTTATTAGCCATTTCCGGGCCGCACGTTCTGATCTTTGCCTTGATGGTCTGTGGTACTTTGCAATATCTGATTTCAAGATTTATGCCGCATATTTATCTGAAATGGCCAAGGCAGTATTTTTTGAGCCTGCCTTTTTTACTATGTGTCTTGCTGTACTGCGCCTTTGTGGGCTTTGAAATTCCAGCGCTACGCACTTTATTGATCTGCGTGATTGTGACCTTTACCTTGTTGCTCAGGCAAAATGTGCAAGCTTTAAAATTACTGATTCTGAGTGCTGCCTTATTATTGCTCTTTGATCCTTTCAGTATTTTGTCGGCTGCATTCTGGCTGTCTTATGGGGCCTGTTTTGTTTTGCTGCGAATCTATCAGACCATTCAGCAGCAACCGCGTCAGATAGAACAAACCTTATTACAACGGCTATATTTTGCGTTGAAAGTGCTGCTGGAATCACAATGGAAAATCTTTCTGGCACTATTTCCCTTGATGATGCTGTTTTTTAAGCAGATCGCCTGGATTACCCCATTCAGTAACCTGGTCGCGATTCCATGGATTGGGCTGCTAATAGTTCCAGTCGATATTCTGGCGGCTTTGTTGTTTTTTATTTCAGAGCCACTTTCCAGTGTGGTATTTCAATTGAATAATGTTTTCATTCACATGCTGCTGGCATTTCTGGATCTGCTTGATCGGCTGTTTGCTCCACAACTGATTCCGGTGGCGATGAATGTCTGGATGATTGCGCTGTGTATTCTGGCCTTAATGATTGTATTTTTACCGCGTGGCCTATTGCCCAAAAGCTGGACGGCACTTGCCTGTGTGCCGCTGTGTATTCCTCAGCTCAATCAGCATGCATTTCAGCTCTCTATTCTGGATGTGGGGCAGGGACAAGCAATTTTTCTTCGGGATGGAGCGCGTAGCATGATGATCGATATGGGTGGCTATTATGATGAAGAAAAATTCAGTATCGGTCGACAGGTGATTCTGCCATTTCTGTCTGTGCAAGGTGTGGGTAAGCTGGATCAACTGATTTTAACCCATCTGGATCAGGATCATAGTGGCGCTTATCACAGTATTAAACATCAATTGAAAATTAAAGAAGTATCGTCCAATCAGATTCCTGAAATAGCGCACTCCTCCCGTTTTCAGTTCTGTCATCAAGGTCAGCAGTGGCAATGGTCTGAAGATATTCAGTTTAAAATTCTGGCACCTCGGCAGCATCAGTTAAATACAGCTCATTTCAATAAAAATGACCGGTCTTGCGTGGTATATCTGCAAGTTAAAAATGCCGGGCCTTATCAAAATTTTTTACTCATGGGCGATGCGGGTTGGGAGACTGAGTATCAGCTGCTCCAAGATTATCCTGAGCTTAAAGTTGATGTGCTGGTGCTTGGACATCATGGCAGTCAGCACAGCTCAGCCTATCAGTTTTTAGAAGTTTTACAGCCTAAACTGGCAATTGTTTCGGCAGGGAAATTTAACCGTTATGGCCATCCGAGCCAATTGACTCAGCAGCGGCTCAAAGCCCTCAATATTCCGTTAATGACTACAGCCGAACAGGGCAGTTTGCACTTTCAGCAACAAGGTTCCAAACTGATACTTTCTGCCGAACGGCATCAATGGCAATGGTTATATCGACAGCCTTTAAATCACTGATTCTAGAGCGGGCGAAGCTTCATGTAATTCCTGAGTTCTTAACGCATTTACTTTGCCCAAAGCCTGTTCATGCTCCAGTGTATAAAGATTGCCCAAGCCCTGATGTGCATTAAAGCGTTTATAGCTCCAGTGATAATGTTCAGGGTGGCGACGGATTAAATTTTCAATACTATTGATAATGACTTGCGTGCCCTGATTGGCATTGCCACTATAAATTTTTTCGTCGATCGCTTCGATAAAGATATCAAAACCATCTTCAGTATTACGCAGGGCATATAAAAACAGAGCGCGGGCTTTGGTCTTTTGAATCAGCTTAGCACTTAAATTACTGGTGGCCAAAGGCACGCCAAAATACGGAATATATTCACCACCCACATTGGGCGTATGATCTGGCAAAATCACGGTGGTGCCGCCTTGTTTCAGAGCCTTAAAGATCTGACGGACACCGGATTCATCGGTCGGTACCAGATGTGCCTGTTCACGGCTACGGGCAGCCCGTACAAATTGATCCGCAGTCTGATTTTTTACAGGTTTGTACATAATGGTCATGGCGGTAAACTGGGCAACATAGGCATTCATAATTTCCCAGGTACCAAAATGCGGCACAATTAACACCAGACCTTTATTCTGTGCCAGTGCATCATGAAGGAGATCTTCGCCAATAACGCGATGCACACGTTTGATATTTTTTTGATTGCTTGAGCCCCAAATGGTAAAGAACTCGAAATATGACATTAATTCATTGCGAACCGCGGCACGGTTAATACGTTCACGTTCATTATCAGACAGTTCAGAGAGACTGATTTCTAGGTTCAGGCGAATGACTTCCGAGGTTTTCGTGACTTTGAAACTGTTTACAATAAAGGCCAGGATGCGAGCCATCCATCGAGAAACTGGAAGCGGTTGGCGGCTAATGTATTTGAGTAAACCGTAAGCTGAATTCCGTGAGTCCTGTTTCGTCATTGATTTCGTCTAAGTACAATAAAAAGAGAACAAAATTTATTATAGGCGAAAACGTTTTGTTTAGACAGAATTACCCGATTCAGTGTATATAATGGGTTCAATATAAATCAATTTATTGGATTATTTATGTCCGATTGGCCACCAAAACCTGAAAATCAAATACAAAATACACAACAGCCAGTTCAACCGACTGGTCCGGAGTGGAAATTGCTAGAAAAAGCGGTTTTAGCTTCGGTTGAAGAGCAGCGTCGTGCGCGCCGTTGGGGAATTTTCTTTAAATTCCTGACTTTTGCTTATCTGCTTGTGGTGATTTTGGCACTCGGCAAGAGCTGTAGTTCAGTTTCCTCAGATGCCAGCGCTGGCGCAGGTGCTCATATTGCCGTCGTCGATATTATTGGTACGATTGCTGCCGACAAGCAGAGTGTCAACAGTAGCAATACGATTAAATCGCTGAAAAAAGCTTTTGAAAATAAACAGAGTAAAGCCGTAGTGCTGAATGTCAACTCGCCGGGTGGTTCACCGGTACAGTCCGATGAAATCTGGCAAGAAATTCAGTATTTGAAAAAGCAGTATCCCGAGAAAAAACTCTATGCAGTGATCGGTGATACCGGTGCTTCAGGTGCTTATTATATCGCTTCTGCTGCGGATGAGATCATTGTCAATCCATCGAGTTTAGTCGGTTCGATTGGTGTGATCATGCCAAATTATGGCGTGAGTAATTTGCTGCAAAAGCTTGGTGTTGAAGATCGCACCATGACTTCAGGTGACAATAAAGCCTTGCTGTCGATGACTCAACCAGTCGATCCTGCACAAAAAGCCCATGTACAAGGTGTCTTGGATAATGTGCATAGTCACTTTATTAATGCGGTAAAACAGGGGCGTGGTAATAAACTGAAATCAACCGATCCTGCGATTTTCTCTGGTTTGTTCTGGACCGGTGATCAGGCGGTGAAATTAGGAATTGCAGATCGGATTGGAAGTTTAAATACCTTGAAGCGCGAACTGAAAACTGAAAAAGCCTTGAATTATACGATTGAATATAGTCCATTTGAGTCCGTATTGGGTCGCATGGGCTCATCGATTGGTGACGGAATTGCCACTTCAGTTGCGCAGAAACTTCAGTCAGAAAACAGTACGACATTGCAATGAAACCATTGATTCATTTCGCGCACGCCAATGGCGTGCCATCGAAAGTCTATCAAAAGCTGTTTGATGGACTGCAAGATGATTACGATATTATCTATGTGCCGCTCTTAGGGCCTGATAAACGTTATCCAGTGGATAACCATTGGAAAAGCCTGACTCAGCAAGTGATTGACAGTATTGTGCGTCAGTCAAAAGGTCGACCGGTGATTGGTTTGGGACATTCTCTAGGATCAGTATTAACTTTCCAGGCTACCTTGCAGCGTCCCGAACTGTTTTCGCAGATGATCATGCTGGACCCGCCGATGATTATGGGTAAAGAAGCCTTTGCCTTGCATCTTGCGAAAACTTTGCGCTTAAAAGCTTTGGACAGAATGTCTCCGGCAGGCCTGTCCAAGCGCCGTCGTGATCATTGGGATTCACGTGAACAGGCAGCAGCGTTGTTGCGTCCTAAAGGTTTTTATCAAGACTTTGATGCAGATTGCTTCCAGGCCTATATTGAGCATGCCTTGCAAGATGATCCGATTCGGGGCGGAGTAGAACTCACCATTCCTAAAAAGGATGAAGTGGCCGTGTTTAGAACCAATCCGTCGCTATGGTGGTTGCCTCAGGCGAAACCGAAAGTTCCGGTACATTTGGTCGTGGCTGAGCAAGGTCCATTTCTGGCCCGCAAGTTCCCGCAGCAGGTCGAAAAGAAATTTGGTATTCCTTTTACCGTGGTAGAGGGAGGACATATGTTTCCCTTGGAACAACCCGATCAGGTAGCGGACTTGGTAAAGCAATTGATTCAGCAACAATCTGTTTGAATCATTAAAAAGAGAATATAAAAAACGCATCCGAGGATGCGTTTTTTATATTTAAATGATGTTAAAACTTGCAGAATTGAACAGGTTCTTGCATTTTCTCGTTTCGATATAGCACACCGTCTTCAGTGTATTGAATGGTACCGCTACAAATCCATTCTACGACTTGAGGATAGATTACATGTTCAAGGCTATGCACACGCATTGCCAAACTGTCTACCGTATCGTGGTGAGAAACCTTGAGCACACCTTGAGCAAGCGCTTGGCCTGCGTCAAGTTCAGCCGTGACATAATGCACCGTGCAGCCGTGCAGAACATCACCGGTATTGAGTACACGCTGATGGGTATGCATGCCTTTGTAATAAGGCAATAGAGAAGGGTGAATGTTCAACATTTTACCTTCCCAGGCTTTTACAAATTTTTCACTTAAAATTCGCATAAAGCCGGCAAGTACCACCAGATCCGCATCCCAGTCCAGCAGTTGCTGATGCATCACATCATCAAACGCTTCTCGGTTTGGATATTGCCTGTGTTCAATAACTGCAGTGTGAATTCCTGCTTGTTGCGCACGCGTTAAAGCAAAGGCTTCAGGTTTATTGGAAATCACGCCGACAATTTGCCCTGAAAGATTGGCATCAATCAAGGCTTGTAGATTTGATCCGCTACCTGAAACAAGTACAGCAATTTTAATCATGCGGAATTATGCGAAGATCACACGAATTTTTTCGTCTGCACCTGCAACCGATTCAGCATTGTCTTGAATCTGCCCCATTGTCCATGCTTTCTCACCAAGACCGTTGAGTAATTCAACAGTTTTGTCAGCTTCATTTGCATCAACCACAAGCACCATGCCGACGCCACAGTTAAAGGTACGATACATTTCAAACTGCTCTACACCGCCTTCACGTTGTAGAAGTTTGAATAGCTCAGGCCATTCCCAAGAAGATTCATTCACAAGCGCTTGAGCACCATTTGGAAGGACGCGAGGTAAGTTACCTGGCAAACCGCCACCGGTGATGTGTGCCATTGCGTGTACATCGACATGTTTAAGCAATTCAAGAATCGATTTGACATAAATACGGGTTGGTTCCATTGCAACATCTGCAAGTGGGCGACCATCAACGATTTGAGTTAAATCAACATTTTTCACGTCTAGAATTTTACGAAGCAGTGAGTAACCGTTTGAGTGTGCACCTGAAGAAGCAACACCAATTAAAACGTCACCGGCTTTGACTTTAGAGCCATCAATAATTTTGCTTTGCTCAACGACACCGACACAGAAACCTGCAAGATCGTAATCTTCGCCTTCATACATGCCTGGCATTTCAGCAGTTTCACCGCCGACCAGTGCACAGCCAGCAAGCTCACAACCAGTACCGATACCAGTGACAACATTTGCAGCAACATCCACATTCAAATGGCCAGTTGCATAATAGTCGAGGAAGAACAGTGGTTCAGCACCACACACGAGAAGGTCGTTAACACACATTGCCACCAGGTCTTGACCAATTGTGTCATGACGGTTCAAATTCAATGCTAAACGTAATTTTGTACCCACACCATCTGTGCCAGATACGAGAACAGGTTCTTCATAACCTTTAGGAATTTTACAAAGTGCACCAAAGCCACCTAGACCGCCCATAACTTCGGGACGTGAGGTACGCTTAGCGACAGATTTGATACGATCGACTAACGCGTCGCCCGCTTCAATGTCGACACCTGCATCTTTGTAGCTTAAACCAGTATTTGGGGTAGAAGTTGAGTTGCTCATAATGAAGTCTCCGCATTCGCGGTGGCGATTATAACCTGAATATATAAAACTCTTATGGTATTTCTGATCTAAAATGCTATCTTTATTGAAATATTTTAATTTTTAGAATGATTAATAGAGAAAAGGCGAAACTTTATGGTAGATCGCACATTGCGTCGCGTGTTTATCCTAGCTGGGATAGCTTTATTGTTATGGACTTTATACTTATTAAAACCCGTTGTAATTCCATTTGTTGCAGCACTTTTAGTGGCTTATCTATTTAGCCCGCTGGTGGATAAATTGCATGATGTGGGTCTGCCGCGTTGGCTTTCTATTAGTATCGTTTTTATCGGAATCGGAATTGTACTGACCTTGGCCATCTGGTATTTAGTGCCACTGATCTGGCAACAGTTGATGTATGCACGTGACAATATACCCGCGATCATTGGATGGATTAATTCGACCTTTTTACCATGGTTGTCCAATACCTTTAATGTCGTTGAAATGGAAATTGATACCAATCAGATTTCTGATGTGGTCATGAATTATGTACAAACCAATTATAGCGCAGACAGTATTCAGGCATTCTTGTTACGCCTTGCTCAATCCGGAATTAATTTTCTCCAGATTGGCGGTACGATTGTCTTAATTCCCATCATTGCCTTCTATTTCCTGCTGGATTGGGATCGTATGCTGGGGAGTTTGCGCCGCCTGATTCCACGTCCTTATGAAAAAAGTACACTAAAAATTGTGGGCGAATGTCATAGCGTGCTGGGTGCTTTTGTTAAAGGGCAGTTTCTGGTCATGATCTTGCTGGGAATTGTCTATGCGGTGGGCTTGCAACTGATTGGTCTTGAGGTTGGATTGATTATTGGTATGGTGGCAGGTCTGGCCAGTATTATTCCTTATCTGGGCTTTGCAGTCGGTATTATTGCAGCGGTGATTGCGACCTTATTGCAATTTGGGATTGACTGGTGGCAACTGGTATTGGTCGGCATTGTGTTTATGGTCGGACAGGCAGTTGAAGGTTATATTCTGCAACCATTCTTGCTGGGCGATAAAATTGGTCTTTCTCCTGTTGCCGTAGTATTTGCCGTATTGGCAGGTGCACAGCTGGCAGGCTTCCTGGGAATGCTGATTGCATTACCGGTGGCAGCCGTGATTGTGGTACTACTGCGGCATGTACGCGAGTACTATGAACACACAACATTTTATGGAGATCGGGCCATTGTGATGCAAGATGCCTCTACCGGTTCAATCAATATCGAAACAGCAGACTTAGATGTTGATATTGAAATGAAAAAGCCAGAGAAAAAACCGCTGCAAGCAGAGGAGAACTCAAGTAAAATTCATGACCCCCATGGTAAAGACTCATAAGGCCAAAAAATCATATGCGTCAATTGCAGTTAGATATAGAACCTCAGCTTGATGCCCGAATCAGTGATTTTTCAGGGCCAGGTTGGGGGCATGTGATTGATGCAGTGCGTCAATTGCATGCAGGCTTAATCAGCCGTTTTTATGTCTATGGTGGGGCGGGAACAGGCAAAAGTCATTTATTGTCAGCCATCTGTGACTCTTATCTTGAAGTAGGGAAATCTGCGATTCAGGTATCTTTACTTGAGCTTCTAGATGCCCCGACCGAGGCAATTACCTCGCTGGATCGTTTTGATCTGGTCGCACTCGATGATATTGAAGCGATTAGTGGTGTGCCGCATTGGCAGCGCGCAGTCTTTCATCTGATTAATTATAATAATGAAGGCGGCGGACAGCTGGTATTTTCTTCACGCTTTGCGCCGATTGAACTTAAGCTTGAGCTGCCAGATCTACAGTCACGCTTAACACAAGCGGTGAGTACCCGTGTGCCGAGTGGTAGCCTTTATGCTGATCGTTATGCGCTGGTTTCATCCGTACTGGATCGTCGGGGGATTCATTTAGATCCTCAAATTTTTGACTATTTACTGAGTCATGGGCCACATCAAACTTCGGTACTTCTTCAGAGATTAGAGCAAATTATTCAACTGCTTAAGGGAGAAAAACTGAAGGTCAGCAATGCCAATCTGCGACAGATTTATGCCTTGATTGACGAATATCGGTAAATCATAAAAATTCTTGAGTAATTGCTCAGTCTATGCCACAGTAAGGCAAAATAATTCACAGTTGCAAGGATTCTGCAACTTTAGAAGAAAAAGAAAGAAATAAAAATTAAGGAGAAGGTTATGCTCAAGAAGAGCATAGGCATGGCTTTGCTGTGTATGGCAGGGCAGGCGTATAGTGCAGATATTATTGTAACCACGACAGAAGATATTGAAAAAGATGACAAGGAATGTTCACTTCGAGAAGCCGTTGGATATATTAACCGGGGCTTAGCCAAAGAAGGTTTTATGGGATGTGGTGGAGAAAACTCATCCAGTACCATTATTTTAAAAGAAAAAAATACTTATGTGCTCAATAAGCATATAGCAATCAAAAAATCTCTAAGCATTCGGTCTGTAGCTGATAGCGATGAAGAATTCAGTACAACTGAAAAAACACTGGGTCTGCATAATGCCCATATTCAAATGCAAGGAACTGACAATCTATTTCGCCTTAACAGCACAGATACACTGGTTCAGCTTAACTTAAAAGAACTAGACCTCGAAGGCTGTGGCAAAGTCAGTTGTGCTGAACAAGGTGGTCTGATTCATAATAAAGGCCAAGTGGTGGTTGAATATAGCCGTTTATTTAATGGTGCAGCCAATTTGGGTGGGGCAATTTATAATACGGGTCAATTTGGTCAGAACTTTCTCAGTCGTGTTGAAATTAAAAATAGCCTGATTGAAAATAACAAAGCACAACGAGGTGGCATTTTATATAGCGAGTTGCCCGCTTTCCTTATCAGGCAAAGTGTCCTTAAAAATAACCAGACCTTAAATAACTCGGCGGCCAATATTTATAGCGCCGGGCAGTTTGCTGACACAGAGAATCTTCAAAATATTAGTGCCGAAGTATTAAGTAGTACCCTATTAAAAAATAAGGGGACACTCATTAATGTCATGGACGGGATGGGATTAAATAACCTAACGATCGTTGATAATGCTGATACTGCTTTACGTACGAATGCCCCGGCTGGCAGGGCTTATGTGGCAAATAGTATTATTTTAAGAAATGGTGCACAGGACTGCCAAATTGAAACCGGCGATAAAACCCTGATTCAAAACAATCTGCTGACTGTGTCCTGCGGTACAGGGGATGCTGTTGCTCCAAATGAGCTCTGGAATGGTACACAAATCTTAGCCGAAGCTTCAAATAAGAGTGAAGGTGTTTGTCAAACCTTGAGTGAAAATAGCACAGCCATACTTTGTCCATACAGCGTTGCTAAAGGGCAATTTCTTGGTTATATGCGTCCACGTATTTTATTAAGTCATAATCAGGTCAGCGACTCATCTATTGTAAATAGAGGTACAGCGCTTAATCTTGCAGCCCCGACAGTGGCATGTGAAGCTGCTGACCAGCGTGGTATCAACCGTTTAATAGATAATCTGTTCTGTGACCGTGGTGCGATTGAAATCACTGTGCCAACCTCAGGGAGTCTGGTTGGACAAGACCTGTTAAAAGGTGAAATTGCCAAATTTTCAATTGAATCCTTTTTGGGTGATAGTGATTTAATTCCAAAAGAACAATGCAATGTCATAGTTGGTCAACAGCCGACAGGTGAGCCTTGGCAAGATGGATGTTTGAAAGTTGTGCAAACTAAAACAGAGTCCAAAGGTAAAACACGTATCGATATTCATGGCAATGTGGTGTATACCCCAGATTCGACTTGGCATGGGGCAGATATCTTCGAGCTGCAAGTGGTAACCACATCCACGCGATTTAATAAAAGTAAACCTTATCTGACCATTACCACTCAAATCGTGCAGGAGCCAAAAAATGAAATGGAAGACAAATCAGTCAAAACTTCAGGTGGTGCATGGGGCTTTGGTGGGCTACTGATTTTAATTGGGTTAATGGGTTTGCGCCGTGAATTAAAAGATTAAGGAAAAATCATGAAAAATTATAAAAAAGGACTGCTTGCGGCCATGATTTTATCTGCCATGAGTTTGATGGCAGCCGAAGATAAAACCATCTATGTCACCACTTTGGTGGATGAAGACGGAGAGAACAGTAATGCCTGCTCTTTGCGAGAAGCGATTAAAACTGCAAAACTAGATAAATCCTATGGCGGATGTAACGTCGGCCGTACGCTTCGGCTGGATGGTTCAGCCCCAGACGTGATTCAGCTTGAAGCGGGTGAATACAAATTAGACAGCGAACTTGTCATTGAGTCCGCGCTCAAAATTTATGGAAAAACGCCCTTTAGTTATACCAGTCGTAGTCCGATTACGAATTTATACCCAACCCGTGATGCTTTAAAAACCACGATTTCAGGTCAGGGAAAAACCCGTCTCTTTAACAGTATGGCCAGTCAATCCAGTCTGGAAGTCTATCATCTCATCTTAAAAGATGGTTATGCGGCAAAAAATACACAGGATAAGGGCAATGGCGGTACCTTTTATGTCGCGGGCCCCTTAAGCATTAATAGCAGTGAAATCGTAAATTCTCGGGCAGATGCAGAAGGGGGGGCTATTTATACGGTGGCGATGAATACCGAAAGGAGTGTGATCATCCAGGATTCGCTGCTTCACCAAAATAAGGCAAGTTCATATGGTAGTGTGTTGGCTATGGATTGCCAGGGGAATTTAGGGACGACTCAAACCAATGTAAAAGTTAGTTCTAGTAGTATTGTTAAAAATGGGTCAGAAAATACGGCCAGCATTCTTGATTTTTGTGGTTATGCAACCGTAGAGTTGAATAATTCTACCATTGCCAAAAATACTGCGAGTCAGACAGGGCATATTTTGCGTATGACCAATCAAGCCAATCGCCCTCTCAGTGCCTTTTCCAGTTTAACTGCCTTAAGTAATACTATTGTTGAGAATGCAGCTCAATCTACTTTATTTTATGACAAAACAGGTTCTAAATATTTCTATTTTAATGTTTTAGCATTTAATCAGGGCTTATCTTGTGAATATGCCTTAAATCAGGGGAATCCGACTAAGGAGCAAAGCGTCGTATTTACTACTGTTAAAAATGCCATACAAACCACTGGACTATCACGTTGTGTATTGCCAGAGTTAGATGCGGATGAAACTTCAAACAATCTTGACGTTTCTAACAGCACGATAAACAACTTATTAACAGCTTATATTGAGCCTGCAATTGATAAACGTTTTCTAGGCATGTATTACCCACGTGATAATGGAACAGCTACAGATTTGGTAGATGTGGGGGTAAGTGGCTGTGCTGAACAGGATCAACGTGGCATTGATCGGGTGGCGGGATCTACTCTTACCTTAAATCCAGATGCAAAAAATAGCTGTGAAATCGGTTCAATCGAAATCCGACGTCTGACCGCAGCAGATATCACAGATCTGAAAAATAGCAGCTTGGTCGATTTGAATAATTTTTATCAGGACAATATAACTGACATCAAAAGCATTATTGCAAATAAGAATACGGCAGCAGAGGAAATACCTGGGTTAAAGCAAGAGTTAAAAGAATACGAAGATTTACTTAAATATACCAAGCAATATCAGCAATACCGTGCAATTTATGTCAATCCCTTTGTGCTGGCCATGCCTCAGGAAACCTTGATGGGTAATACGGTTCAAACCAAAGTCTTGAATGCACAAAATTATGATATTAGTGTTAAGTCTTTAGGAGTAGGTGAGTTAATTGGTACGGGTAGTTCGACCAGTGTGAAGGGTGATCCGAATGACCCCAATCTTAAGTGTGAATGGAAGCCTGATCTCAACCGGATCATGATGTATCGTACCGATGGGAAAATGACCAAGGCAACAGATATGGAATTCTGTAGCTATACTCTCAAAGATAAGGCCACGGGGATCAGCAGTGCTGGAATTTTAAAAGCAGCTTTTAACAATATTGCACCGATTGCCAAGAGTGATGAATATTGGATTAGCCCAGAGAATAATCTGACAGTGACTGTGAATCCACTTGAAAATGATAGTGATGATGGTGATGGGCCTCTACCTTCAGGAAAGTCGGCTTTTTATCAGGATAAAGAGGGAAAAGAGATTCCAATTCGTATTGTGAAGATTCCTGCCGGAGTTTCTCTTAATGCAGAGCGACAAGGCCCTTGTCCTGATACTTATCAGCGCGAGACCTGCTATGGTGGAAAGCTGACATTTAGTGTGAGAAATAACTTAAGTCAGGCAGATTACAGCATGCAGTATACGATTTTTGATGCAGATGAAAAAATGTCTGAAACAGCAACGATCCTGCTACGAAATACGGTAAAAAATGCCAATACGTCATCAAGTGGTGGTGGTTCATTCGGAATTTGGGGACTATTCGGATTATTTGGGCTGGTCGTTTATCGCCGTCTAAGAAAATAAAACCTAATTGGAAAATTCAAAAGCCTCCATTTGGAAGAATGCTGATCAGTTAAGGAGTTTAGAAATAGACGCTTTAACTTTTTAGTGGTTCACGATGGAGTCTTAAGGTTTTAAATCAAATATTTGTCCTATCATTTGTGACTTTGGTTTTGCCCAAATGAGAAGCGGAGTTTCACAAGGAAGGTATCTTGCGGAGCAATACACCTCATGCATCCAACAGTTGCGGATGACTTTTCTACCTGGCAAATATGATCATGAATTTAAAAAAGAAAATGCCAGTCAATTGCTTAACTGACTGGCATTATCCATTTAGAGGCTTTTTATATGGGTCGCTTAATGCGAGCTAGAGGGTGGTTGAGTCGTTTGCTGGTATTTGAGAATGTACTCTTCCCGAATGGCAAGTCGTTCTTCAGGTTTGGCATTTTGCATGCGTAAGCCAAGTTCTCGACGTTCCTGACTGCTCATCATTTGCCAAGTCTCACGCATTCTTTGTTTTTCAACCTCAGGAAGCTGGGTAAACCAGTCCATACGCTGCTGTAAGCTGACGCTCTGCTGTTCTGGAATTTCCTTGAGGGACTGATAGCGTTTAATAAGTGCCAACTGTTCGGAATCAGAAAGACTATCCCAGGTATCGGAAACCTGAGTATTTGCATCTTTAGAAAAGATCCAAAAACGTTCAAATCCTGCAAAACTGGTTTGCAGAAAACTGAATGCACAAAAAGCAATTGCCAATCTTTTAGCTGCCATGTGGAACTTTGTCCTCACCTAGAACCATTAGCATTTCTAAATCTTCAAGCATTTGTGGGGACAGTTTCGGTACTGACACCATTTGGGTTTGCGGCTCATTGTGGCTAGAAATATTGGGTAATACTACAACACCTGCAATTGCTGCTGCCAAGGCAAAACCTGACATTTTTAAAAATGCAAAACGTGAATGTTTAGAATCCTGAATTTCTTCAAGAACATGGTGCATGACAACAGGTTTGTGTTTATGTTGTTGTGCCAGTCCATCGAGTTTGGAAGTTACTTGTTTTAAGAAATCATCTTGATTCATTCGGATGACCCTCCCAGATATGGATTTAAATGTGCCAAAGAGGTACGTAAGCCTTGAATAGCACGGTGATAATGAGTTTTTACACTGCCTTCTGAGCAGTCCATAATTTGTGCGGTGGTATGCGTATCAAATCCTTCCCAAGCTCTCAGCATAAATGCCTGCTGCTGACGTACAGGTAGTTTGGCAATGGCTTCCTGGATTTCTTCAGCTGTCACTGCCTGATCCAGAAAGTCCAAAGGCGTCGGTGTAGCTTCGTCCACGATATCCTCAAGTTCAATTTCGTCATCATCCAGACTGACTTTCTTAAAAAATGAAAACATCTGACCACGCCGTGCTTCTTTACGACGCCAATCCTGTAATTTGTTGTTCAGAATTGTATAAAATAGGGGATACCATTCTTCAGTACTTTTTTCCGCATAGGATTTATGTAAGGAAATGAAAGCTTCCTGAACCAGATCCATGGCAATACCATGATGACCTTGAGTTGCACTTTCCATCATCACCAAGGCGCGTCCAGTCACATCTTGCATAAAATTCTTCAGACGTGCTTCAGCCGTACTCTTCAGAATACTTACATCGTGTGATTGCAACTGTTTTGGTGCTAAATCCATAGAGATGGAAAATCCTGTCATTGGACACCCACCATGATTCCCAAGTTCATAATCATATAACGTTGGGAATCATGGTTTGGTTGACAATTAAGTTTATTATTTTTGTAGTGTAATCTATTTTATAAACGGGCAGGGCCGAATTAAAACACTGTAACCTAAATCCCTAATTAGATACGTTGACGTACCATTTCAAAGAAACAGATCGATCCTGCAATCGCAACATTTAAGGATTCCTGACCACCCGGCTGCGGAATACTGACAGCTTCTGCGTGTTGCATTGCATAATCAGAAACGCCTTGACCTTCATTGCCCAAGATCCATACGCAAGGTTTACCTAAATCTTTTGAGTACAGACTTTCGGCACGATGTGAGCTGGTGACGTATACAGGAATTTGAAATTGCTCAAGAATTTGTTCAAGTGCAATATTTTCAAAAGTTTGCAGCGTGAAGTGCGCACCCATACCGGCACGTAATACTCGTGGTGACCAAAGTGAGGCAGAACCTTTGGTGCAGACAATCTGTTCAATACCGGCTGCTGCTGCAGAGCGAAGCAGGGTACCAACATTACCCGGATCCTGTACATTTTCCAGAATTAAAGTGTCGGCTTTAAAATCCAGTGCATAATTTGCTGTCGGTAAAGTGACCACAGCTAAACAGGCTAAAGACGTTCCTAAGGTGCTTAAATCTTTGTATAAAGATTCGCTTAGAACAAAGACCATCCCTGTGTATTTTGCGAGAATTTTCTCGAAATCAGGATGCGAAAGTGCATGTTCAGTGGTAAAAATCGAATCAATTTTACGGTTTTCATGCAGCCAGGCGAGAGACAGATGCGTGCCTTCCAGCACAGTTTGCCCCTGTTTTTTACGATAGGTGTTTTGTTCAATCAAACCACGTAAGTGTTTAATTTTTGGATTGTCTTTTGAATCAAGAAAAAAAGTTGGCATGGGAGATATAATCCACGGTAGCCGATTCAATATCGGCTACCGCTATAAAAAATTAGTTATGATAGCTGGTCACAAGATCAACTTCGTTTTTAGAACCGATAATCACTGGCACACGTTGATGTAGATCAGTTGGTTCGATCTCCAGAATACGGACACGGCCTGTGGTGGATGCGCCGCCAGCCTGCTCCATGAGCATACTCATTGGGTTGGCTTCATACATTAAACGCAGACGACCAGCTTTAGCCGGATCTTTAAAGTCGTATGGATACATGAAGATACCGCTACGACAAAGAATACGGTGAATATCGCCCACCATACAGGCAACCCAGCGCATATTGAAATCTTTTTCACGAGGACCGGTTTTGCCTGCCAATAATTCATCGATATAACGTTGTACTGGTGCTTCCCAGTGGCGTTGATTCGAGGCATTGATCGCATATTCTTTGGTATCTGCAGCGACTTGAATCGCTTCAGAAGTTAGCAGGAATTCTTGAGTTTCCGGGTCAAAGGTAAAGAACACTACGCCTGCACCGACAGTCAATGCCATCATGGTCGATGGACCATACAGTACATAACCTGCAGCCACTTGATTGACACCGGCTTGCATAAAGTCTTCGGCCTGAGTCACGGCATTTTTCGCAGGAAGAATCGAGAAAATCGTACCCACACACATATTGATGTCGATATTACTTGAACCATCGAGTGGATCGAACAAGACCAGAAATTGGCCATTTTCCTGTGCAGGCGTGAAGTCATCCAGTTCTTCTGAAGCCAAACCACCAACATGCGGATGTTGCTGTAAAGCATCAATCAGATAATCATTGGAAATGACATCCAGTTTCTTTTGCTCTTCGCCTTGAACATTTTCATGCTGTGCACTTCCCAATACACCCGCTAAAGCACCTTTTTGCAGCAACAGATCGATGTCCTTGCAAGTGTTTGCAATCGTTACAATAACTTGTGCAAGTTCAGGTGTGAGATTCCCGCTTTGTTGCTGTAAAAACTGGGATAAGGTGCGGTATGACATAAGGGAAAACTCCAAGACTTAAATCGGGAAAAAATGATCAAAACGATATGCGGCTATATTTTAGATGAGAACGTACTAAAAGAAAAATCAAACTGGATTATTTGTATCGATTTTGCCCTTGCAACTCCTGTGGAAAGTGCTATGTTGAATGCAAGGGAAAATTGAGAATAGGAGCACAGATATGACAACATTAAAGTTTGATGCGACTCCAACGCCAAGTGAAGGCATTACTTTAGATGATATCTCTGAAGACAAGATGAAAGAAGCCTGGCGGGATTATGAAGCAAAACCAGAGTACAAACAATTCAATAAACACGACCTGATTGAATCGATGCAAGCAGTTGAACCAGGCCAGACCGTAGAATAAACAGATTTGTTCATTCAACCCAATAAAAAGCACTCAATCATGAGTGCTTTTTATTTGATACGCCAGCATTGAAAATTATTTCAACAATGGTGGTACCGCTTCATAATTAATTTCAACACGGCGGTTTTCTTTCCAGGCATTTTCATCATGACCTGGATTGATTGGCATTTCCTTACCATAGCTGACGGCTTCTAATTGAGCAGCATTTACACCAGTAGTCACCAGGAAGCTTTCAACAGCTTTGGCACGACGCTCACCAAGCGCCATGTTGTATTCACGGGTACCACGTTCATCGGTGTGACCGGTGAGTGCGACACGTGAGTTGGCATTGGCCATCAGGAACTGTGCATGTGCTTGTAGGGTACGAAGATCTTCATTGCTGAGTTCAGTACTGTCATAGTCAAAATGTACGACACGTTTTGCCAAGAAAGCCTTGTTTTCCGCAGTGACACCCTTTGCCGATGCACCCGCCATGTTTTGTGCATTTAATGCAGCATCTTCACTCAGACCTTGCGTATCCACTGTGGTTGAGCTGGTTGTATCTAAACCGCCGGTTTGAACTTCAGCGGCAGGTTTACGGCTCGCACAACCTGTCATGACGACAGCTGCTGCTAAAAGTGGTAAGGCAAATAATTTTACTTTGTTCATCTTCATCTCCATGAAGTTTGATTATGGGGTAAAAGGTTTATACAGATACCAATGTTATTTTGGTGCCCAAGCCGGTTCACGGACTTCGCCCGTTTCACTTGGCAAGTTCATACGGAAACGACCATCTAGTGACATGATCGACAGAAGTCCGCGCGCGCCTTCACGTGTGGCATACACCACCATCTGGCCATTTGGCGAGAAACTTGGTGATTCGTCTAGAGTTGTTGGCGTCAGAATATTATTTACACCAGAGTTCATGTCTTGAACGGCAACCCGATAGTTACTGCCGCTTGGACGATGAACCAATGCAAGTTTTTTGCCATCTGCGCTCAGCGTACCACGTGCATTAAATGCACCACGGAAGGTCAGACGTTTATTGCTACTTGAAGCGAGATCATGGCGATAAATCTGTGGAGATCCACCACGATCAGAAGTAAAGATAAAGGATTTTCCATCTGGAGCATAACGTGCTTCGGTATCGATCGCACTGTCATTGGTCATACGTTGTAATTGACGTGTTTCCAGATTCATCTGATAGATTTCCGGATTGCCATGCATGGATGCAGTAAACAGCATGCTCTTGCCATCTGGAGAGAAACTTGGTGCGCCATTTAAGCCACGGAAACTGGCCAGTTTTTCGCGTTGTCCTGTAGCCAGATCCTGTACATAAATTGCCGGACGTTTGGTTTCAAACGAGACATAAGCAATTTTTTTGGCATCCGGTGTCCAGGCTGGAGAAAGAATCGGATCACGCGAAGTCAAAATGGTTTTTGGCTGTTCGCCATCGGTATCGGCAATTTGCAAGGTATAACGTTGTTCTGGTGTTGCTGGATTACGCAGTACATAAGCAATACGTCCAGTAAAATCACCTGGAATGCCAGTTAATGCCTGATAGATGGCATCACTGATCATATGCGCTGCCTGACGGGTACGTGAGGCTGGAACAGTTAGTAATTCATTTAATAGATATTGTTTTTTTTCGATATCGTATAACTGATACTGGATTTCAAAAGAACCATCCGCTGTGGTTTTTGATGAACCGGTCACGACATAGGGAACGCCAGCGGATGCCCAAGCTTCTGCATTCGGGTTATTTAATGTGGCAGTCGCAGGCAGGTTTTTTGAAACACTGGTAAATCTGCCTGAACGATTCAAGTCATTTTCAACAATAGGATAGATGCTCTGATCCTGACTGAATGGCACAATGGCGATTTTAGGTGCTGCCTCAGGTGCCTTGGTAATTTCCAGATGCAACTGGGCATAGGACTGAGTTGCCAATACAGGACTTAAAGCGCCAATGATTGCGAGGCAGAGTAGGTGTTTGCGAGTCTTTTCCATCATTCGTTATTTACTCAAATCAACGGATTTATTGTATAGGTAGCTTGGGCTACATCATCGCATGGATTTAATAGAATAAAACCAGGATTTTATGACCAAACTGTTATGACACTGTGAAAAATGAATATTATTTAATCATATTAAAGTGAAGTTTAGCTGAAAAAATCAAAGCCATCACCTCAATAATGTGTGATGGCTTGGTTTTTATTGTGCGGTAAAGGTTGATGTAAAACTTCGTGCTTCTCGGCGTGCATCTGGATCTGAAGGCATCGGATACGGCGCAGCAGCCCGCACCGCAGCTTCGACACTGGCTTTCATGTCTGCATCACTTGAGTTCACGATGACAGAAACCACACCGCCATTGTCATTCAAGGTCACACGAGCAGTAGCGCGCTGACCTGACGATCCCACTGGGGTATCCCAAGCACGTTTAATTTTATTTTCGAAATCACGTTTTGCAGTAGACGCAATCCGTTTTGATTCCGCTTTTTTCTGAGCAGCTTCTTCAGCGGCCTGTTTGGCTGCTGAAGCCTTGGCATCTGCCTCTGCTTTGGCTTTTGCATCGGCATCTGCCTTACGTTTTGCATCCGCGTCTGCTTTTGCCTTTGCAGCAGCATCGTTTTTGGCTTTTGCATCGGCATCCGCCTTACGTTTTGCATCCGCCTCAGCTTTTGCTTTAGCTGTCGCCTCTGCTTTGGCCTTTGCAGCAGCATCGTTTTTGGCTTTTGCATCGGCATCCGCCTTACGTTTTGCATCCGCCTCAGCTTTTGCTTTAGCTGTCGCCTCTGCTTTGGCTTTTGCATCCGCATCAGCTTTACGTTTCGCCTCCGCATCTGCCTTACGTTTTGCATCTGCGTCAGTTTTTGCTTTAGCTGCCGCCTCAGCTTTGGCTTTTGCATCGGTATCAGCTTTACGTTTCGCATCTGCCTCTGCTTTGGCTTTCGCAGCGTCATCGGCTTTTTGTTTGGCGGCCAAATCCGCTTTTTTCTGAGCATCTAATTTGGCTTTCTGTGCAGCATCCGCTTTACGCTGTGCATTTGCTTCAGCCTGACGAGCAGCTTCGGCATTTGCCTTGGATTTTTGTGCTGCCTCCGCTTTTGCTCTGGCTGCTGCGTATTTCGCCTGTTCGGCAGCTTCGGCACGTTTCGCTGCTTCAGCAGCTTGTTGTACAGCCTTGGCTTGCGCTACCTCTTTGAGTTCCTGCTGGGCTTTTTGTGTATCCACTTTCGGTGCAGGCGGAGCAGCAGGTGTGGCAGGCGCCGCTGTCGGAATGACTGGCGCAGGCTCAGGACTAGGTTCAGCTGTTTGAGTAATTTCTTCTGCGACATTTTCATGTGCAGTTTCCTCAAACGGCGTTTCTTCTCGGGTGACCGGTTTGAGGTCCTCAGGTTTGATCAGGACCGTTTTAATCTGCTTCGGCGGTTCAGGTGGTTTACTCATGCCAAGATAAAGTAAACCCACCAAAGCCACGGCATGGATTCCTAAGGTGAATCCAATCGCGATGGCTTTTTTCTGAAATGGTGGCTTTTTATAATCTTTCATACATTATTCTAATGGCTGGGTCAGTAAACCGACCTGAGATAAACCGGCATCCTGCAGGCTGGACATCAAGGCCATGACATCGCCATAAGGACGGGTATTGTGGCCATTGATCACGACATTCAGCACTTTATTGTCATTTTGTGCCTGTGTTTGCGCTTCAACAAGGGCAGCAGTCAATTCATCCAGCGTGACTGGGCCAGTGGCCTGATTTTTATGTTCTAAATAATATGAACCATCTTCTTTCAGGGTGACAATGGTCGGTGCATCTTTAGATTCAATCGGTAGCCCATTGGCCTGAGGTAGGTCGACCTTGATGCCACTGGTGATCATGGGTGCAGTGACCATAAAGATCACCAGAAGCACCAGCATCACATCAATATAAGGTACGACATTCATGTCACTTTTCAGTGGCTTTTTAATACGCTGAAAGCGTCCTGAACCTTGAATCGCCATTAGTCTTTGTCCTGAGTTATGCCCACGGACTGACGTTGTAGCAGTGCCACCATTTCTTCGGCAAACAGGGCACGATCAGAGTAAACGGTTTCACCTTTGGCCGTGAAATGGTTAAAGGCCAACACCGCTGGAATAGCTGCGAACAGGCCAATGGCAGTTGCAATCAGGGCTTCAGCAATACCAGGTGCAACCGTCGCCAGCGTCACCTGATCGACATCTGCCAGGCCAATAAAAGCGTTCATGATGCCCCAGACGGTACCGAACAGACCAACATAAGGTGCAACCGAACCAATACTGGCCAAAGCACCGAGTCCTTGCTCCAGATGACCTTGATCACGGCTCAGGCCGACACGCAGAATACGCTCTGTTCCTTCAATGGACTGGGCAGTCGGTGCATGGCGTTTTTTCAGTTTCAGGAACTCACCCAGACCCTGATAGAAAATATCTTCAAGGCCAGTGCGTTTAGAATTGAGCTGGGCATTGTTATACAGGGTATTCAGTTCAGCGCCAGACCAGAAGATTTTCTGGAAATGTTCATCATCGGCCTGGGCTTTTTTATAACTCATATAGAGTCTGGCAATCAGATACCAGCTATATATTGAGGCTAACAGAAGAGAAAGCATCACCAGTTGTACGACAGGGCTTGCTTGTAAAATAAGATCTGAAACTTGAAGAGATGATTCTAACTGAGTCGCCATAGTTGTTACGTGTGCCAATAAATTTTTTAGTCTTGTTCCAATTCTTTTTGAATTAGTTCGCGTATTTCATCCGGGAGTCGACGTGGTCGCATCTCTGCACTGATACATGCCAACTCAACCTCACCCGATGCAAGCATGATTTCACCACGATAAATATTTTGTTGCAATACAAATGATGAAGCTTTACATGAAATCACACGTGCAGTAACAGTAATTAAATCATCCATCAGGATGGGGCGCATATATTTGACATTAATTTTGTGTACCACAAAATTATATTCTGCCTGTTGCCAGTAATGACTGACTCCGGCAGCACGCAGCCATTCGGTACGGGTACGTTCCATATAGCGAATGTGGTTAGCATGGTAGACAATACCACCTAGATCAGTATCTTCAATATATACGCGGATATTGAATTCAAAATGATTCGCCATAGTTTTGTTCCATGCAGATGTTCGAAATTTTTGCTTGTTTTTTGGAGAGAGGAAAATCCTTGAATTTGCCGGATTCCTGTCCAAAGTCAAGCAATTTAGCGGGACAAAGTTTAGCATTTTGAGTTTTGAGACCAATGGCACAAGATGTCAAATCTGGCTAGAAATAGTCAAGAGGAAGCGCAGAGCACCTGATAGCTCATTTATAAAACAGCAGAAGATGATGAAATGCGCGAGCTCATCAACTCGCGCATTTTTATAGCAGGCAATTAACCTTTATTGTTCTGTTTCCAGTTGGCCTGAACCTGTTCAGCCACTTTTGGATAATCCAGAATAAAGCGCACATGACTTTCGACACCGGTTTTTAAGGTCACATCATCGACAATAAAGTTCGGATTATGGTTTGGCGCGGCTTTAGCCGGATCTTGATCGGCCGGCGTGGCACCGACAAAGACAAACAGGGATGGCATGAGCTGGCCATAGTAAGCAAAGTCTTCACTCGCACTGGCATTATTATCCAAGACATGCAATTTATCTTCACCATGGACTTTGGCCAGGGTCGGTTGCATCAGCTTGGTCAAAGTTTTGTCATTGGTGGTGACCGGGGCATAAGGCGCAATTTCGACTTTCACCTTGACATCGTTGGCTGCTGCATTGTGTTCTAGCATCTTCGGTAAGTCTTTTAAAATGCCTTGACGAACGTCTTCACTATTGGAGCGAATAGTCCCGACCATATTGACCTGATCTGGAATCACGTTACCGGTGGTACCACCCTGAATGCTACCAATACTGACCACGCCCATTCCTTTGGTCAGATCCGCTTTACGGCTGATCAAACTTTGCAGATTGGTGACCATCTGGGCAGAGGCATAAATTGGATCTTTTCCTGCCCAAGGCATCGAACCATGAACCTGACTTCCATTGACCTGGATGCGTAAATGATCGGCACTGTTTAAAATGGCACCATCTTTGTAGAAGATATTGCCACTTGGCATACCGGCCATGACATGCATACCGAAAATGACTTCAGGTTTTGGATTTTTCAGGGCGCCGTCCGCAATCATTTTACGCGAACCAATCTGATCGCCTTGGGTAAAGTTATCAATATCTGCACCACCTTCTTCGGCTGGCTGGAACACAAATACCACCGTTCCTGCAATTTTATCTTTGTTGGCGGCCAGAACTTTGGCTGCACCCAGTAACATGGCGGTATGCGCATCATGACCACAGGCATGCATCACATAAGATTCTTTGCCCTGATAAATGGCTTTTTGTTTGCTGGCGAATGATACCGGTGCAGTTTCCTTAATTGGTAATGCATCCATATCTGCACGCAATGCCATGACCGGGCCGGGTTTACCACCTTTTAGTACACCGATCACACCCGTTTTGGCATAACCTTTTCGTACTTCAATCCCATAGGATTTTAATTCTTTTTGAACCAGTTCCGAGGTTTTAAATTCCATATTCCCCAGCTCAGGATATTGATGAATATGCTGGCGTAATTTTATGGTGTGCGCTTCAGCCGTTTGTACAGAATCATCAATCCAGTCGGCCAGACTGAGTTGGCTACAGAAAAGAAGAGGAAGACAAAGGGAAATCTGCTTATACATATTCATACTTGGGGAGAACCTTAAGAAATTGAAATGGTTAAAGTGATTCTCTAGGATTGCATATTGATTTAAATTTGACCAAAACTCTCTAAGTATTATGATAATACCTTTAAAGTATATTGCTTGTTAGACCTTGTTCTAAAAGAGCTTTATGAGTGCTTTTACATTGTAAAATTATGTACCCTTATTTATTTTCTATATGCTAAAGGTATCAAAATTATCAATAAGGCAAAATAAAAACAAATATCGAAAATAGATCAGGATAAGATCCCAGGACAATCATTAACGCAGCCTTTGGGCGAAAATGATGAGTTCTGGATTACTCTAGGTTTAGATGAAGACTTAGACGAAGCCATGCGTAAATCGACACGCGAAGCAATCCGTTTTTTGGTCAATGAATACGGAATTTCAGAAGAAATTGCTTATGCATATTTAAGTGCTGCAACGGATTTTGAAGTATCGCAAGTGGTAGATAAAACCAAAGGTATTCACGCGATGATTCGTAAAGCGGACTTTTAGGAGTTTAAGAAAAAAGAGAAGTAATTTTTTTATTTAGTTTTTTGTTTTGTGCTTTTGCCAACTGATTTAGACATGTCAGTTGGCTTTTTCTTTTGTAATGGTTTGAAAATTTTTAGAATATCAATAATAAAAATTTATTGAAATGAAATGGGGAAATTGTGGCAGAGCAGAATAATAATGCAGTGATGATTCAATTGCCATGGACAGTGCCACAGCAACCTTTTGATCAAACGGCAAGTGTTGTAGAGAATCCAAATAGAAAAATGGAGCTTGATCTCAATCATTCGACAGATACGACAGCAATTTCACCATTTACTTTATCTGTCATTATTGCGCTTATTTTAGGTAGTTTCGCAACTTGGCTTGCTTATTGGTATGGATGTAAGAGTTTTCAACTCACAGAACTATCTTTTAAAGTAGTAAGTGAAGATATTAAAGAAGCAGCAGAATCTCATAGAAATATGACTAAACAACTTATAGAAAGTCAAGAAAAGTTAAAAAGAGTTGAATTACAAGAAGAATTTTATAGAGGTTGGAAACTTAAGTTAATAGACGATCTTGCTGTATTGAAACCATTAGTGCATAAATACATTACATTGTTAGGCTCTGTAGCTTTAGTACTAAATGATGTGAAAGACTGGTTCAAAAATAATGAATACGAAGATATGCGTTCAGAATTAAAGAGTTTAGAAGATGATATATTCCCTTGGCTTTGTTGCATAAAGCCTTTGACGGCAGAGTTTTCCTAAGTTGCTAAAATTTAGGTTACAACTTGGGTATGAGGTCTGCCTAATTCTGTAAATTTATTTAATACGGCTACGCGTGCATGGATCTCATTCACTTGGCTTTGAAAGTTTCTCGCACGGAGTTTATCGCCTAATAACTTGATGCAATGCATCTTAGTTTCAACCAAACTTCGCCGATGATAGCCTGACCAATTTTTCCATATTGTTCTTCCTAAACGTTTAACTGTTCGAAGTAATTCATTTCGCTCTAGCGAGCTGGTCTTTGTATCTTTACAAGGTTTCGCATTTTTTCTTGGCGGAATCACCGCATGTGCTTGTCGGTCTGCAATTACTTGACGGCATTGCTTGGTGTCATAAGCCCCATCAGTATAGACAGAGTCAATCTGCTCATCTTGTGGAATCTGATCGAGTAAATCACCAAGCACTTGTGAATCACTCACATTATTTGTAGTGAGTTGAATAGCGCGTATTTGAAGGGTTTCAGCATCTATACCAATATGAAGTTTACGCCATTGGCGACGATATTCAGGTTGGTGTTTCTTACGCTTCCATTCACCTTCGCCTAGAAACTTTAAGCCAGTAGAATCGACGAGTAGCTGGAGACCATTACTGCTTTTTTGATAGTTAATTGCAATATCAATATGCTTTTGTCTTCTGCAGATGGTGGAATAGTCTGGTGCTGTCCAATCTAATCTACAAAGATGAATGAGACTTTGCACAAAGCCAGTGACCATGCGTAAAGAAAGACGAAATAAGGATTTGATCATTAAACAGCATTGGATGGCTGTATCTGAATAAGTTTGATTTCGACCATGTTTACCTTTGGGTTGAGCGTACCATTGAGTCTTGGGATCAAACCAAATTGAGAGATTTCCTCGATTTATTAATGCACTGTTATAAGAAGACCAATTGGTTGTACGATAGATTTTAGGTGTGGGCTTATTCATTTGAGAATTATATTGTGGAATAAGCCTTTATAGATAGGTTTGTGCAACAAAGCCTATTCCCTTTAATAGCTCGTATTAGTACTCATTTAAAAATGTTAGTAGAGGAAGATCATGAATTAGTATCTGAATGGGACGAATTTGAGCGTTATCTCACTCAGCTACAAATCATGTGTATTACCGCGGTAATTGATAAAGAAGGTATTGCTGATAGTTTCAAAGCTCTAAACATTGTAGTAGATTCTCTTATTCAAAATTTGAAATCTATATTCAATAAAAAAGCAGCCTAAGCTGCTTTTTGAATCACTTTTCTTTTGGCTCAGGTGGTGTCAACCCAAACTGTAAATACGCCATATTGGTGGCAATACGGCCACGTGCAGTACGCATGACATAACCTTGCTGAATCAAATATGGTTCAATCACATCTTCCAGCGTACCAGAATCTTCTGCCATGGCAGCAGCCAACGCTTCAACACCAGCAGGGCCACCATCAAAACGTTCTAATAACATCGATAGATAACGGCGGTCTAAAGTATCTAAACCATCTTTATCGACTTTGAGCATGTCCAAAGCACGTTGTGCCATATCCTGATTAATTTCACCAGTGCCTTTGACCTGAGCATAGTCACGTACACGACGCAATAAGCGGTTGGCAATACGTGGTGTGCCTCGTGAACGACGGGCAATTTCTTTTGCGCCATCACCAGTCATGGGTACATCCATCAAATTGGCTGAACGTTTGACAATGTGGGTCAAATCTTCAACTGAATAAAATTCTAAACGCTGTACGATGCCGAAACGGTCACGCAAAGGAGAGGTAAGCAGACCTGCACGTGTGGTTGCTGCAACCAGGGTAAAGGGTGGCAAATCCAGTTTGATTGATCGTGCAGCAGGCCCTTCGCCAATCATGATGTCGAGCTGGTAGTCTTCCATCGCTGGATAGAGAATTTCTTCAATCACGGGTGAAAGACGATGGATCTCATCAATGAACAGGACATCACCTTCTTCCAGATTGGTCAGCATGGCGGCCAAATCACCGGCACGTTCTAGCACCGGACCTGAAGTCGACTTAAGATTACCGCCCATTTCGCGGGCAATAATATTCGCCAGCGTGGTTTTACCCAGGCCGGGCGGGCCAAAAATCAATGTATGATCCAGCGCTTCTTCACGGCCACGGGCGGCACCAATAAAGATTTCCATTTGCTCTCGAACCACCGGCTGACCAATATAGTCATCGAGTGAGGTTGGACGGATGGCACGATCAAAATGATCTTCTGGTTTTTCAGAACCACTGATGAGACGGTCTTGCATATCTTTTGAGTTAATCTCTATGGTTTATTTGAGGTGAATAAAGTCATAGCCTCAAAATGCTTTAACAATTCGTATGCCATTGTGCAGGCATGCTCTTACTTTTGACAGGGCAAAAGTAACAAAACCCTTTGCAAAAATAATGGCACATCCTATGCCATATTTCTGCGGCAGCATCCATGCTGCCTTCTCATCTTCATTTTGCAGCGAATATTTAAATCAGTATTAACGATTCATCGACTTTAATGCAGCGCGGATAATGTCGCTGGCTTCAGTGTAATCTGCTTTAACCGCATTAATCAGTTTTTGTGCTTCAGCAGGTTTATAACCCAAAGACTGTAATGCAGCTTCTGCTTCAGCCACGGCTGAATTGCCCATAAACTGAATCTGTGGTGTAGTTGAATTGCTTGGCGCAGCACCTGAAGCCATGGCTTTAAAGCGGTCACGTAATTCAATCATTAAACGTTCAGCGGTTTTTTTACCGACACCGGGAACTTTGACCAAGGTATTCACATCTTCATTTTCAACGGTATGAATCAGCATTTCCACACTTAAAGTTGAAAGAATACCCAAGGCCATTTTGGGGCCAACGCCGTTGACTTTTAACAGGGTGCGGAAAATGGTTTTTTCCTGAGCATTGATAAAGCCATACAGCAACTGTGCATCTTCACGCACGGCCAGATGGGTCCAGAGTGTGACTTGTTGTCCTTTTTGCAGCTGGCAGAAAGTCGTCAGCGGCGTATCAATTTCATAACCGACGCCATTTACATTTAACAGTACGGTGGGTGCTTCTAAAGCCAGTACTTCACCAATCAGACATCCAATCATCTTTTATCATCACTAAATTCAGTTTTGCTGCATAGTAGTCAGCATTTTCCGGAAAGGCAAAATCTGCCGCTGTAAAATAGATGATTTTATTACAATCATCCTCCCATACAGCAGAATATTTTATAACAATCCGGCTTTATTGCCTTGTAATTCCTGCGACAGGTTATAAGCCTGATGATCAGAAAATTTCGAAACAATATCCAGCACCTGCATGATATTGTCATAATGGCTGGCACTAAAATTCGCCCCTGAACGTTGCAGAATCGACATCAAGCGCTGTTCTTTAAAACTCAGGTTTTTATGCGGCGTTGTTAAGGGAATAAAGGCATCCAGAATATTTTGCAAACATTGATGCGCGATAATTTCCAGTCCTGCTTTTTGCGGATGCTCAAAAATTTTATCCCGTGCCAGTTCTTTGGCGCGATTAATCCCGATTTCAATGTCCGCAGTACAATATTGCAATAAAGTACCTTGTAACTGACCCGATAAAATCTGGTCATGATGACGGGCAAAAGCCGTTGTCACTTCATCGACCAGACGTTTCATGACCCGACCACGCAAGGCGGCAATTTTTTGCTGCCAGGTGGTATTGCTCATGGCGATTTCAGAAGGAATACCATAATCACCGAGCAGATTTAAAAAGACCGGCTCAACTTCGTCATAACTGAGCATATTCAGGCTAATACCATCTTCAAGGTCAATCAGGGCATAACAGATATCATCAGCCGCTTCGAGCAGATAGGTCAGTGGATGACGGCAGTAATGATATTCAGCTAACTGAATCAGTCCGAGTTGTTCTGCAATCTGCTTTAAAATCTCTTTCTCGGCCTGATAGCAGCCAAACTTGGCCCGATTGCTGGCAGGTAAATCGACTTGAGATGCCATGGTTTTTGACAGCCACGGATATTTTAAATAAGCCCCTAACGTGGCATAAGTCAAACGCATGCCGCCATCATTGGGATGGTAATCGATTTTGGTCAACAGGCGTAGACCTTGGGCATTGCCTTCAAACTGACGTACATCGGCTTCTTGTTCAGGACTGAGATCTTTTAAAAAATCGGTATGCGATGCATCGTCGAACCATTCTCGAATGGCATATTCACCGGCATGGCCAAAAGGGGGATTACCAATATCATGTGCCAGACAGGCAGCCTGAATAATGGCACCGACATCGGCCGGGGAAATCCAGGGCGGTAACTGATCTTTTATTTTCTCTGCGGCCAGCATCCCGAGTGAACGCCCAATACAGGACACTTCGAGTGAATGTGTGAGTCGTGTATGAATACCATCGTGCTGGGTTAAAGGGTGAACCTGAGTTTTACGGTTCAGCTGGCGGAAACTTTGTGAAAAAATAATACGGTCATAATCTTTGTGGAACGGGCTACGTGCCAGTTCAGTACTTTGCTTTTTACTACCAATCCGAACTGTCGAAAGCAGCTCTAACCAACGCATTTGAGTCATTTATCATTATTCAATTCTTTGCTAAGTGCATCATGCCAAAAAAGTAGCAACAGCACTAGAGTGCTGCGACATGAATTGTCGGAACAAACAAAACTCTGTGGAAATTTCAGCTGAACAATCGCTATAAAAAAACAGGTCATATTGACCTGTTTTTATCTCATGATAGAAGTGGACTAAAGCAAATCTTCACCACTGATCTTGGCTTCCTGGATGTCTTTATAGACCCCCATGCAAATGACGAACAAAATCATCGTCGCCACCAATGGCCAAAAAAGTACATATAGGGTCATAAATTGACTACTCATCTGAAATCTCCTTATTTACTTTTCTCAGATACCTGGTGAAATTCAATCACCATCTTATTGATTTGTTTAAAATCAAATCGTTCTTTGCTATTCATTAAAGTCAGTACGGTACAGACAATGGCGCTGCTGCCATAGGCGGTCAGGGAACTCAATAGCGTGCCATAATCACGCAGGAAGCCGATGGTCCATGGAAGGAAGCCGATACTGGCCAGAATACCGACCACCAGGCCGACTTTCTTGCCAAAGAAGCCAAAGCTCATCAGACCCAGTACCACACCAATACCGATGGTGGCCATAAGCTCAAAACTGAGTGCGATCAGACCCTGAATTGGCAGCCATTCAAATCGAACCACCAGAAAGCTTAAAAATGCGATACCGACAGACCAGTTAAAGGCACGGGCATTGACCTTGTCCCAGTACAGGCTGGCAATCACCGGGAATACGATGGCACCCCAGAGTGCACCGACGAAAATCAGCATCGCTAGAATGTCGAATTTAAGCGTGGCAATTAAAATACCGAGCATGGTGGCTACAATCATGGTCATCCGGCCAATAAACAGCATTTTCTTCGGATCAGGACGATTTTTAGCAATCTGTTTGCCATAAATATCGGTCATTACGATGGCAGACAGGGCAGATAAATCCGAATCCGCCGTTGACGAAAGCGCGCCAATCACCATGACAAAGAGTAAGGCCACCATAAATGGAGACAGATACGTTGCTGCCATTTGTGGAATCAGGTTGTTCAGGTTGCCATCAATCGGCTGAATCCCGGCAAATAGTGCCAATAATCCGAGCATTCCCAAACCGACGACAATCGCGGCATAACCGATGGTTGCAGTAATGAAGCTGGGTTTGATCAAGTCTTTACGCACTGCAAACAGGCGTTGGGCGATGGTCTGGTTACCAATTGCATAAGCCAGTACTGCCACAAAAAATGGCGCACCCTGTTCTAAAAATGCGGTTTTCGAAAAGAAATCCAGTTGTTCCGGTTGCAGATTATGCATGCCGGTCTGGAACAGTGAAGGGCCGCCCAGGGTGAAAAATAGCGTCGGAATAATGATCACTGCCGCCACAATCATGGCGACCAGCTGACCAAAATCGGTAAATACCGAGGAGCGGAAACCTGACCATAAAGTATAGGACAGGACGCCAATTCCGGTAATCAAGACCCCATGGATAAAGCTGAGGGGAGACAGAATTTCAACCAGCGCACCTGCTGCGGTAAAGTTTACCATCAGACTGATCACGCTCCCGACAATGTTGGAGCCTGCCAGAATCATCTGGCTCTGGTTACCATGCCGTGCATGCATGATTTCTGCCAAAGTGTGTGCATTGGGTGCCAGGTCGCGGAAACGTTTGCCGAATGGGTAGATAAATAAAATCATCAGTGCACCCCACAAACCATAGTGTAAGGCACCGGAAACACCGTATTTATATCCGGACGAAGCTGCTGCATAAAATGAAGCGGCCCAGATCCAGGTGGCGGTCATACTGGCCGCAGACATTCCAAATCCGATGGAGCCATTCGAGACCATATATCCATCGACATTTTCATTTTTTTGCTTAATGCGTAACGACAATAGAAAGGTGATGCCATAGAAAAGCACCATCAATAGTACAGTTGCTGTACTAGTGAATTGAAACATACATACTCCTTAAGCGGGTCACCTTTTGTTTTTGAAAATTAAATCATTGGCAACAGATTAAGGCTCTAGATTAGACAGAGCAGTGAAGCTACAGAAAATAAAAAAACCAGCGTCTGAATATCAATTGGATATTCATATCTGCAGCAGAAAAGAGGATGATTCATGCGTCCTGAATGTGGACATTTCCTCAGCAATTGGCGTAGAGGTTAACATAAAATCATCAAATTTACTGATGAAGTCATTAATTATGTAGATTCTTTGCTGATATAAGGCTATTTTTGATTTCAACATCTTATAAAATGTAGATCTGTTGGTTATATATTTTTATAGGAATTACAGGTATTTATTGCATGGTTTTTTATTAGAATAAAGATGGATGTCAGTCAGAAAATGAAAAAGTAACAAAATTTTAATATTTCTTATTTTCTTCATTATGAGTAGTGATTTTTTTCATAATAGCCTAAAAAACTTTCATTAATTCATGTCTGATGATGCTTATATATTCTGAATTTTTGCATAAGAATAGAGGCCGAGAATCAGTTTGAATTTAAGCTTTATATTTTCAATTGATTAGCATGTAATTTCGCTCTTTTTAGCGAAGAATTTAAGAAATATTTGAATCAATATTTTTGGTTAATATATCGGTGAAAACAGACTTAATATCCTGGAAATCCATTTGCTAAAGTAGATCTATTGGTTTTAATTCTCACTCTTTATTAGAAACTATGGTGGGGTCTTATATGTGAGATTTAGGTATCTTTGAATAGAGTTCATATATTAAGATGAGTGATCGGAATAATCTGGGCTACCGGATATTACTGGAAGTCGATTGAAGCAGGCGATATAGTTTGCTCATACAGACAGGCTCGAAAAGGGAGAACAGCGGGGCAGAGTCTTAAATCCTGCAATGGAGCCCGGAATGGGGATAGCTGGATACAAAATTATTTCAGTAGTGCAACTCGCCGACAGAGAGATGAGCTAAAAAATGAACTCGACTGTTTCAGTCTATCCCGAGAAGCTTTAGTCTATCCTTAATAAGTTTTTTATAACGGCTCAAGAATAAGTTCTGTACGCATTTTAAGTGGTCTTGCTGTTGAAAAATAATACAATTTTCTTAAGTGAAATTATTGTTAATCGGTTTTGATTTTTCTTTAACAAATTGTGTTAATCTACGCGACTACATTCAATTTTCCTGCCTGAAAATAAACACAATATTTTAAAAATACAGAATATTTCAGCCGTAGTTTTCGTATTTGCCATCTAGCCGATTTCCTTATTTCACAGTAGAATATGCGCTCTCTCAAGTCACATTGTGGCATGGTTGTTCAGACCATCCCGTGGAGCCAAAATCAGCATGTTTATCGTTGCCGGTGCACCCGCACATTCTTCTTTTAAGAAAACTCAACTATTATCGCGTTTGACGTCAATTAGTTCTGTTCAATCAATTGAAAGTCAATGGGTCTACCTCTTTGACCAAGCGCTCAGCGAGCAACAACAGCAATCAGCTTTACAGCTTCTCAACGATGGGCAATCTTTTGAATTGCACCAGGCTGCAAGTGATGAAATCCAAATTTTAGTGACACCGCGTGTCGGCACCATCTCGCCTTGGTCTTCTAAAGCTACAGACATTTTCAAAAACTGTAATACGCCGGTTCATCGTCTTGAGCGCGGCGTTTTATTTACGTTGAAGGGTCTAAAAGACGTATCAAATGAAGTTCAACAGATTTTGCATGACCGTATGACTGAAAGCGTATTCAATGCGATTGAAGAGGCTGCGGTACTGTTTGTTGAAACAGCACCAAAACCACTGAACTCGATTGATATTCTGGGTGAAGGTAAAGAAGCACTGGTTAAGGCCAATAATGAATTTGGTTTTGCATTGTCGATGGAAGAAATTGATTACCTGACTGAAGCGTTTATCAAGCTGGGTCGTAATCCAAATGACATCGAACTGATGATGTTTGCACAGGCAAACTCTGAGCATTGCCGTCATAAAATCTTCGGTTCTGAATGGACCATTGATGGTGAAGTTCAGCCATTGTCATTGTTCCAGATGATCAAGAATACTTATAAAGAATCACCTACAGATGTATTGTCGGCTTATAAAGACAATGCTTCGGTGATTGTCGGTTCGGATACCCAGCGTTTTTATCCAACCAAAGAAGACAATGGCCAGCAGGTTTATAAATATAAGAGTCAAGCCGCGCATATCTTGATGAAAGTGGAAACTCACAACCATCCGACAGCGATTGCACCATTTGCCGGTGCTGCGACAGGTTCGGGCGGTGAAATCCGTGATGAAGGTGCGACCGGTCGTGGTGGTAAGCCTAAAGCAGGTTTAACCGGCTTTACAGTATCTAACCTGAACATTCCGGGCTTTGAACAGCCTTGGGAAGAAAACTATGGCAAGCCATCGCGTATGGCATCGCCGCTACAAATCATGATTGAAGGTCCATTGGGTGGCGCTGCGTTTAACAACGAATTTGGTCGTCCTGCCTTAAATGGTTACTTCCGTACCTTTGAACAAAACATCAATGGCGATGTTAAAGGTTTCCATAAGCCAATCATGATTGCCGGTGGTTATGGCAACATCCGTCCAGATCACGTTGAAAAAGATCCAATCTTGCCGGGCGATTTATTGATCGTGCTCGGTGGCCCTGCCATGCTGATCGGTCTCGGCGGTGGTGCAGCATCTTCTGTAGACAGCGGTAAACTCGGCGAAAACCTGGATTTCGCTTCGGTACAACGTGAAAACCCGGAAATGGAACGCCGTTGTCAGGAAGTGATTGATACTTGCTGGCGCATGGAAGACCAGAACCCGATCGTGTCTGTACATGATGTGGGTGCAGGTGGTGTATCGAATGCCATGCCTGAACTGGTGAATGACCATGAACTCGGTGCGGTGCTGGATCTGCGTAAGATTCCATCGCTTGAGCCGGGCATGTCGCCTATGGAGATCTGGTCAAATGAAGCGCAAGAGCGTTATGTACTGGCGATTCGTCCATCTTCTTTAGAATTATTTGAATCGATCTGTGCGCGTGAACGTTGTCCGTTTGCGGTACTCGGTGAAGCAACTGAAGCGCGTCACTTAACCGTTGAAGATCCGTTATTTGGCAACAAGCCAGTGGATATGCCAATGCAGGTAATGCTTGGTGGTACACCGCGTATGAGCCGTTCATATGAAACCATTGAACGCAAAGGCGATGATTTCGACGCGGCTAAAGTCACAGATCTGAAAGATGCGATTTATCGTGTTTTGAAAAACCCGACAGTGGCTTCTAAATCATTCTTGATCAGTATTGGTGACCGTTCGATTACTGGTATGGTGGCACGTGATCAAATGGTCGGTCGCTGGCAGGTTCCGGTGGCGGATGCTGCGGTAACAACGACAAGCCTAGTAGGCTACACCGGTGAAGCGATGGCGATGGGTGAACGTCCACCAGTCGCATTGCTCAATCCTGCTGCATCGGCACGTTTATCAGTGGCTGAATCAATCTCGAACATCATGTCTGCAAAGATTGAAAAAATCAGCGACATTAAATTGTCTGCAAACTGGATGGCTGCTGCAGGTCAACCGGGCGAAGATCAAGCGCTATTCGAAGGTGTAAAAGCCATCGGTATGGAAATGTGTCCAGCACTGGGTATCGCAATTCCAGTCGGTAAAGACTCATTGTCAATGCGTACCACCTGGAATGACGAAGGCGAAGACAAATCAGTGACTTCTCCAATGTCAGGCGTGATTACTGCATTTGCACCAGTCACTGATGTTCGTAAAACGTTAACACCTGAGCTTAAAAACCTTGAGTCTGTACTGGTTCGTATTGACTTGTCGAAAGGTCAGTTCCGTCTAGGTGGTTCGATTCTGGCGCAGGTGTATAAAGCAATCGGTTCTGTGACGCCTGATGTCGACAGCTTCGATGACTTCAAAGCATTTTTCGCATTGGTTCAAGACTGGAACAACCGTGGTCTGATCAAGGCGTATCATGACATCGGTGATGGTGGTTTATTGGCGACTGTTGCAGAAATGATGTTCGCATCACGTTTGGGTGTAGCACTAGAAGATCAATCAATTGCAAGCTTATTCGCTGAAGAAATTGGTGCAGTGCTTCAAATTAGCAAAGCAGATTGGGCAGCATTAGAAGCTGAAGTTGCAGCATCTACCCTGAAAGATGCAATTGCAGTGGTTGGTACTGTAAATACTACTGACCAATTGTCTGTAAATGGTCTGGTACTTGAACGGGCTGACCTGCAAGTGGCATGGACTGAAGTATCCCACCAAATCCAGCGTCTGCGTGACAACGTAGAAACTGCGGATCAGGAATTTGCTCTTATCACTGACAAATCTCATGCAGGTATCATTGCGAAACCGACATTTGATTTGAATGAAGCGATTGAAGCACCGTATATTAATTTACGTCGTCCGAACATGGCGATTCTGCGTGAGCAGGGTGTCAATGGTCATATCGAAATGGCAGCAGCATTTGATAAAGTCGGCTTCAATACCGTTGACGTACATATGAGTGACTTGCTGGCAGGTCGTATCAGCCTGGATGATTTTGAAGGCTTAGTGACTTGTGGGGGCTTCTCTTACGGTGACGTGATGGGCGCTGGCGGCGGCTGGGCAAAATCAGTATTGTTCAATACTAAACTGCGTGACCAGTTTGAGAAATTCTTTAACCGTCAGGAAACCTTCTCGCTGGGTATCTGTAACGGCTGTCAAATGTTGTCTCAGTTGGCTCCGCTGATTCCGGGTGCTGATGCTTGGCCACGTTTCCACCGCAATACTTCTGAAGTGTTTGAAGCACGTGCGGTGAATGTTCGTGTGGAAAAATCAAACTCTGTATTGCTTCAGGGCATGGAAGGTTCGATTCTGCCGATCGCTGTAGCACATGGTGAAGGTCGTGCGGTTGCAACTGCGGAAAACTTTGCTGCGCTCAACGCATCGAATCAGGTGGTTCTGCGTTATGTAGATAGCTTGGGGAATGCAACACAACATTATCCATTGAACCCGAACGGCTCACCGGAAGGTATTACCGGTGTAACCTCTCAAGACGGTCGTGCAACAATTATGATGCCGCACCCTGAACGTAACTTCCGTGCGATTCAGCATTCTTGGAAACCAGAAGACTGGGATCAAGATGGTGCTTGGTTACGTATGTTCCGTAATGCACGTAAGTTCATTGGTTAATCGGTTTTAGATTAAAAAAGGGTTGCGTCAGCAGCCCTTTTTTTATGTATGTTTCGGAGTTAACATCGTTTAAATAATTCAAATAAGTAACCAGTTTAAATCATGAAAATATTTACATATTTTATCTTTGCATTATTGTGTTTTAGTGCAGATTATAACTTTGCAGATGGTGCATATTTAAAAATAGAAATAACGGCAATAACCATTTTAGGACTCGTTTCCTATAGTCTGGTTTATTTGACTCTCTTCGAAAAAATGTCGGATGAGCTGTATAGTCCACATTTAAAAATCATCTTGTGTTTAGCTTTGCATTTGATCGCTGTTGCGATCTTTTATATGAAATATCGTAAACACTACAGATCTACTAAATCATGAAAATATATTGAGATTCAGGATAGATGTTGAGCTTTTTGACAATGATGATGCATATAAAATAAAGAGGTACCTCATGCCAAGAATATTTATCAGATTCTCAAGGTGCATTTTACTTATTTCACTATTCACATTGGCGGGGTGTGATACATACATGTGGCGAGCTAATATCAAGCATTTAGATGAAATAAAACAAAGTGGTTATTTGCCGAAACTCAATCGTGATCGCGATATCGAAGGCCCTGATGTGAATCAAAACGGAATTCGTGATGATATTGATCTCTATATTGAAAAGAATTTTATAAATATGGAACAAAGACAGGCGGTAAAACAATTGGCTATGGTTCTGCAAGAGAGCTTATTACTCGATACTTCTCAGCAATACCCGCTACGAAAAATTGCATTTGAAAAATCGCGCGCGATAGGCTGCATTTACGAGCGTTTTTCTCAAGATACTTTGTACAAACCATCCAATGTCGTTCAGCATGTCATTGCAGTCACCACAAACACAAAACAGCGCTTTAAGGCGTATTTAGCTTTTAGTAAAGCGATGGATGGTAAAAGTATCACACTTCCAAATGAGAACTTATGTAATGAATAATTCATGCTTACAGCAAAGTCACTTCTCATGTGGAAATATCAGAAAATTACTAATCATTAATTTTCTTAATTTTTAATAAATAACATTTAAAAATACTAACTTAATTATACTTTATGGAAAAATAATTTAAAAATATCTATAATTACTTAATTCGTATCCACCTTGGGGTGGATTTTTGCTTTTTAAGCATTCTGATTTTTTAATTTAACTTCTCCCACTGAACTTGGTTTAGATTTTGCTTTCATATTGTATATAAAGTGCTATGGTATGTTTTATGCACAACTTTATTGCAATATAAAAGAAAGATGGAATAGATCAGTTCAGTATCAATTCTCAAGTATGAGGTGATGACATGGCTAAAACACTTAGAATAATGGATAAGGCAGCAATGCGTCAGAAAGGCTGGATGTTGTTTGCTATTGTCGTAGGACTACAAATATTGTTTGTTGTGGGCAGTTATTTGATGCAGGGTTCTTGATATTTGGCTTTAAAAAAGCCACCGAGAGGTGGTTTTTTAGTTTTGTTTCTATATTTGCTTTTGTTCGGGCATGAGGAACATTGCTCCGAAAGACAAAACCCCTTCGTCAGACTGATAGAATGACTATATCCCACAGGCTGACAGGTGACATCCATGTCGATGGTCAATTAAATATGATTGATGGAATAGTTAGATTATGAGTTGAACTTGCTTCAATACCGCCTTTAACGTATTTTCATAATCAAAAGATGCATTGGTACTGTCCTGATAACGCCAAGCCACATAACCATCTGGACGAACCAGCACCGCACCTGATTCATGAACTTCAGACTTGGCATTCCAAGTACCATAGACATCACGATACTCACGTGAACCAATCTGAATTACATCTAAATAAGGTAAATCTAGAGCCTCGGCAGCCAATCTCCAGCCTTTGCCTGATAAACCTGTCAGTAAGGTAAAACGGCCTTTACCGCTAATATCCAAAGTGGATTGCTTTTGGCCTTTGCTATTGATTAGCCAGGTATGTGGAACTTTGGCACCCGGACGAGTCGTGGCTTGCAGATAAAGCTGTTCATCTTTGTCAAAGATCTCGGGCTCAGCTTCATTCATTACCGCATTTGAGCTATAGCGCTGATTCAGTTCAACACCTTGGGCATTAAATTCAAAATGCTTAATTTCAAGTGCTTCAAATAACTTTTTACGAATTTTGGCACCTTGCTCATCTTCAGCAAAAATACGTTCCAGCATTTGTTTTTGCGTAGTGATGCCTTGGTCAAAACCAAAGACTTCTTTTAAATGCTTATAGTCAAAACGGGACTGGTTGGCACGTGCGACAATCTGCTTGCCTACAGGCGCACGTTCAGACGTATATGAATCGAGGAGGGAAGGTGCGGCCCAACCTTTGATTGCATAGGTGAGTTTCCAGCCAAGGTTAAACGCATCCTGCATACAGGTATTTGAACCTAAACCGCTTGAAGGCGGGTGACGGTGTACAGCATCACCACCACAGAACACGCGGCCTTTAGAGTATTCAGTTGCCCAAGTCTGGTTTACATACCAGTAGGACAGTTTTTGGATTTCGACATCTTCCACTTCAGCGCCAACAAATGTATTCAGACGCGATCGAACCTGTTCTTCAGTCACTTGTGGCTCGCCTTTGGAAATGTCAAAGCCCCAGCCCATAATCCATTCATTCCAAGGCGTAATGGCACGTAGCAAGCCCATACCGAGATCACCAAAGCTGGCTTCAGGATTGACGATCCATTGCAGAATCGCAGGGCGGTGCTGAACATATTTGCTTAGATCGGCTTTAAAAGTCACATAGACTGTACCCGCACGCGCCATCACACCTTCGAGTGGTAGCTCAAGTTGCTCAACCACTTTTGAGCGTGCGCCATCCATACCAATCAGATATTTGGCTCTTAAACTAAATTCTGTGTTGGTAATCCGGTTCAGGAAAGTAGCGGTGACACCATTTTCATCCTGAACATGCGATAAATATTCAGTATTGAAGTTATAGATTGCACCGCGCTCACCGGCATTCTTGACCAGTAAGGCTTCCATTTTCGGCTGAATCAAATCCACCAATGGACATGGACTGCCTTTGATATAGTCGCCATGACGTTCATCACCTGTGCCCCAAGCGCTTAAACGGGCAATTTCTTCACCGACCAGACTGGTGGTAATCAGGCTTTCGCCCATGTGTTCCCACGGTGTCGCAATTTCTTTGACTTGTTCTTCAATGCCTAAATCACGTAATACTTCCATAGCACGCTGATTGGTAATATGTGCACGTGGACTATTGGCCAGCCAGTTAAACTGTGTGAAGAGTTGAACTTTAATTCCATAGTTTGCCAGTGCTAAACCTAAGGTCGATCCTGCAGGTCCTGTGCCAATTACCAATACGTCAGTATCGTAATGCTGTGTCATACATGACTCCATGTGTCTGTCTGAAGAACAAGATTTGAATATATTTACAATCCAGTGTAGTGAAATTCAGGCAATACAATAGGAGTATTCATATAAACTATAGGTCTATTGAGATTCTTACTACTTTCTCGTTTGGCAGCTTAAAATGCCTGAGAATATGCGGCTGAGTTTATGGAACTTCGACATTTACGTGCTTTTTTAACAGTAGCTCAGGAACAGAGTTTTACCAAAGCAGCAGATAAGCTGTTCACGGCGCAGCCTTCTTTAAGTCAGCAGATTAAGGATCTGGAGCAGGAAGTCGGTGTAATGCTGTTTGATCGTTCATCCCGGCAAATCAAACTGACCGATGAGGGGCAAGCTTTTCTGATTCATGCTGAACAGGCGCTTGAAAGTGCCAAACTGGCAGTTGCCGCGGCGCGTCAGGTGGCGCAGCAGAAAAATAACCAGATCCATATTGGCTTTTTAAATGTTGCAGAACTGAAAGTGATGCCAAATATTCTGGCCAAACTGAAGCAGAATATTCCTGATTTAAAAATTCATCTGCATAGTCTGACCTGTATGGAGCAGATTCAACGCCTGAAAAATGCCGAGTTGGATTTGAGCTTTACCCGCTATTGTCTGCAACATCCCGATTTTAACAATATTCATTTAATGAATGAACAGATTTATCTGGTGGCAGCCGAGCATTTACATCCCACAGATCGGCCATTGAAGTTACAAGAACTGAAAAATCATCAGTTGATTATGTGTGAGCAAAATGCCTCGCCAGTCTTTTATGCGCAGTTGAATCACCTGATGTCTTTTGAACAATTGCAGCATGATCAAATGCTGTGGGTTACCAATGTGTTGCAACATATTAACCTGATCAATATGGGCATGGGTTTTAGCTTCGTCCCGGAATATCTGCTGCGTTTTTTAAATGAGCATGTGAAAATCGTGCAAACAGATCAAGTCCTGCCACAATTAGGACTTTATGCAACATTTAACAAGAATTCTGATAATTCTGCATTGAATATTATTACCCAGGCACTGGACAATAGATCTTAAATAAGCCATTGAAAAGGTTGAAGGGAAACATGCTAAAACTCATTTATTATGTACCAGATGAACATCTTGAAGTGACTAAGGAAGCCTTATTTAAAGCGGGTGCAGGCGGCATCGGAGATTATACCCACTGTGCCTGGCAGGTATTGGGAACAGGGCAGTTTAAAGCGCAGCAAGGTGCAGATCCTTATATTGGTGAAGTCGGGGAATTAGAGCAGGTTGAAGAGTGGCGAGTAGAAATGCTGGTTGCTGATGAAAAGGCGGTCGAGGTCGCCAAAGCTCTGAAAGCAAGCCATCCTTATGAAGAGCCTGCTTTTGAGTTTATTCAGCTCCTGAATATTAAAGTCTAAACGTGCAACCTTATTGCTGCTAGAGGTAATGGTGCGCATCGTGTTTTAGCGTACCATCAGCTTATCTGTTTAAAATGATTAACCTCCTTTTATGAGTATAAAATCAGTCATCATCATAAAAATAAAACAGGAAAATAATAATGCAGTGGTCAAAACAGCTCGGCAATATCCTCAAGAATACGCTCAGTAAAACTATCAAACATGGTGCGGGAATCCTGCATAGCCGCATTCCCTATTCTCATGACAATCCCTATCTGGATGGCATATTTGCACCCCAGAGACAGGAGCATTTTGCTACTCAATTGATGGTAGATGGGCAAATTCCTGTAGAACTAGAAGGTGCGCTGATGCGGATTGGCCCGAATCCGATCACGGTAAAGAACCCACGAAATTATCACTGGTTCACCGGTGACGGCATGATTCACGCGCTGAAACTCAAAGCTGGTGAAGCACATTGCTATAAAAGTGCTTATGTCGGATCGGCCAGTGTGCAGAAAAAATTGCATAGACCCCAGATTTTAGGGAAAACGCGTGGAATCGCGGATGCGGTCAATACCAATATCATCCACTTTGCCGGGAAAATCTGGGCACTGGTCGAAGCGGGGGCTTATCCGATCGAAGTAAATCGTGAACTGGAATCAAAACGGCATCAACTTTTTGAAAATGATCAGGATTTACCGTTTACGGCTCATCCGCATATCGACCCGGAAACAGGAGATATTCATGCGGTTTGTTATGATGCCTTGAATCATCATCAGGTTTTTTATTTACATATTGATGCTCAAGGCAAACTGCAACATCATGTCGAAATTCCAGTCAAACATGGCCCGATGGTGCATGACTGTGCCATTACTCAATCTCAGGTGCTGATTCTGGATTTGAATGTCAACTTTTCTATGCGTAGTGCCTTAAAAGGCTCACTATTACCCTATCAATGGAATCCTAAACATCAGGCTCGTATAGGTATGCTGCCTTTTGGTGGCAGTGCGGCAGACATCCGCTGGTATGAGATTGATCCCTGTTTTATTTTTCATACGGTCAATGCTTATGACCTGAACACAGGTGATGTAGTGATGGATGCAGTGGTACATTCCAAGGCACTGGTCAGTTCCATTCAGGGACCAATAGAAGATCAGGAGATTCGGCTGGAAAGATTGATCTTCGAGCAGCAAACAGGAAAAGTCACTCGAACTGTATTATCCAATATCAAGCAGGAATTTCCGCGGATCAATGAAGCCTATACAGGGCGACCTTATCGCTATGCCTATAGTGTTTCCTTTGCCGGCTTTGATGATCCTTATCATGTTAGCAGTAATACACTCTTGTACCATGATCTGGAAACCGGCAGTACAGCAAGCTATTCCTTTGGAGCAAACTGGGTTACAGGTGAGGCAGTTTTTGTCGCCCGAGAAGGTGCTCAAACAGAAAATGATGGCTGGCTGATGTCTTATCTACACGCCTTGGATGGCAGTCCATCGAAAGTGGTGATTTTAGATGCGCAATATATTCAGAAGGGGCCTATTGCCACGATTCATTTACCGGTTCGTGTACCCGTCGGATTTCATTGTAACTGGATGGATGACCGGAAATTGAGAACTTATTATTCTTAGATTTTGATGATGCATAAGCACTTTGGGTGCTGGCACAGTCTCATATCGCGTGAAGATTTAAATCTTTATTTAATAGGTTGATGTTACTTTGAAGGATGAGAAGGGTAGGTCTAAATTAACCGAGATCCCCGGTTAGGCAGAAAATTCATTTCTGAATCTCTGCCTAAGAGTGGTATTCATATCGCCAAGAATATCAAATCAAGGATTTATTCTTTTATTGCTGCTGTTAAACTTTCTGGATAAACAACTCACGATCAAAACGGTATTGCGGGAAGAACACGCCGTCTTTGGCGCGTTCACCTGCACCAATCACCATGACTGGATATTGCTGATCATTTAAGCCCAAGAGATCGCGTACCATCGGTTCATCAAAGCCTTCCATCATGCAGCTGTCAAAACCATAAGCACGTAAGGCCAAGACCAGATTTTCGCAAGCCAGTGCCGTTGTTTTGGTTGCCCAAAGTTTGGCATCACTTGGACTAAAGGCAGAAACAGGCATCTGTTTATCTAAAGTGCGGGCAACTTTGAAAGCCACTTTCTTAAAGTTACCAAAGACATTTAAATAACCGGTTTTATAGTTATATGGAATGTATTTATAGTATTTTTTGATGGCAGCTGGTGCTTCCGGATATGGAAATTCATTGACATTCCGTTTGGCCATTTCATCAATACGGTCGGTACGTGCCACACAGATAATCAGCTCAGAAGCCGTTTTTGCTGCCAGTTGGCTCATGCAGGCTTTGACCAGTCGCTTTTTCTTCGCCGGGTTTTGTACCACATAAAATGTCCAGGGCTGCAAGTTTGACGAATTGGGAGCCAGCAACGCCAGATCCAGACAAGCATCAAGTACATCTTCTGGAATTGGTGTTTTGGTAAATTTACGCACTGAACGACGACTTTCGATCACTTTACGGAAATTATCAACATCAATATCCTGCGGAGCAGGTTCATAATGACGTTTTTTATCAGGATTGGCGCTATCAATGGTTTCAGTAGACTGGGCAATAATGGATGAATTTTCAGTAGACATATTCTTTATTCTTACAGGTAAAGGAATCAATGAGGCAGTCTAAACCAGCTCATTGAGATCCTAAGTTTGAAAATTAGTTGAATTGTGTGAAATCAGGTTTACGTTTTTGCATAAAAGCTTGTACGGCTTCCAGCATTTCCGGAGAGCCAACGCGCTGCATGAAAATTTCTGCTTCATGGTCGATGCAGGCCACAATTTCATCCAGATTATGTTTCATCAAGGCTTTGGTTTGCTTCAAAGACGCCAAAGGTAATGCTGCTAAAGTCTGCGCCTGTTTTTGTGCAGCCGCATAGGCATCTTCTTCAATACTATTCACCAGACCGGCACCGAGTGCTTTTTCGCTATTGAATTTTTGTGCAGTCAGCAATAATTCAGCCGCTTTATGATAGCCCGCCTGCTGAATCAGCAATTTGCTTGAAGCGCCTTCAGGCGATAGGCCCAGACTGACAAATGGAATCTGGAACAGGGCAGTATTGTCACTATAGACCAAGTCACAATGCAATAAGATGGTTACCCCAATCCCGATTGCAACGCCACGTACCGCTGCAATTAAAGGCTTGGAAAACTTGGCAGCCGCTTTGAGTAAAATAAAGGGCGGGCCTTCAGCCGCAGGGGCCTGACCTTTTTTCGCAGCAGATTTCATGAAATCCTGCATATCATTGCCCGCGCTAAAGTCCGTGTCCTGACCGCGTAACACCACCACACGCACCTGATTGTCCTGATCTGCTTCATCGAGCGCTTGAGCAATCCATAAATACAGCTCGCTGTATAAGGCATTTTTCGCTTCCGGGCGATTGATGGCTAAAGTGAGTACGCCATGTTCTAAATTCGCATGCAAATGCTCATGAGGTTGTTGAATACAGCTCAGTGTCATCGTACTATCCTTGCTTTAAAACTTAATTTGATTTTATGAGATTGATTATGTCGCATATTTATTGGGGCGGCACAACTCATGAGTCATAAAAATGATCTGTTATGAACTATACATTTGATTATCTGGTTTTCATTGGCCGTTTTCAGCCTTTTCATCTGGCGCATATGCAAACCATTCAGATTGCTTTGGAACACAGTCAAAATGTGATTTTGGCCCTTGGTTCTGCGCAGAATGAACGCAATATCAAAAATCCATTTCTGGCTTCGGAACGTGAAGCCATGATCCTTGCAAATTTTAGTCCGGAAGATCAGGCGCGGATTCAATTTGTAGAAGTCATTGATGTTTATAATGATGAAAAATGGCAAAAACTGGTGAAATCGCTGATAAATCAGGCCATAGAACCGAATGCCAAAGTCGGACTGATTGGACATTTTAAAGATGATTCTTCATATTATTTAAAATTTTTCCCGGAATGGGAAATGGTCGAACTGGAAAGCCTAGAAGGTGCTTTATCCGCTACGCCGATGCGTGAAGCTTATTATCGCGGTGAAATTCAACGGGATAAATTTCCACAAGGCACGATTGAGTTTCTAGAGCAATTCCAGCATACCGAAACCTATCAGCAACTCAGTCAAAAATTTGTCCAGAAGGATAAAAGCAATCTGGCCTGACTCGATCAGATGGCTAGAGGCTGATTCATGGTGGTCTGAGCATGCTGTTTTAAACATTCACCCAGAATCGCCAGAGCAGGAGACTGCTGTTTCCAGTGATGCCAATACAAGGGGACTTCAATTCGCATTTCACCGGAAAGTTCAATCAATTGTCCTGATTCCAGCAAATGCCGGGTTTGATAATCCGGCAACCAGCCATAACCCAAGCCCATGACAATGGCATCAAAAAATGCATGCGTCGATGGAATAAAAAAGTGAGGATATTGTGCCGGACTCAGGCCAAATTCTTGCTGGATATACTGGGTATGCAACTGGTCTTTTTCATTAAACAGAATCGCCGGTGCGTGGCGTAAGGCATCACGATGTATTCCTTGTTGAAACCAGTTCCGGGCAAATTCAGGCGTGGCAACCAGACGGTAGTGCATTTGTCCAATCCGCTCGGCCAGACAGCCTTTCATGGCTTTGGCTTCAGTGCTCAAACAGGCATTGACCAGTCCGGCTTCCAGTAAATGATGGGTTTGTGATTGGTCATCCAGTTGAAAATGCAGCACAATTTTATGCTGGATCAGTTGGGCTTGTAAGGTCGGCAATAACCAGGTCGCAAGTGAATCGGCATTGGTGGCAATATTCAGACAGTAAAAACCTTCCTGTTGTACCTGTCCGCCCAAATCCTGCATCAAATTCTGTTCTAGCAAACGCTGATGCTGTAAATAATGCAATAAAGTTTGTCCAGATTGAGTCACGCGACAAGGCCGGTCTCTCACCAGCAGCAAGTGTCCCAATTGTTTTTCCAGACTCTGAACACGAAGGGTCACTGCTGAGGCAGTAATATTGAGTTGTTCTGCCGCCAGATCAAAACTTCCAGTTTTTGCAACCGCGTAAAAAGCATCACATTGTTTCGCATTCAGCATCGCTACAATCTAAGAAAAATTTAGTTAAATTGATATTAACTTAGTTTTAATGAATAGCTTCCTTTTTGTTGAATAATTCATGTATTCAAAAAAGGGGAATGTGATGTTCAGTTATATGGTCAGTGGCTTTGCTGTAGGTATGAGCCTGATTGTCAGTATCGGGGCGCAGAATGCCTTTGTACTAAAACAGGGTTTAAAACAGCAGCATATCTTCCTGGTCTGTTTGACGTGTGCCTTGTCTGATACTATTTTGATATTATTAGGTGTTTTTGGTTTTGCTCACATCATTGAACATTATCCAAATGCGGTTATGTTTTCTAAATATATTGGCGCAGGATTCCTGTTTTATTATGGTCTGCAACATGCAATCAATGCATTTAAATCAACAGAAGTTTTGGCTCCAAGTGATCAAGTTACAGCACATTTTTTACAAGTGTTGATGATCTGTCTGGCATTTACTTGGTTAAACCCGCATGTTTATTTAGAAACCGTCATCCTGATTGGTTCAATTTCAACGCAATATAGCCTAGGAAAATGGTGGTTTGCGCTTGGTGCTGTGTGTGCATCCTGGTTTTTCTTTTTTAGCTTGGGCTATGGGGCAAAGATATTGACACCCTGGTTTCAGCATCGCCATGCCTGGAAGGTTCTGGATGCTCTCATTGCTTGTACCATGTGGATCGTCGCAGGGTCATTAATTCTAAGCATTTAATTCAACTGGTAATATAAAAATCCTCAATTGAGGATTTTTATATTTTGAACAAGAGAATGCGAGTAAGGTCTGTAATTGATATTTGTCTAAACATTCTGTTTAAACATTTTTCAAAGAGAATCACAATAGAAAATGGAGTTTGCAGTGCTCGCTGTGTAAGCAAATTTTACTTCAGATTTTGTTGGAATATATGATCATATTTAGGAGATGAATTTTAAAATCAAACTATTAACAGTCTCCATTCGATGAGTATACTTCGATTAAGCCATTTCTTAAAAATAAATACTAACGATTATTTTTTCCATTAGTCACTAAGGGTTTTACAAAAACTTCAGTTAACTGGTATAAAAATAACGAAAACAAAAATTCTAAAACTGAAAAGAAAATTTAATTTCAGCTTGAAGCGTGTATCTAAATCCGATCAATAAGAAATTAAACAAGGTGGATTTAAAATTGAAAACAACAATAAAAACTGGACTGATTGGCCTGGCAATCTGTTTATTTTTCAGCAGTCAGACTTTTGCAAAATCATGGACGCTCACTCCTAAAAGTGATGTCGGCTTTGAGATCAAGTCAATGGGACTGACTGTGGTCAAAGCCAAGTTTAATCAGGTGCAATCCAGCATGCAGTTTGATGCCAAAGCACCGCAAAATGCTTCAACGCATCTGGTCATGGATGTCGAGAGTTTGAGTTTTAATAAACCGTTATTGAAACATATGATTTTGGGTGAAGACCTTTTTTATGTTGAAAAATACAAAACGGTAAGTTTTAAAAGTATCCAGTTTAAAGACCTGGGCAATGGTAAATACAATGTTTTAGGCAATTTGACTTTGCGTGGTGTGACCAAACCGGTGATTTTTGAAACAACCTTTAAGTCGAGTCTGTCTAATGACAACTTGCTCGAAGTCCAGGCATTTGCAGTGATTAACCGCAGTGATTTCGGCATGAGAAAGGGGATCGCAGGCGTAGGGGAGAAAGTGAATCTGCATCTCTCGGGTCATTGTGAAGTTAATTAAGGGTGTTTAAATACAGTCTTTTTTCAGATTAATAGACTGCTGCATGTCTATTGCTTAGCTTTAAAAATTGAAGCATAGAAGACATATAAAATGCTTGTATTACATCAAAGTAATCACAAAAAAAGCCCGATTTTTTCGAGCTTTTATCCTTGCAGGAAATAGTCAATTAAGCACTTTGCAGAGCTTTTAAATCTTCCAGGACTTGTTCGGCATGACCTGCGGCTTTGACTTTACGATATTCTTTGACCAGTTCGCCGTTATGGAAAATAAAAGTCGAACGCTCGATCCCCATGACTTGTTTGCCATACATGTTTTTTTCTTTAATCACATCAAAGTGATTACACAGGATTTCTTCTTTATCACTGATCAGATTAATACTCAGATTCTGCTTTTCAGTAAAGTTTTGATGGGCTTTGACCGAATCACGAGATACGCCAATAATTGTGGTATTTAAAGCATCAAACTGGTCTTTTAAACAAGAAAATCCGACGGCTTGAGTGGTACAACCCGGAGTAGAATCTTTAGGATAAAAATAAATCACTAGCCATTCTGTATCCAGCTGGGTTAAATTGATTTCAGCTGTCGTTGCAGGGAAACTCTGGTCAAGCAAACTGATGGCAGTCATATTAACTCCTGTTTTATTTAAATTTTTCAAAAAAATAAGCCACATTATAGTGGCTTATTTCATCAAAGAATAATGAGATATTATTTCTTCGGCGCAGCTTGAGCTGATTTCATTGCTTCTTCAGTCAAAGTTTTCAGTTTGCCTGTTAACTGTGGACCAAAACATGCTTGCAGGTCTTTATTCTGCTTCTGTACAAAAGCTAAAGTTCCAGGACTTTTCTTCTGATTAATGGTGCTTTGGATTTCCCATTTTTGTGCATTGGTTAGTTTACCATCTGCTTCAACAGCGCAAGTACAATATTTACTGACTTCAGCAGCGGTCAGTTTTTTACCTTTGCCAGTTTCATCTTTACAAACATTGATCAATGCAGATTTTACATTGGTGCTTTTATAAGCTTGTTGTAATTTGTCATCAGCTGCCTGAGCCGTTGTTGCGAACATAGCAGCAGCTGAAACAATTGCTGAAAGCACGATGCTTGATTTTAAATTCTTCATAAACTCTACCTTGTTATTACGGTATATAACGTGTCGGGTCTTCAACACCTGCGTCCGCAAAACCCTGTTTACGTAAACGGCAACTGTCACATTTGCCACAGGCACGTCCTTGGTCATCTGCTTGATAGCATGACACCGTTTGACTGTAGTCTACGCCATGTTCAATACCTAAGCGAATAATATTTGCTTTGGATAAATGTAACAAAGGTGTTTCAAATTTGAGCGCCTGACCCTCTACGCCAACCTTGGTCGCAAGGCGTGCCATGTTGGCAAATGCGTCAATAAATTCCGGTCGGCAATCCGGATAGCCCGAGTAATCAACCGCATTAATTCCGATCACAATTGCTTCGGCTTTAAATACTTCCGCAGCGGCTAAAGCATAAGACAGGAAGATGGTATTACGTGCCGGAACATAGGTAATCGGGATACCGGCTTGTTCATGATCAGGCACCTCAATGCTATGATCGGTAAGGGCTGAGCCACCCAGATTGCCCAGATCAATATTAATCACACGATGTTCCACACCGGCAGCTTGAGTCAGTGCTTTGGCTGCATCTAGCTCTGTGGTTGAACGCTGACCATACTTAAAACTGATCGCGATACATTCGTAGCGTGCCTGTGCCCAAGCCAGACATGTAGTTGAGTCTAATCCGCCAGATAACAGAACAATGGCACGAGGGCGCATAAGCTGATTCTCCAAAAAAGTAACTTTACAAAAAATTAACGACCAGTTTCATCATTCCATAACAACTTGTGCAGCTGTAACTGGAAACGAACAGGGAGATGGTCTTCTAAAATCCACTGAGCCAAATCACGCGCCAGTTGCGGTAAACGAACCGCGCCTTTTTCAACCGCAAATGCAGGCGAGAACCAGACTGTACTGACTTTCTCTTGAAGCTGATACTGTTCAAGCTGCTGCTTTGACCATTCATAGTCTTCACGGTTGCAGATCACAAACTTGATTTGATCATGTGGCGTTAAATGATCCAGATTGGATAACAAATTTCGTGCAACTTCACCTGAAGTTGGGGTTTTTAAATCTAGAACTTTGGAAACGCGCGAGTCTACTTTAGCAACATCTAAAGCGCCACTGGTCTCTAAAGAAACCTCACAACCTAAATCAGCAAGGCGCTGCATTAAAGGCAGGGCATTCGGTTGAGCCAGTGGTTCACCACCGGTCACACAGACATAGGGTGTTTTAAAATCGAGCGTGGTCTGAATAATTTCATCCAGAGACTGACGCTGACCACCTTCAAATGAATAGGTGGTGTCACAGTATGTACAGCGTAACGGGCAGCCGGTTAAGCGGATAAAAACCGTTGGCAAGCCCGCAGCATTGGCTTCACCTTGTAATGAATAGAAGATCTCCGTAATGCGTAAACCCGCAGACGGATCAGAAACTGGAATTGCGGAAGAACGAAGCGTATTCATAACAAAACTAACCACTGAGAAATAAATAACCGGGTATAAAAATAAAAATCCCTACGATCATGACTGATCGTAGAGACGGGGAGCGCTTGAAGCTCCGAGGAACACCAATGTGCCCTCTAAGTTAAGACATATTAGTCTTCGCGTAATAGATCGTTCAGGCTGGTTTTAGAACGAGTTTGCGCATCTACTTTTTTCACGATAATCGCAGCATAAAGGCTGTAAGTACCACATTTAGAAGGCAGACTACCTGCAACAACGACTGAACCTGCTGGTACGCGACCATAGTGAATTTCACCAGTGGCACGGTCATAAATCTTGGTCGATTGACCAATGAATACGCCCATTGAAATTACAGAACCTTCTTCAACGATCACGCCTTCAACGATTTCAGAACGTGCACCGATAAAGCAGTTATCTTCAATAATAGTCGGGTTGGCCTGAAGTGGTTCAAGTACACCACCAATACCAACACCACCAGACAAGTGAACATTTTTACCAATCTGTGCACATGAACCCACAGTTGCCCATGTGTCCACCATCGTACCTTCATCTACATAGGCACCGATGTTGACATAAGAAGGCATCAAGATCACGCCTTTGGCCTGGAATGAACCTTTACGCGCCACCGCGGGAGGGACTACACGTACGCCAGCCGCTTTGAATTGTTCTTCAGTCCAGTCTGAGAATTTAGTATCTACTTTGTCATAGAAACGAAGATCACAAGCTTGCATTGGTTTGTTGTCGTTTAATTTAAATGATAACAATACCGCTTTCTTAATCCATTGATGAACAATCCATTCACCATCGATTTTTTCAGCAACACGTAAAGTACCATTGTCTAGACCAGCAATTACGTCCTCAACTGCTTGACGGATTTCAGCAGGGCAATCTGCAGCTGTGAAATTCGCACGATCTTCAAACGCTTTTTCAATGATTGTTGAAAGCTGCGACATGATCTTCCTTCCAGAAAAAAATTTTCTAGATTTTACACTATATTGCAGGAAAAATAGTTGAGCAGACTGAAAATAGATGAAAAATAGCCAAAAGTGTGGGAGGTTTGAAATAATGAATGTGATAAGTGTTATTTTTCATTATTTTAAAATGTAGTAGAAGTGTTAGAAAAAGCCAGGTTATCAACAAGAAAAACTAATTTGTATCAAAAAATAACAAAAGATCAGCAAAACATGAATAAAAAATATTTTTTAAGTCCTTTATATTGAACCCATCACGAATAACTAATGATCAAAATAAGTTCTTTTGAGGAGAGAAATAATGAAGTCTTTACATAAAATTTTAGCAGTTTCCATTTTGGCTGCAGTAGCTGGCTCTGCTATGGCTGCTGATGAAACAATCGTAACAGATGAAGGTGTGGCATCTTTTTCTTTCTTTAAACCCGCAGCTGTTCGTGCTGAAGTCGGTACTACCGGTTATGGTGGTGCACTTTCATGGAACGTGAACCCATATGTCGGCGTGACTTTAGGCTATAACGGCGGTGATATTTCCTGGTCTGATGACTTGTCAATCAATGGTTCGAAATACGATCTAGATATGGACAATAACCTGACCTATTTAAATGCTGAGATTCGTCCTTGGGCGAACTGGTTCTATATGGCAGCCGGTGTTGCATATATTGATAATGATTATGAAATTGATCGTCGAATCGGTGCTGGCGAAAGCTTTAGTGTTAATGGAACTAATTTCTTAGCAAATAGCCCAGAAGGAGCTCGTATTAATGGCGACCTATCTTACAAAAATAATCTCGCGCCTTATGTAGGGATTGGTTTCTCACCAGCAATTACTAATCGTTGGGGCGTATTTGGTGAAATTGGTGCCTATTATAATGGCAACCCAACAGTTAACTTAACTCCAACAGGATCCGCTACAACTACAATTCCTGGTAGAGATTTTGTGACCGAAGTTGGACGTGAAGAAGAAAATATTCGTAATGACAATGAATACGAATGGCTACCAGTAGCGAAACTGGGTGTCAGCTTCCGCTTCTAAGCTTGAGCTGCATAAAAAACGAGCTTCGGCTCGTTTTTTTTATGCTTTGAACTGAGCAATTTAAAAGTGATAACCCAGTTTTAAGCCCATGATCCAGGCACTATTATCAGAAACAGCGGATAAGCCTGCAATCTGAGGCATAAGTGACTCAGATGTTGAGACCTCAGGTTTTTGAAATTTTAAATAATAGAATCCTGTGGCAATATCCCAAGTATCTTGAATCTTGTAAAGATGACCTAGTCCAATACCCCAATATCCATCACTCGGATTTAATGTCGAAGCTGGATTTCCTGTACCGGAATCCCATAAGAGTTCGATAGAATTTATGCCAAAGGAGGGCCATTGATGCGCCAGACCGATTTTGGCAGACCATTGATCCTCACGATAATCAATCATCCTGAATGATTCTAATTCTGGGAATTCTAAGGCAGCATAGTCAATCACTACACTGAATTTAGGCGGCTGAATGACAAAATTTTGCCAGTTTAACCAGCATAATGTGCCATAAAAGGCATTTTGATAAGGCAATCCTGTTTGAAAATCCAGATGGATGGATTGAGGGGTTTGAATCTGGGTATAGGGGGAGGGATTGGTGCCTACGACAATCGATTCAGCAGTTTTATGATGGTGAGCAATGGCTGAACGGTAAGTCAGTGCAGTTCTAAAAAAATATTCGGGTAGTTGATAACTGAATCCTGCAAGCCAGCCCCAAGCGGGATCTTGCTCAAATGTAGCCCGATAACCATTAAATATATAAAAGGTTTGCCCGGATAAATATAAGCTTCCTTCCAGACTTTGATAACTTAGCCCTGTATAAAAATTCCAGTGATTATCCGGTTGGAAGCCGATTAATGATGTGAGATTGTGGCTATCAAACTGGATAGTCGCGGCTTCAACAGAAAGCGCTTCACCTGCAAAAACAGGATTATAACTATAAGCCACATCTACATGATAAGGCTGATCATAAATCAGTCCCCATGACAGTTGAGGGTGAAGCTGTAATTTTAAGGCAACATTAGAGATAAATTGTGTACTGGCAAGTTGGCCCGTAGAAAAGTCAGTAATACCCAGTTGTTGCAGCTGCTCGGTATGCTGTACCTGACCGCTAATATCAGGGCGAACCCAAGCCAATGAAATTTCAGCATAATGATTTTTTTCAAAAAAAGACTGAATACTTTGATTGGACTGTTCAAAAGCAGCGCTATAACCTGACCCAGAAAAAGCGCAGCCCATACAGAAAAGAGCAAATTTGCTGTCGATCATATTGGTATAATTCAATTTATTATTAATGTGATTATGCTTGATATTTATACAGAGTATCCACTTAAAAATAATAAAGAGGCTCGCTGGCCTCTTTGATTGAAAACTTATATATTTTTATTCGTCTGGATAGGCGACTTTTTTAAGCGCTTTAATATCGGCATCCGGCGAGCACAGGGAAATAAACTCGTAGCCATAACCACGTAGTAAATGTCCTTTACGTACCGCAATCCAGGTGGTATTCATGCCAAAAATATCCGTTTTAATCTGCTTTAAACGGTAATCACGCTCCGGGTCATAAGCGACATCGTTGACAATGCCGACGCCCATATTCATTTCCACATAGGTTTTAATCACATCGGCATCGAGTGCGGACATGACGATATCGACATCAAAGCCGGCTTCTTCAAAGGCGGTATCAATCTTGGAGCGACCGGTAAAACCACCATGATAGGTAATAATCGGGTAATGGGCCAGATCTTCGATCCGGATCTGATCTTTAGTTGCAAGTGGATGATTTTGCGGCGTAATAATACTATGTTGCCAGTTATAATAAGGTACGCTGGCCAGATTGTCTTCAGTCGTCAGTGCTTCGGTTGCAATACCGATATCGGCTTGACCTTGCAGCAGCATTTCCGTGATTTCTACCGGGCTGGCCTGTTGCAGAATCAAATGTACTTTAGGAAATTCTTTTTTAAATTGGCTGACAATCGGCGGTAGCACATAGCGCGCCTGGGTATGCGTGGTGGCAATGGTCAAGGTACCTTCATCAACTTTATTAAAATCATCAGCCAGACGCTTAATATTATCGGCATCGACCAGCATGCGTTCTACAATTCCTAATAGTGCCTGACCCGGCTCGGTTAAACCCAGTAGACGCTTACCCTTACGGATAAACAGCTGTACGCCAAGCTCATCTTCCAGATCTTTAATATGTTTACTTACTCCAGACTGCGAAGTATAAAGTGCAGCTGAGGCTTCAGTTAAATTAAAGTTCTGTCTAACCGTTTCTCGTATAATTCTTAATTGTTGGAAATTCATAATTCTCTTTACCCTAGAAGAGGATGGGGCATTTCGAAGCCCCATCTTTTGGTCTTAAGCGACCTGATTTTCAAATAAATGCAAGTTCACTGCACTTAACCACACGGTTTGATTGGGGCGGAATTGGTGTGCTCTTGCTTCATCAGGTGTCAGTAAGATTTCAATCAAGTTACCTTGACGGTCATTCAGTTCTGCAACGACTTTACCTGCAATCCATAATTCACGTATGAAGGTGGCCTGAATGGCATTGTCTTGTGGCTGTGCATGAATGCGCAGCTCATCAGGACGTGCGAATAAAATCACTTCACCTTGAGCAGCATTTTTTGCGCCATCAAAGTGAATGCGATCTTGCCCGAGCTGAATAATGCCGCCGTTGTTCTGGCCTTCAAAACGATTGGCTTGACCCAAGAAATCAAACACAAATGGGGTTGCCGGCGTTTCATAGACCTCACGTGGCGAACCGATCTGTTCGACATTACCTTTGTTCATCACCACAATCTGATCGGCCACTTCCAGTGCTTCTTCCTGATCGTGGGTCACAAAGATCGAGGTGATGTGCAACTCATCATGCAAGGTACGTAACCAGCGACGTAATTCCTTACGGACTTTGGCATCCAGTGCACCGAAAGGTTCATCTAGCAACAGCACACGCGGTTCAACGGCTAAGGCACGTGCCAATGCAATACGCTGACGCTGGCCACCTGAAAGCTGAGCAGGGTAACGGTCAGCCAGAAAACCCAGCTGAACCAAATCAAGTAAACGCGTAACACGTTTTTTAATTTCCGCTTCAGATGGACGGGTTTTACGTGGGCGAACACGCAGACCAAAAGCAATATTGTCAAATACCGTCATATGACGAAACAGGGCATAATGTTGAAACACGAAGCCGACTTCACGTTCACGTACATGAACATTGGTCGCATCCTGACCTTCCAGAATGACCTGACCGCCATCTGCAGATTCTAGACCTGCAATAATCCGTAGCAGCGTGGTTTTGCCGCAACCTGATGGGCCGAGCAGGGCCACCAGTTGACCATCTGGAAAATCCAGCGAGATATTTTTAAGTGCATGGAATGCACCAAAGTGTTTTTCAATATTTTGTACTTGAATACTCATGTTGGCATTCCTTAAGAAACTGTAGAATCTTGATTACGTTTGTCCTGTTTTTCCTGGCGCAGTTCCACCCATGTTTTTAAAATCAGGGTGACAATTGCGAGGAGAGCCAGAAGCGAAGACACGGCAAACGCAGCACTAAAGGTATATTCGTTATAAAGAATTTCGACGTGTAGCGGTAAAGTATTGGTTTCACCGCGGATATGACCGGATACAACCGATACTGCACCAAACTCACCCATGGCCCGTGCATTACACAGAATCACGCCGTAAATCAGACCCCATTTGATATTTGGCAGGGTCACTTTCCAGAAAGTTTGCCAGCCAGATGCACCGAGCACAATCGCAGCTTCTTCTTCTTCCGTGCCTTGTGCTTCCATTAATGGAATTAACTCACGAGCCACGAAGGGTACAGTAATAAAGATGGTCGCCAGGACAATGGCAGGCACTGCATAAAGGATCTTGATGTCATTGTCCATTAACCAGGACCCCATCCAGCCTTGCGTACCGAAAATCAGTACCAGCATTAAACCGGCAATCACGGGAGAGACCGAAAATGGCATATCAATCAAGGTGGTCAGGAAGGATTTACCCCGAAAGTTAAACTTCGCCACTGACCATGCTGCAGCTACACCAAATACCACGTTCAGCGGTACGGCGATTGCAGCAGTCAAAAGTGTAAGTTTGACCGCAGATAAAGTATCCGGATGCACCAATGCCTGTGTATAGACACCAATTCCCTGTTTAAAGGCTTCCACAAAAACCAGAATCAAAGGCAGGATCAGGCAGCTCAAGAAAAAAATCAGTGCAATAGTGATCAGGGTATAACGTACCCAGGTTGGCTCACGGGTTGCATCACGGGATTGCAGTTTTTCAGCCAGTGCATTGCTGTTGGTATTCAAACTCATCGTGCAGTTCTCCCGGTACGGCGGCTGGCCCAAGCTTGCAGTAAGTTAATCAGGAACAGCAGGACAAATGAAATCAGCAACATCACCACCGCAATTGTGGTTGCACCGGCATAATCATATTCTTCTAAACGGGAAATAATCATCAGTGGGGCAATTTCTGTTTCAAAAGGCTGATTCCCGGCAATGAAGATCACCGAACCATATTCACCAACACCGCGAGCGAAAGCTAACGCAAAGCCAGTGATAAGCGCAGGAAGTAAAATCGGGAAAATGACCTTGGTCACAATTTGCAAGCGATTTGCCCCGAGTGCAGATGCAGCTTCTTCCAGTTCGGTTTCCAGATCACTGAGTACCGGCTGTACGGTACGAACCACAAAAGGCAGGCCAATAAAGATTAGAGCCAGCGTAATACCAATCGGGGTATAAGCAACCTGAATACCAATCGGTTCAAGATACTGACCAATCCAGCCAGTCGGCGCATATAAAGAGGTCAAGGCAATACCGGCCACCGCTGTTGGCAGGGCAAAAGGCAAATCGACCAAGGCATCGACAATACGTTTGCCCGGGAAGCTATAACGTACCAGACACCAGGCCAATAACAGGCCAAACACCACATTCACCAGCGCAGCAATAATGGCTGCACTGAAACTGAGTTGTAGTGATTTTTGAATACGTTCAGAGCTCAGGATTTCCCACAAGCCTTCCCAGCCAATGCCCAGTGATTTAATAAAAACAGCAGACAGCGGGATTAAAACGATTAATGATAAATACGCTAGGGTAAAGCCTAGAGAAAGACCAAATCCTGGCAGCACTCGGGATCGCTGCGACATGATGACTCCTCAAAAGAGAGAAAGCTGGTTAAAACTAACCAGCGAAAATTAAAAAAAGAAATTGGACACAAGCATAATTTGCAACGACTAAAATGCAAATTTGAAATAATACTTGCTGTCATCAGTATTGCTGATATGTTGCATAGTCTTTTCTGAAATCAAATACTGGGCAAGTTCAGGAAAAGGGCCAAATCCTGAAGCGACATTGACATGCCCCACCTGTCCGAGATTAATCGGTTTGAGTTTCCAGGCTTTGGCCAGAAACTGGGCGTCTGCATAGCTTAACCAGGGATCATTTTCACTGATTAATAACGTGGCCGGAACCTGAATCTGCACTTGCTGAAAATAATGGCTGTAATCGGTCTGGCTGTTACGAACAAAACCATTTTCCCCAAAACGTGCCGGATTGGCCGGCGCGACCAGAATCAGCTTTTTAACTTTAGCAGTCAATTCTGGATGTTGTGCCAGTGCTGCGACCGAGGTTAAACAGCCAAAGCTGTGCGCTACAATCTGTACATCATCTTGAATATCTTGCAGGGCTTTGACAAATTCAGTGATCCATTCCTGCAAAACGGGATGATTCCAATCTTTTTGTTGCACACGAGAGCATCGACTGAGCTGATGTTGTAAGCATGTTTGCCAGTGATTGTATTCGCTACCACCTACACCTGGAACAATAAGCGTATGTATCATGTCGATGCTCCTGTCAGATCAGCTGCGAATTACTTCGCGCTGTTTGCCTTCACAATCTGGTCGAAAATACCGCCATTCTCAAAATGCGCTTTTTGCACTTTTGCCCAGCCGCCAAACTCCTGATCAATCGTTACCAGTTTGAGTGGTTTGAACACATGATTATATTTCTTTAAAGCTACTTCACTGCGTGGGCGATAATAATGTTTGCCTGCCAGATCTTGCCCCAGTGGTGAGTACAGGAAGTTTAAATAACCTTGAGCCAGATGCTTATTGCCTTTTCTCGCTGCATTTTTTTCTACAATCGCCACTGGCGGTTCAGCCAGAATAGACAGACTTGGCGTGATAATTTCAAACTTACCTGGTTGCTCACGAATCGCTAAGTACGCTTCATTTTCCCAGGCCAGCAAGACATCACCGATCCCGCGCTCGGCAAAGGTGGTAGTTGCACCACGCGCACCTGAATCCAGGACTTTGGTGTTTTTATAAATTTGGCGAACAAATTCTTGTGCAGTCGTGTCATTGCCACCGGCCTGATGTTTGGCCCATGCCCATGCCGCCAGATAGTTCCAGCGCGCGCCACCTGATGTTTTCGGATTCGGGGTAATAATGCCGACACCCGGTTTCACCAGATCGCCCCAGTCTTTAATCCCTTTGGGGTTGCCTTTACGCACCAAAAATACGATTGTTGAGGTATACGGTGTCGAGTTTTGTGGCAGTTTCTTTTGCCAGTCTGCTGGCAGTAATTTGGCTTTTTCTGCAAGCACATAAATATCGGCTGCGAGGGCCAAAGTCACCACATCTGCATTCAAGCCATCAATAACAGAGCGGGCCTGTTTACCAGAACCACCATGGGATTGCTTGAAGTTAATTTTTTGACCCGTACGGCTTTCCCAATATTTGCCAAAACTCTTGTTGACATCTTCATACAATTCACGTGTCGGATCGTAGGAAACATTCAAAAAATCACGTGCTGAAGCACCCAATGAGGTTGCCGAAATCACAGCAGCCAGAACCCCAAGTTTTATTGTTTTTGAAATACTCATTAGAAACCTCAATTTCTTACACGTTTTGTAACATAGCTGCAGAATAAACCTATTCTTTATGCGTAAAAAATAAATAAAAACGAATTTTATATGAAAAAAAAAGATAAGACAGAGCTGAAGTTATTGAAATGAGAATGGCCTTATCAATAAAGGCCATTGTTTCTGCTGGACTGCCTCATTATTTCGTATGATTTGCCTTTACAATTTGATCAAAGATCCCGCTATTATCGAAATGTGCTTTTTGTACCTTGGTCCAGCCACCAAATTCTTTGTCGATGGTGACTAACTTTAAAGGTTTAAATACGCTGCTATATTTCTTTAATACTTCGCTATTACGTGGACGATAGAAATTCTTCGCAGCCACAGTTTGCCCCGCAGGAGAATACAGATAATTCAAATAAGCTTTGGCCAGGTTTTCATTGCCATCTTTCTTGGCGTTTTTCTCTACAATTGCCACCGGTGGCTCGGCCAAAATTGACAGACTTGGCGTGATGATTTCAAATTTACCCGGCTGTTCACGAGTAGCGAGATGGGCTTCATTTTCCCAAGCCAGTAATACATCACCGATCCCGCGCTCAGCAAAAGTGGTGGTGGCTCCACGTGCGCCTGAGTCCAGCACTTTGGTCTGTTTATAAATTTGACGCACAAAATCTTGTGCTTTGCTGTCATTGCCACCAGGTTGATGTTTGGCCCATGCCCATGCCGCCAGATAGTTCCAGCGTGCACCGCCAGAAGTTTTCGGGTTTGGCGTAATAATTTCTACCCCAGGCTTCACCAGATCGCCCCAATCTTTAATCCCTTTTGGATTGCCTTTTTTGACCAGAAAGACGATGGTGGAGGTATAGGGGGTCGAGTTTTGCGGGAATTGTTTCTGCCAGTCTTTAGGCAGCAGACCTCTCGCTGCAATTTCATCAATGTCGGCCGCTAGCGCGAGGGTCACGACGTCTGCATCCAGACCATCAATCACAGCACGGGCCTGTTTACCTGAACCGCCATGCGACTGTTTATAGTTCACGTCCTGACCCGTGGTTTTTTTCCAGTATGCGCTGAATTCCTTATTAAAATTGTCATATAATTCGCGGGTTGGGTCATAAGACACGTTCAGGAAATCTTTTGCAGACACACTGAAAGCAGTGGCCGAAACCAGTGCAGCCAATACCCCAATTTTTAATTTACCAATATTCATTTTTGCCTCAATTTTTTTAGCTTTTGTTGGATAAGGCAAGAATAGCTGGAGATATTTTGCATAAAAAATAATTAAAAATGCATTTGATGTGAGTAAAAGAGATAAATCGATGGAGCTTATCTCTCAGTACTCAATTGTTGATTTGAGAGGCAATAAAATATGCTCTGTTTGAAAAATGCGAAACATGTCAGTGAGATAGAAGTACTCGATCGGGCCTTTCATTATGGTGATGGCTGTTTTAGCACGGCCCGGATTCGACAGGACCGGGTGGAATTATATGATCGTCATCTGGCACGTTTGCAGCTCAGTAATCAAAAATTAAGTTTGCATGCTGATTTAGCTCTGATTGCAGAAAGTTTGGAACTTTTACGTGAATCAGAAAGTCAGCTGAATGGAACATTAAAGATCGTGCTGAGTCGTGGAGTCGGCGAGCGGGGCTATAGTTTGCCAGAGCATCCGGCGGATCTGTGGGTATTTTATTATCCTCAAGCCCTACATGATTTAAAGTATGAACAGATCCAAAGTGGGGTATTACAGCAGGCACTGGGATTGACCATGCCGGGTCTGGTCGGACTAAAAACCTTGAATCGCCTGGAGCAGGTTTTGCTCAAGCAGGAGGCGGATCAGCGCGGTTGGTCTGAGGCACTGGTGACAGATGTACAGGGCGGGGTTGTCGAAGGGGTGAGCAGTAATTGTTTCATTTGTATAAACAATACATGGATTACGCCGGAACTTCGTTATAATGGCGTCTTTGGGGTGATGCGTGCAGAAATTCTACAACGGATGCAAGATCAGGGAATTGCCTGTCAGCAACGTTACATCGATATGGAGGAAATAGCCCATATTCAGAGTCTGTTTTTTTGTAATGCGCTAAACCCGATGAAAATTGTCACTCAATTTGAGCAGCGATCCCTGGATGGCGATGCTTGTATTGAACTTTTTAACCGTCTTCGATTAAATCAGATGTCTTAATATGTCAGCTTCCAAGTCTAAAGCCAAAAAGAACAATACAGCCAAATTTTCGTCACTTTTCAAAGGAATTGCCTTCGTCCTGATTGGACTTGCCTTGATTTTGGTACTGGTCTTAAAAAGTAGTTTGTGGAAAGACTATCCTGTAGACGGACAAAAACAGCTGCTGGCGATTGGGTCAGGGGAAACCTATTCTGGTTTTATTGACCGTCTGGCCAAAGGAAAACAGGTCAGTTTCCCGATTATTCTCAAGCTTTATCAGCGCATCCTGATTCATGACACCATGAAAGCTGGCGTATATGAAGTGCGCCAGGGCATGAGTATTCGTCAGGTTCTGGATATGATCTCCAATGCTGAAAATGCCCAGATGAACCGGATTTTGGTGATTGAAGGAACCACATTCAAACAGCTGATTGATGCTTTGAAGAAAGATGATCTGGTGACCAAAGAAGTGTCACATTTGCCAACGGCACAACTCCTTAAAGAGCTCAATATTCCATTTTCACATCCTGAAGGTCTGTTTGCACCGGATACATACTTCTTTGCTAAAGGTGAAACTGACCGTAAAATTTTAACCAATCTGTATCAGCGCCAGATGAAGGCACTGGATCAGGCCTGGGAAAAACGCGTGACTGATCTGCCCTATCAGAATAAATATGAAGCGCTGATCATGGCGTCGATCATTGAAAAAGAAACCAGTGTGGATAGTGAGCTAGAACAGGTTTCTGGAGTGTTCGTGCGCCGTTTAAAAATTGGCATGCGTTTACAGACCGATCCTACCGTGATTTATGGAATGGGCGATGCCTATAATGGCAATATTACCCGCAAGGATTTACGTACGCCGACGCCGTATAACACCTATACCATGTCTGGTTTGCCGCCAACGCCAATTGCACTGCCAAGTAAGAAAGCCATTGAAGCAGCCATGCATCCGGATAATTCTGACAACCTTTATTTTGTCGCCACGGGCAATGGCGGACATACGTTTACGACCAATCTGAATGATCACAATAAAGCAGTGCAGGAGTATCTGACCATTTTACGCTCGAAGAATAAGGAATGAGTATGTTTATTAGCTTTGAAGGCACAGAAGGTGTAGGTAAAACCACACTCATTCGTTCGATCTATGACGATTTTATGGCCCAAGGCAAAGATGTGATGCTTACGCGCGAGCCGGGTGGTACGCCGATGGCCGAGCAGATCCGTGCACTACTTCTGGCTGTGAATCATGAAGAAGCGATGGCGCATGATACCGAATTACTATTGATGTATGCGGCGCGTGCCCAGCATTTGGCACAAGTCATTCTGCCAGCCTTAGCAGCCGGAAAAATTGTACTCTGTGACCGTTTTACTGATGCCAGCTTTGCCTATCAATGTGCAGGTCGTGGACTCAGTGAAACAAAGCTGCAGTTATTAAATGATCACTTTGTGGCACGTATGCCGGACATCACCTTCTGGTTAGAAGCACCGATTGAACTGGGAATGAACCGGGCACGCGCGCGTGGCGCACTGGATCGCTTTGAACAAGAGAAAGTCACTTTCTTTGAGAAAGTAAGAGCCGGCTATGAAACGTTGTGGCAGCGTCATCCGGAACGGATCAAACGTCTGGATGCAACCCGTACACCGGAGCAGGTATTCGAGCAGGCTTTAAGTTATTTGAAGTCTGGTTTAAATTGAAATCCTGTTTATTTTAATTTTCACTAGGTGAATGTGTGAAAAATCTTCTATATTGAAGGCAATATAGAAGATTTTTTTAATAAGATGAAAACGACCAAAACCGAAATCCAACAATTTTTACAACAAGAATTTCCACAAAGCCTAGAAAAATGTAGGATCGAAGCCGTTGTTCCACGCGGCGCAACTTTGCTGTATCAGGTTAGCGCACAAGAGTTGCGTCCGGGTGGTACTGTTTCTGGCCCAACCATGATGACCTTGGCCGATCTTGCCTTATATGTCGCTATTCTGGGCGAAATTGGCCTGGTGGGTTTGGCTGTCACCACCAATCTGAATATCAATTTTCTCCGTAAACCTTCAGGTGGCACGGATTTGCGAGGAGAGTGCAAGCTTATTAAAGTCGGTAAAGTTCTGATTGTCGGGGAAGTCTGGATTTATTCAGTAGACCTTGATGAGCCAGTGGCGCATGTTACTGCGACTTATGCCATTCCACCTCAACACTAAACACCTGAAGAATAGAAGTTCAGTGATATAAATAGCCTAAGCTTAATTAAGTAAGTGAGCGCTAAAAGACAGGGAGATATGATTTAAAAATCATATCTCCCCAATAATCTAAATATTGACCAAGGGTGTTTCTACTTCAAAATTCACCGGATTTAGAATGGTCTTGCGTAATTCAGGCAATAATTCCGGATAGTCCAGCGTGAAATGCAGGCCACGAGATTCTTTACGCTGCATGGCACAGCGCACAATCATTTCTGAGACCAGCACCAGATTGCGAAGCTCGATCAGGTTTTTGCTGACCTGATAATCTTGGTAATACTCGGTGATTTCTTTTTTCAGCATTTCAATACGATGCAAGGCGCGTTCCAGACGTTTGGTGCTGCGCACAATACCGACATAGTTCCACATGGTCTGACGTAGCTCATCCCAGTTTTGAAGAATCACCACATCTTCATCCGGATTGGTTACCTGTGAGTCATCCCAGATGGGTACGGGCGGAAAGGCATAGTCAGCATTGAAATGAGATTCGATATGCTTGGCTGCACTCATGCCATACACAAAGCATTCTAAAAGTGAGTTACTGGCCATTCGGTTAGCACCGTGCAGACCAGTATAAGAGGTTTCCCCAATTGCATATAGACCTGCGATATCAGTCTGGCTATGTTCATCGACCACAACGCCACCACAGGTGTAATGGGCTGCAGGTACCACTGGAATCATATCTTTGGTGATATCAATACCCAGTTCCAGCAGGCGGGCATAAAGCGTAGGAAAATGTTCTCTAACAAAGCTTTCATCCTTATGGGTAATATCCAGCCAGACATGCCGAATACCCAAGCGCTTAATTTCATAGTCGATTGCGCGTGCGACAATATCGCGTGGTGCAAGTTCGGCGCGCTCGTCAAAACGCAGCATAAAGCGTTCGCCATCGGGCAGACGCAGATAAGCCCCTTCGCCGCGCATTGCTTCAGTGATGAGGAAGGAGCGCGCTTGTGGATGATAGAGACAGGTCGGATGGAACTGGTTAAATTCCATGTTAGCCACCCGGCAGCCGGCACGATAGGCCATGGCAATGCCGTCACCTGTGGCAATATCCGGATTTGATGTATAAAGATAGGCTTTCATGGCACCGCCACAGGCAAGGGCGGTAAAGGGCGCTAAAAAAGTATGTACTTTTTCATTTTTTTCATCCAGCACATATAAACCTAGCGCGCGGTTTTCACCGTCTAGGCCAAGTTTATGTGAACAGATCAGATCAATCGCAATATAATTTTCAAAAATAGTGATATTTGATTTTTCTTGGGCGCGTTGTACCAAAGTAGTCGAAATTGCACGACCTGTGGCATCTGCGGCATGAATAATCCGGCGCTGTGAATGGCCGCCTTCACGGGTGAGATGCAACTGTTCCTGTTCATCCAGGGTAAATTGCACACCGTGTTTTAGCAGAAAATCAACTGATGGTTTGCCCCCTTCTACCGTCTGTTTGACTGCGTCCATTTCACATAGCTGTGCACCTGCAATCATGGTGTCATCAATATGCTGTTCAATCGAATCCATTTCATCGAGTACTGCAGCAACACCGCCTTGCGCATAAAAGGTGCTGGCATCTGTCAGGGTGGATTTCGCTAAAACTGCAATATTAAAATGGTCCGGGAGCGATAAGGCTAAACTTAAACCGGCACCGCCACTGCCCACAATAATGACGTCAAATTGATGGGTAAGGGATGAATTAGACATGTCCATCAGCTAATTTAAAAAAAAGTTTGGTAATAACAGCGCTTTTTTGTGCAAAAGGCAAGCGTTGAAACGCTCATTTATTAATGAAAAAAATTAATCAAAGCCTTAACTTAGTGTTTTAATGATGAGATATTGTCCAGCGTGAAGCATTGAAACATATTGTTACTTAAACTTTACAATGTTTGTGATAAAACCTATTTACATAAATTTATCAACAATTTGAGTGAATAATTTATATGAAAATTCTAGACTTAAAAAAAGGATTATTTGCAGCGACCCTGACCATGAGTGCTGCACAGTTGCAGGCTGTCACACCGGTTGATTTTTCAAATCTGGTCGAGCAGGTCAGTCCTGCCGTGGTCAGTGTCAATGTCGTTAAAAAAATGAGCGAAGAAGAACTCTTACAACAACAAGTTCCGGAAATTCTGCGTCGCTTCTTTGGCAATCAGGTGATTATCCCGCAGCAGCGCATGCCACAGGAAAAAACCGGCTATGGCAGTGCATTTTTTATCAGTAAAGATGGCTATCTGCTGACCAACCATCATGTGGTTGAGGATGCATCTAAAGTCACCATTACCCTGAATGATCGCCGTGAAATTGATGCCACTGTGGTGGGAAGTGATGCACGTACCGACGTAGCTTTACTTAAGGTCACAGGTTCGAATTTTCCAGAATTGCGTACCGGGGATGTAGGCCGCTTACGTGTCGGTGAGCCTGTGCTCGCGATTGGTTCGCCATTTGGTTTTGATTATTCGGCCTCTGCCGGAATCGTCAGTGCCAAAATGCGCAACATGATGGGTGAAACAGCAGTGCCTTTTATCCAGACAGACGTGGCCCTCAACCCGGGTAACTCTGGTGGGCCTTTATTTAACCAGCATGGTGAAGTAGTCGGGGTGAACTCGCGGATCTTCAGTGGAACCGGCGGTTATATGGGGCTCTCCTTCTCGATTCCGATTGATGTGGCCATGGAAGTGGCAGAGCAGCTGAAAAAGAATGGTAAAGTGACCCGTTCCTATCTGGGGGTCAGCTTGCAGGATATCGACCGTAATCTGGCAGAGTCTTACAACCTTTCTAAGCCTGAAGGCTCCTTAATTACTCAGGTTGCACCAAATTCACCCGCCGCACGTGCCGGTCTACGTGTCAGTGACGTGATTTTAAAATATAACGGCACTGCGATTTCACGCACCAGTGAATTATTAAACTATCTCAACCGTACTGCACCTCAGCAACAGGTACAGCTGGAGGTTTTACGTGATGATAAGCGCCGTAATATTTCAGCAACCTTAAGTACCGCACCGGATGATACCCCTGCAAAAACCGGAGCACAGGCGCAGCCGAGCAAAGGACCTGTAATTGGTGTGGCTATTCGTGATTTAAGTTCGCTAGAAAAGGATCGACTGGAGATCAAAGGCGGGGTCATGATTCAGGATGTTCGTTCAGGTGGCATTGCCGCACAGGCGCGTATCATGCCAAACGATGTGGTGACGCATATTAATAACAAGGCAGTATTGAACGCAGAGCAATTTGTACAAGAAGTTTCTGAGTTGAAGAAGGGCAATGTGGCACGCGTTACGCTCATGCGCCAAGGGCAGCGTGCGATTGTCGGAATGCGTATCTAATTCTATTCAGATTTTTAAATATAAAAAACCGCTTTTGATGGGCGGTTTTTTATTATTTGCAATTTACCCAGCCTATAAATTCAGTAGACTCTATTCAGTTGAAAATAATGGAAAGGATAAGAGAAAAGTGACAGCTATTTTTGATCTTGCGTTAAAGGTGCAAGCTGAACATATCGATGGCTTGGGCCATGTCAATAATGTGGTCTATGTACAGTGGATGCAGGAGGTCGCCACAGCCCATATTGAAAAATTGGGATTGGGGTTAAAGGAATATGTGGAACTGAAACATGCCATGGTGGCAGTTGAGCATCAGGTGCAATATCGTAAGGCTGCTTTCGAGGGCGATGAAATTATTTTGCGAACCTGGTTGAACGATATCAATGCACTGTATTCATTTCGCCAATATGCATTTTATCGACCACAGGATCAAAACCTGTTATTTACAGGTAGTACGCAGTGGGCCTGTATTGAAATGGCCACTGGGCGTCCTAAACGCATGTCGCCTACCTTTACCCAAGCCTATCAACCTCTTTCTGATCAGATCAATCCTTATGATTTTTCAATAGTGTATCTAGATCAATAAGCGCTCACTTCTTTGGCACAGAGTTAGATATTTCAATCAGGTTTAGCAAAAACATGGTGTGATTTTCAAATTTTCATTGCAGTGATTGAGCTTGAGATCGCTGGACAGGTATTTTGGCAGAGTGGACAAAGCTAAAAATATAATTCTTTTTCTAGATCACCATTCTGCTATAATCCTTCGCAATTTCTATTCGGCTTTTGTTATGTAATATTTTTAAATTACATAGCGCGTTTTTTCTCAAGGTAACCCATGGCGCAAGCTAAAAAATCTGTTGATATTAAAAACATTCGTAACTTCTCGATTATTGCGCATATTGACCACGGTAAATCGACCCTCGCAGATCGCTTTATTCAGACCTGTGGCGGTTTGCAAGATCGTGAAATGCAGGCTCAAGTCCTCGATTCTATGGAGCTTGAGCGCGAACGTGGGATTACCATTAAAGCCACTTCGGTGACGCTAAACTATACCCATCCAAATGGTGAAGTTTATCAGCTGAACTTTATTGATACGCCGGGACACGTTGACTTCTCGTATGAAGTGTCGCGCTCGCTCGCAGCCTGTGAAGGTGCTTTATTAGTCGTTGATGCGGCGCAAGGTGTGGAAGCACAGTCTGTCGCCAACTGCTATACCGCGATTGAGCAAGGTCTGGAAGTACTGCCCGTACTGAACAAGATCGATTTGCCGCAAGCTGAACCTGAGCGTGTGATTCACGAGATTGAAGAAATTATCGGCATTGAAGCGACAGAAGCACCGACATGTTCAGCCAAAACCGGTCTGGGCATTGAAAATGTTTTAGAAACCCTGGTGAATGTGATTCCGGCACCGGTCGGTGATCGCGAAGCGCCGTTGCAAGCCCTGATTGTAGATTCATGGTTTGACAACTACCTTGGGGTAGTTTCTCTGGTACGTGTAAAGCAGGGTCGTGTGCGTAAAGGCGACAAGATGTTGATGAAATCAACAGGTCAAACGCACATCATTACTTCTGTGGGGATCTTTAACCCGAAACATACTGAAACAGGTATGTTGGAAGCAGGCGAAGTCGGCTTTGTGATTGCCGGTATTAAAGATATTTTCGGTGCGCCGGTGGGTGATACCATTACCTTGGCAACCACACCTGAAGTTGCAACCCTACCGGGCTTTAAAAAAGTAAAACCGCAGGTTTATGCCGGTTTATTCCCGATTGATGCCAGTGACTTTGAACCGTTTCGTGAAGCTTTACATAAACTGCAAATTAATGACTCGGCCTTGTTCTTTGAACCGGAAAGTTCGGATGCACTCGGTTTTGGTTTCCGCTGTGGCTTCTTGGGCATGCTACACATGGAGATTGTACAAGAGCGTTTAGAGCGCGAGTATGATCTTGATCTGATTTCTTCTGCGCCCACCGTAATTTATGAAGCGGTGATGAAAAATGGCCAGACGATTTATATCGACAGCCCGTCTAAAATGCCGGATGGTTCAACCGTAGAAGATTTACGTGAACCGATTGCCGAATGTCATATTTTAGTACCGCAAGAATATCTGGGTAATGTCATGACCTTGTGTATCGAGCGCCGTGGCATACAAAAAGACATGAAATTCCTCGGCAATCAGGTGTCGATTACTTTTGAAATTCCAATGGCAGAAGTGGTCATGGATTTCTTCGATAAATTGAAGTCTTGTTCACGTGGTTTTGCATCCCTCGACTATAACTTTGTCCGTTTCGAAAGCTCTTCATTGGTAAAAGTGGATGTGCTGATCAATGGGGAAAAAGTCGATGCTCTGGCAATGATCTGTCACCGTAATGACGCGCGTCATCGTGGTATTGCGCTGGTGGAAAAAATGAAAGACCTGATTCCGCGTCAAATGTTTGATGTGGCAATTCAGGCGGCAATTGGTGCGCAAATCATTGCACGTTCCACTGTAAAAGCCATGCGTAAAAACGTATTGGCTAAATGTTATGGTGGTGACGTGTCACGTAAGAAAAAACTTCTGTCTAAACAGAAAGAAGGTAAGAAACGCATGAAGCAGGTGGGTAGTGTCGAAATCCCGCAAGAAGCGTTCCTCGCTGTGTTAAAAGTCGAACGCTAGAAGAATAAGGATATAAGCCCATGGATTTTGATTTTAATTTGATTCTTGTTCCTGCGACGCTGTTTTTTGTCGCACTGTGGTTGCTTGACAAGTTTGTCCTGAAACAAAGACAAACTCGCGGCAAGGGCAATGAAAATTTTATCATTACCTGGGCTTATGACTTTTGGCCAGTACTGACGATTGTACTGGTGCTGCGTTCGTTCTTGTTTGAACCGTTTAATATTCCATCGGATTCAATGGTGCCAACCCTGGAAACTGGGGATTTTATTCTGGTGAATAAATTTGACTATGGCGTGAAACTGCCTATGGTCAACACTAAAATTATTGATACTGGCAGTCCAGAGCGTGGCGATGTGGCAGTATTCCGTTATCCACCACAACCGACCATTAGTTATATCAAGCGTATTATTGGTTTACCCGGTGATCATATTGTCTATGATCATGGTCAGTTGAGCATCAATGGTGAACAAGTAGCGAAAGTTCCAGTGGAATTTAGCCGTGAAAAAGATCGTCTGGATACACCCAATGCCATTTATCATAAAGAAACTTTAGGTCAGCATAGCTTTACCATGCGTGAGCTGGAAGGGGTTAATGTCGCACGTCAGGCGCCTTATATTAACTTTGTGGAAAATGGTAAATATTCAAGTGAAAATGGTTTATATTGGGAAGTAAAGGTGCCAGAAGGTCATTACTTTGCGATGGGGGATAATCGCGATCAGAGTGCTGACAGCCGTTTCTGGGGGCTTGTTCCGGAAGAAAACTTAACAGGTCGTGCATTCTATATCTGGATGCATAAAGAACCTGGCTTTAAATTGCCATCGTTTGGTCGCAACGGGACAATCGATTAATTGTTTCAATCAGGAAAATAAAAAATGAGACATCAACAAGGTGCTTCGTATATTGGGATTTTATTTGCAATCGTGGGGTTTGCATTTCTAGCCAAAGTAGCGATTGCAGTGTGGGGACCCTACTTTGATGATCGTATGGTCGATGGTGAGATTGAGGCGCTGTTAAAAAGTGCGCCAGCCAATATAACACCAGAAAAATTCCGTCAGCAGATGAATCAGCGTTTATCAATGAATAATATTCGCGATCTGAAGTTTGATGAAATTGCCAAAGTTACCCATACCGATGGTTTGCAGGTACACAAGAATTATGAAATTCGTAAAAATTTCATAATGAATATCGATTTAGTGATGAAGTTTGAGAAAAATTTTGATCAAAGCGCAGTCAAAACTCAATGATGAACGTCTTGCCAGACGGATCGGTTATCAGTTTAAACAAGCTGAACTGCTCAAGCTGGCACTGACCCATCGTTCAGTCAGTCATAAACAAAACTATGAACGCCTAGAATTTCTAGGCGATTCTCTTTTAGGGATGATCATTGCGAATTATCTCTTCACTGCCTACCCAAGCGAAAACGAAGGCCGGCTGACGCGTATGCGTGCCACCTTGGTTCGACAGGAAGCATTGGGGAAAATCGCCAATGATTTAAAACTCAGTCAGAATTTAATTCTCAGTACCGGTGAATTGAAATCTGGCGGTCATCATCGCGAGTCTATACTGGCAGATACTGTAGAAGCCATTATTGGCGCAATCTATGTGGATTGCGCTGATCTCACTGTGTTAGAACCGATTGTGTTAAAATGGTATGAACCGTATTTGGATCATATTGAGCCGACCGATCAGCTTAAAGACCCTAAATCACGTTTACAAGAGTATCTACAAGCACGTAAGAAACCTCTCCCAGTTTACGAGGTTGTAGATATTCAAGGTGATGCCCCTAATCAGCATTTTAAAGTGGAATGTGAGATTGAGGGATTACCGACCATGCAAGGTGAAGGCGCCAGCCGACGTTTTGCTGAACAAGCCGTTGCGGCAGATATTTTAAAACTTTTGGAGCATAAGTCTTAATGACTACTCATTCCGATCACATTGATGCTGATCACGAGTCGCAAAGCGACAGTCACGACCTGGTAAATCAATTTTTTAGCGCACAAGGCACCGAAATTCCGTCGGATTATCGCAGTGGTTTTGTCGCTATTGTAGGTCGCCCGAATGTGGGTAAATCTACCTTAATGAACCATATTTTGGGTCAGAAACTCTCAATTACCTCACGTAAACCGCAAACTACACGGCATAAAATTGTCGGGATTGATTCGCGTGAAAAGTCTCAGGCGGTATTCGTGGATACGCCGGGGATGCATAAAAAGGAAGTACGTGCCATCAATAAAATGATGAACCGTGCTGCCCATTCGGCTTTACGTGATGTGAATCTGGTTTTGTTTGTGGTGGATGCACAGAAGTGGACGCCGAATGATGATCTGGTACTGGAAAAGCTGAAAAACGCTGAAATGCCGGTGATTCTGGTGATCAACAAATTAGATACTTTTGAGAACAAGAACGAAGCTTTACCACTGATTCGTGAGCGCGAAAAGCTGATGAACTTTGCGGAAATCGTACCTGTTTCTGCACTTCGTGGTGCCAATCTTGAGCATTTACGTGACACGATTGCCAAGTATCTGCCGTTCCAGCCGCCATTGTACTCCCTGGATCAACTAACTGACCGTTCAGAGCGTTTCCTGGCTTCTGAAATTATTCGTGAAAAGATTATGCGTCAGCTGGGTGAAGAACTGCCATATGATTTAACCGTGCAGATTGAATCATTCAAAACTGAACAGCCAGTGATGAATGAAAAGACTGGTCGTATGAAGCCGGCCTGTACCTATATTGATGCTACGATTTTTGTCGATCGTCCAAGCCAAAAAGCCATTGTGATTGGTGAGAAAGGCGTTAAGCTGAAAAAAATCGGTATGGATGCACGTCTCGACATGGAAAAAATGTTCGAACAGAAAATCATGCTGACCCTTTGGGTGAAAGTCAAAGGCGGCTGGTCTGATGATGAACGTGCATTGAAAAGCTTAGGTTATAGCGATATCTAAGTTATAAAATTAATAAGCCCCTTTAAGGAATTTCGTGATGATGAAAGTGTTGGCAGTGCTTGCATGTGTTTTATTCTTGCAAGGCTGTATCCATAAAGTGGTCACGGTTCCTGTCAAGGTGGCTTATAAAACCACAAAAGTCGCAGTCAAAGGCACTGCGGCTGTTGTGGGCGCAGTCATCCCGGATGGAGATGACGACGATGATAAAAAATCAAAAAAAGATAAGGATTAAAGTGTCCGCTTATGCGTAACGAAGTACTGCATGGTTATTTGATTCATCATCGTAAGTACCGTGAGCGCAGCCATATTGTGCATTTATTTACTCAGGAATACGGTCGTATGGATGGCATTCTCCGGCAAACACCGCCGCCGCAATATCAGCCCATCAGTTTGCAAGCCACCGGAAAATCAGAACTCAAAAACTTTACCAAGCTGGAAATTGTCAATCAGCCGATTTTCTTTTTTGGCGATGCCTTTTTTTCAGGCTTTTACCTGAATGAAGTTCTGTTACGTTTGTGCCCTCTAGAAGTGGAAATGCCGCAAACCTTTGCCAAATATGCAGAGACATTAACTGCATTGCAGCAATTATCAGAACAATCTAATCCTAATTTATACTTAAAACAGATTTTGCGGCAATTTGAACATATCTTGCTGGAAGAACTCGGTTATGGTCTGGATTTTTCCCTAGATGCCAATCAGGCGCAGATTGATCCGTTACAACACTATTATTTTCAGCTCAATGCCGGTTTTATGCCATCGGCCAAAGCATTACGCTCTACCATGTCAGGTCAGCAGATTTTAAGTATGCTAGATCATGAAAATGGTGGGGATTTTAATCCGGAACAGTTACAATTGTTGACGAAACTGTATCGACAGGTGATCACGGCCTTATTGGGTGATCGACCATTAAAAAGTCGGCAACTCTGGATTCAAAACTCTCAATCTCAAACGTAGTTAGGAAAAGATTATGGCTGCATTACTTGGTGTCAATATTGACCATGTCGCAACATTAAGACAAGCACGTGGTACAACGTACCCAGACCCAGTCAATGCTGCATTGATCTGTGAGCAGGCCGGGGCAGAGGGCATTACCTTGCACTTGCGTGAAGACCGTCGTCACATTCAGGATGAAGATGTGCGTCGTATGCGTCCTGCACTGAAAACCCGTATGAACCTCGAGCTGGCGGTGACAGATGAGATGGTCGCTTTTGCCAAGGAAATTAAACCGCATCATGTCTGTTTTGTCCCTGAAAAACGTCAGGAAGTCACCACTGAAGGTGGTCTGGATGTGGTGACTCATTTCGAATCAGTCAAAGCAGCTACGCAAGAACTGGCAGCGATTGGTTGTGATGTGTCTTTGTTTATTGATGCTGATTTTGCCCAAATTGATGCAGCAGTTGCTTGTGGTGCACCGACCATCGAGATTCATACCGGTGCTTATGCCGATGCAGAAACGCCTGAAGCCCAGCAGGCTGAGCTTGAGCGCATTATTAAAGGCGCTGAATATGCCGCATCGAAAGGTCTGGTAGTGAATGCAGGCCATGGTTTGAACCTGGATAATGTAACGCCAATTGCGGCGATTCCACAAATTCATGAACTTAATATTGGTCACTCATTAATTGCAGATGCTGTATTTGTAGGTCTGGCACAAGCCGTTCAGCAAATGAAAGCTGTGATTAAGTCAGCACGTTAAGATCAGAATCGTTATGTCGAATATTAATTATGATGAACTGATGCAGCCGGTGATTGCTTTCTTGGGGTGTGAAACGCCCAAGGCATGGCTGGATGTGGCGGTCGAAAATCTTGAAATCTTGATGCAAGATCATGCCAACTGTGAAAAAAAAGCAGCCAGCACGGCCATGAATCTGATGTTTCGCTATAGTTACTTTGTTGATTTACAGGTGAAGCTTGCGCAGTTAGTGCGTGAAGAAATGCTGCATTATGAACAAGTGCTTGAACTGATGAACAAACGTGGACAGGCCTGGCAGAACTTAAGTGCGGGACGTTATGCCGGTGGCTTGCGCAAAGAAATCCGGACTTTTGAACCTGAAGCCTTGATTGATGTCTTGGTGATTGGTGCTTTTGTGGAAGCACGCTCTTGTGAGCGTTTCTACGCGCTGGCTTCGCGTGTGGATGATGAGTTGGCACGTTATTACCGTTACTTGCTTAAGTCTGAATCTCGTCACTTTGAGGACTATCTGGCTTTGGCGATGGATGTGGCGACCACGGCAAAATTGAAAAATCCGCAAGAGGATATTCAAAGCCGGATTGATCATATTCGTAACGTTGAAAAGCAGCTGATTCTGACACCAGATGACACTTTCCGTTTCCATAGCGGTGTTCCGGCTCAAGCGGCTTAATTGCAGTGAACATTTAAAAATCCTCCGTTCATGGGGGATTTTTTATATCCAGAGCAAATATATAAATGAGAATTATTTACATCTACAGACTTAATCCATAAAATACAGCAGATTTCTTAATAACGATGATGAAATAATGAATAAGCTGGTAAAAGTCATGCCTTTTTTGATCTTTGGAGTGATCAGCAGTACAGCCTTTGCACACTATCCTTATGTTGCCCCACTAAGTTATCAAACTTTTAACAATCACACTGCGATTGTATCTGGCTTTTATGACAATCCATTTGCCTCGGAAGTGGCGATTAAAAACTTTAAGTTTCATTATCATACGCCTACAGGCCAAAAGATTTATCTTGCAGATGATGCATGGACCAAAACACAAACCCTAAGTAGTTATAGTCTGGAAAATAAACAAGAGGGTACCTATCGGATTCGTGGCGAGAAACAGGGGAATAGCCTAAAGTATGCACAGGTTGCTCAAAAATGGAAAATGGTTCTAAGTGCTGTTCCAAAAGCCAATCAAGCCGCCAATCAAAATGTGATTTATCAGCAAGCGCTGAAGAAAAACATGCCACAGAAAACTGTGCAGACTATCGATATTATTGAAACCTTTGTCTCACGGCGTGTGACGTCGAATCAGGTCATTCAGCATATCCATGCTGGCTTTGATGTTCAATTTATCACGCATCCAAATGCATTTAAAAAATCTCAAGCGATTCAATTAAAAGTACTGGATGATAAAAAAGGAGTTGCGAATTTAAACGTTGAGATTTTGGCACAAACGACAGATTTTAGTCGTGATAAAAAAATCTATAAAGCGCTCACAACAGATGCGCAAGGGTTACTCAACTTTAATATGCAGGAAAAAGGCCTGTACTTAATGAAAATTGATTATCAGCAGCCTTTCGAAATAAAAAAGAATGATTTAAAGCGTTATAAATATACCTTGGCTTTTAATGTAATGGATTAAGCCAAAACGAGCCTGAAATCATTCAGGCTTGTTTTATAAAATATTAAACGAAAAAAAGCCCACTTCGTTATGAGTGGGCTTTTTAGTATTTGGCTCTCCAACCTGGGCTCGAACCAGGGACCTGCGGATTAACAGTCCGTCGCTCTACCGACTGAGCTATTGGAGAATCTGAAAGCGATTATAGAGGGATTTTGACAGGGGTCAAGCAAAAACTGTCATATTTATAACAAATTCAGCCTGTCTGTTTTTAATTTAGACAATTGCATAAATTTTACGAAAAATACTTGTCAGAATAAATTTCACTTGCTAGATTAAAACCATAAAGTCGTTTGACCAAATGGTCAAACAGTGTGGATTTAAACCTACTTGCCAGCACAAAAATGGCTAAACCGGAGACAGCGAATGAATACGCTCAGCATCCCTCAAATTTTCTCTCAACTCACTTATTATCAAGAAAACTATCTGCAGATTATTGCAGATCCAGCACAGTATTATATTCCTGTTACAGATGCTCATATCAAGCTATGGCCCTTGGCGCAAAAATCCTTGTATCTAGGTGATTTGCTGCAATTGTGGTTTGCAGAAAAATGGTTGGTAGAAACTGAACGTCAATTTAGCTTTGAAGTGTTTTTGAATGCCGATTATCTGAAAGAGCAAAGCAAAGAATTATATATCTATGCCATTTCAGGTAATCTTTTGACCGGTACCAATCAATCCAAAGCTTGGCAGGCATCGACAGCGCAAATACAAGATGTAGAGCTGGCCAATGTGTCCAAGCATTATTTTGAGTTTCAGGGCTTAAGCCGACCACAGATCGCCTGTGTTCAAGCCGGACAGACGAAGGGCAATATTGCTTAGGTCATCGATTGAATGCTGGCCATAGGTTCTCTTGGTTATTCAGGGCGAATAATCATACAGGTCGCAGTGGCATGGGCATATAAACGGCCTTCTTCATCCAGAATCCGACCTTCAGCAATACCCAGATTTTTACTGAGGTTAATTGATTGTCCGGTCGCTTTAAGCTGCTGATCTCGAGGAATTGGTCGGCACATTTTAACATTCAGATCAATCGTGCCATAACCGACCTCTGCTTCGAGTAAAGTATGAATCGCACAGCCTGTCACCGTGTCTAAAACAGTTGCTGCAAAACCACCATGCACGCCACCAAGCGGATTTAAATGCCGGTGATCGGCTTTGACTTTAAATTCTACGTATCCGCTTTGGATAACGGCAGGTTGCATCGACATGGTTTCGCTAATGCTTGGAGCGGGAATTTTCCCATCTCGCATCGCTTGTAATAAGGCCAAACCGTTCATTTCTTTTGGATTCATTCTGCTTTTCCTGTGATTATTCTTTAGCTGTTTCGATTTTATTTAAAAGTGAAACATCAATAATAGCAAGTGACATATTTTTTAATGAGATGTTGCCGAAGGTAATTGTTATCTTGGAGGGTTAAAAGTTATTTTGTTTAAAATAATTACTTTTAATACGATATGTAGGATAAGAATTTGGCTGCGATCATTTGTTTGATCTGCTTAAAATACGTTATCAAAAGCATCTTGGAATGGTATAAAAAAACCCGCGATCAACGCGGGTTTTTAAATCAAGCGAATTGATTATTGTGCAGCTTTTTCAGCTTCGATTGAAGCAATTGCGGCGTCAACGCCTTCGATTGAATCAGCAGCTTTCTTGATGCGCGCAAGTGCATCAACCAACACTTCATCCGCAGTTGCATAAGAAATACGCATGAAACCGCCTAGACCGAATGCATCGCCAGGAACAACGGCAACGCCAGTTTCTTCCAGTAACCAAGCAGAGAATTCTGTGCAAGATTTCAAACCTTTGGCACGAATCAACGGCTTGATGTTTGCGTATGCATAGAATGCACCATCCGCAGGTAAGCAAGAAATACCATTGATGTCATTCAAGCCTTTCACAACCAGGTCATGACGACGTTTGAATGCTTCAATCATTGGCTCAAGAACATCTTGAGGACCATTCAATGCAGCTTCGGCAGCAACTTGTGAAATAGAAGTTGGGTTAGAAGTAGATTGTGACTGGATTTTTTTCATCGCACCGATCAGTTTGGCAGGGCCCGCTGCATAGCCAATACGCCAGCCAGTCATTGCATAGGCTTTAGATACACCGTTTAACACGATCGTGCGGTCATACAGGTCTGGTGCAACAGTGGCGATGTTATAGAACTCATCTTCCCAACGAATCGGTTCATACATGTCATCAGACGCGATGAATACTTCAGGGTATTTACGCAGTACCTCAGCCAAAGCAAGAAGTTCTTCTTTGGTGTAGATCATGCCAGTCGGGTTAGATGGACTGTTCAATACCACTAAACGCGTTTTGTCGGTGATGGCAGCTTCTAGTTGTTCAGGTGTGATTTTGAAACGCTGTTCTTCACCACATTTCACAATCACAGGTACGCCTTCAGCGATGATCACCATATCCGGGTAGCTAACCCAGAAAGGTGCAGGAATGATGACTTCATCACCTTTGTTCAACAAAGCCAAAGACAGGTTAAAGAATGATTGTTTACCACCACAAGAAACCAGAATCTGGTTTGCTGCGTAGTCTAGGTGATTGTCACGTTTCAATTTAGCAATAATGGCTTTTTTAAGACCTGGCGTACCGTCAACAGCGGTGTATTTGGTGAAACCGTTGTTAATCGCTGCAATTGCTGCATCTTTGATGTGTTGCGGTGTATCAAAATCTGGCTCACCTGCGCCCAAACCAATAACATTATGACCTGCAGCTTTTAATTCAGCAGCTTTGTTGGTCACAGCAAGCGTTGGGGACGGTTTGATGGCATTTACACGATCAGAGAGACGTACGTCCACGGCAGTATTCCTTCTTATAGGGATTAAAAAATAAAAAGCACATTATCTTAGCTTAAAATGCGAGGCATGGGGCAAAAGAATTTGGAAAACTTTGAGGAAAAAATGGTGTACTTGCAGAGCTTTATCTTGAACTCCGATGCCAAGGGACAACAGTTAAAAGGCTTGAGTTATCCAGTAAACCTCCATAAGCCAGTCAATATAAACTAAAAATGGCCACTTTATAGTGACCATTTTGTGGTGTTGTCTTGGTACTTATTTATTAAAGCGTGACAGATCTTCATCCGGACGCGCGGTTAAGATTTCAACCCCTGTTTTAGTGACGAGCAGGGTATGTTCATACTGTGCTGACAATGAATGGTCTTTGGTGACCACCGTCCATTTATCACCCAGTAATTTGGTTTTCCAGTCGCCACCATTCACCATAGGCTCAATGGTAAAAGTCATGCCTTCTTCTAAAATCATCCCGGTATCTGGCTGGCCGTAATGCAATACTTGCGGTTCGTCATGGAAAGTCGTGCCAATTCCATGACCACAATATTCACGTACCACACCAAAACGTTCAGATTCGACATATTTTTGAATCACGTGGCCAATATCACCAATGGTTGACCCTGGTTTTACAGTTTCAATACCCCGGTACATGGCTTCTTGCGCTACTTTACATAGACGGTTAGCAAGAATAGACGTTTCACCACCGACGATGTACATCATGTTGGTATCGCCATGATAGCCATCTTTAATCACAGTGACATCGATATTCAGAATGTCACCTTTTTTCAATTTTTTGCTATCCGATGGAATGCCGTGACACACCACATGATTCACAGAAGTGCAAATCACATGCTGGAAAGCAGGCCGACCTGGTGCTGCACCATAACCTAAGCAGGCTGGAATGGCTTGTTGTTGGTTAACAATATAGTCATGACAAATCGTATCAAGTTCTAGCGTAGTAACACCTGGAACAATATGCGGTTTGATCATATCCAATACTTCTGCCGCCAGTCGCCCTGCCACACGCATTTTTTCAATTTCGTCAGGGGTTTTGATAAGTCGACGTGGCGCTTGGTAAGTGTTGTTCATGATCTCTAAAAACTTTTGGAAATTTGTGTGTGACTATGGTATAAATAGCCGCCCATTTTATCAAATGCTTTTTCGTGAATAAATTTCACGGGCTTTGTGCGATGGGACAAAAAATCCGCACATATATCGACACATTACTCTGGGTGCTTCTAGGGATTGTTGTCACTTTATATGTGAGTTGCGTTGTCAGCTAAAATTTCGTCATGCGAGGCATGAAACGATGGTAATGGTATTCCCTTATCGAGTTTCATAACGAAGTATGAGGGGATTTTAGCTACAACCCTTAGGGACAGGGACGTTTTTTGACGCTACTGCGTTATGAATAGTTTATTTAGAATGTTAAATCTCACTATTCATGCCTTGTATCGCTAAAAAATGTCCTCTGTCGCAACCACTGATAAAATGACAGCAATCCCTTGGGTGGAGAATGCGGGTATATGGAGGCCTAACCCAAACTTTAAGGTAAAGAAAATGGCAGATTACAACGTAGGCATGCGCGACCTTCTACAAGCAGGCGCACACTTTGGTCACCAAACACGTTTTTGGAACCCAAAAATGCGCGATTACATCTTTGGTGCGCGTAACAAAATTCACATCATCAACCTTGAGCACACTGTTCCTGCGTTAAATGATGCTTTGAACTTTGCTAACAACTTGGCGAGCAAAAAGAACAAAGTTTTGTTTGTTGGTACTAAGCGCGCAGCTTCTGCAATCATCCGTGAACAAGCGCAACGTGCTGGTCAACCATATGTTGATCACCGCTGGTTAGGTGGTATGTTGACGAACTGGAAAACACTTCGCCAATCTATCAACCGTCTAAAAGACCTTCAAACTCAATCTCAAGACGGTACTTTCCTTAAGCTAACTAAACGTGAAGCTTTAGAACGTACTCGTGAGATGGAAAAACTTGAACGCGGTCTTGGCGGCGTGAAAAACATGGGTGGTTTACCTGACGCATTATTCGTAATCGACGTTGATCACGAAGCAATTGCAATCAAAGAAGCAAAGAACCTTGGTATTCCTGTAATCGGTATCGTTGATACAAACTCTAACCCAGACAACGTAGATTACGTTATTCCGGGTAACGATGATGCGATCCGTGCAGTAACACTGTATGCTTCTGCTATGGCTGATGCGATTCTTGCTGGTAAAGAATATGCTCAATCACAAGCGAATGCACAAGCTAAAGCAGAAGAAGCTCCAGCTTCTGAGGCTTAATGCGTTTGACGCAAGCTTGTCATTTTTGCGACATGTGATGGTGGCAAAGTAAGCGTTATGTATGCAGGCGGCCCATGAGAACTCCTCTGGGCCGTTTCTGTTCTAAAAAGAATTCATTTTCTACCGAATTTAGGAGATAAACATGACTGCAGTTACAGCAAGCATGGTTAAAGAATTGCGCGATCGTACTGGTCTTGCAATGATGGAATGTAAAAAAGCTTTGACAGAGGCGGGCGGCGACGTTGAATTAGCGATCGATAACCTACGTAAATCTGGTCAAGCGAAAGCTGCTAAAAAAGCGGGTAACATCGCTGCTGATGGCGCGATCACGATTGCTCAAGAAGGCAACAAAGCACTTCTTTTAGAAGTAAACTGCCAGACTGACTTCGTTGCAAAAGATGAAAACTTTGCTGGTTTCTCTGCGAAAGTTGCGGCTGCTGCACTTGCTGCAAACGTAACTGATCCTGCTCAAATCGCTGAATTGAAACTAGAAGATGGTGCAACTGTAGAAGAAGCGCGTATCGCTCTTGTTCAAAAAATCGGTGAAAACATCCAAGTACGTCGTGCGAAAATTGTTGAAGGTGCTAACCTTGCAGTTTACAAACACGGTCTTCGTATCGGTGTTGTTGTTTCTTATACTGGTGATGAAGCAACTGGTAAAGGCTTGGCAATGCACGTTGCTGCGTTCAACCCAGTCGCTGTAAATGCTGAAGGCGTTTCTGCTGAGCTTATCGCGAAAGAGAAAGAAATTGCTGAAGCGAAAGCACTTGAATCTGGCAAGCCAGCAAACATCGTTGAGAAGATGGTTGTGGGTTCTGTTGAGAAATACTTGAACGAAGTTGTTCTTGAGCGTCAAATGTACGTAATCGACAACGACAAGAAAGTTGCTGACGTTCTTAAAGCAACAGGTACTACTGTAGCTGAATTCGTTCGTTTCGAAGTTGGTGAAGGTATCGAGAAGAAAGCTGAAATGAGTTTCGCAGAAGAAGTTGCTGCTGCTCAGGCTGCTGCTCAATAATTCGGTAACGAATTATAAAGAAGCTCCACTTTGTGGGGCTTTTTTTATATCTGCATAAAAATACAATAAGTCGAAAGCGGTAGTTTTTCTTGGAAAATGCGAGTTTGCTTAGAAAGTACGCGTGATAAAATCAACGAAATTTAAAGAATTGAAAATCATTAATAGCGCATATAAAACCGACATGGGTATTGGGGTGATGATTGCTTATTGATTGCTGTATATCTGTGTTGATACCTAGCAAAACCAGTTTGAGTGGAGCTCCTTAACACAAAGTCAGCCAAGTCGCCACACCGACACTCATTTTGAAGCTATGTCTCAAGATGATCTCAATAAAATTTAGACTGCTTTTCAACATCATCAGGGTGCTATTGGGGTTCGATCTTATCGAACAATGATTGCAACGTTAGGTGATGATCATAAAGGATCACGCTATTAAGAGTTCATGCTTGAATGATCAAATTGTATTGGTGACATATAATATCGATTCCGCACCCGGCATTGGTTCGATTCAAAAAGATGATATTGTCGAATTTTATAGTGAATATAAATAGCGAGAAGGGGGATGTGGCGCACTGGATGCATCATGATTGTGCCCGAAAACATGTGTATGGCCGGTTAAAACATCAAGGAAGAACCTATCAAGAAGGTTCTTCTCATTAGAAAAAATGAAGAATGCTGCTAAATGCTCTTCATGTCTCGTATCTGGCGACTTTTCCAGGAAGGTGCTACTTTAGCTAAATAAGCATCCATGCACCAAATCGGGCCAATAAGAAGGAATTGAAGGTCTTTAAAGAAAGATGGCTTTTTGCCTTCCACTTTGTGGCCATAAAACTGACCAATCCAGGCAAAAACAAATAGGCCAATATAAAAACCGGCACCGACTGGCAGAATCCAGATTAGCCAGGCCATGATCAATGTTAAAGCAGCCATTGCAACTGCCAAAACAATATCTAGTCGGGCATAGAAAATAAAAGCCAGAGCCAGCAGAAGGGCGGTCAGTAAAGCACTAAAGTGCGCAATAATGCCAATAATCGAAAAATAGATAGTCGGTACGCAGACCCAGTGAATCAGCTTATTGGTTTTGTTTTGATGACTGTCACTATATTCATCCAGCCATTCAGATATTGTTTTCATTATTCGCTCCATTCCATGAATACGTTGTGCTTGCCTGAAAATATAAAGCAGAATCTAGGTTTGGTCAAAAGTTAATCGTGCCAAAACGTGAATTTTATTTGGCGAATTTGCAACATTCAAGCTGTAATGGACAGGTAGCTGGAGATAAGAGGAACTATAGATTGATTGTCATTTTTCTATAACTTGAAGTTAATAAAAAAGCCACATTACTGTGGCTTTTGGTTAAATGTATTGCAAGCTAAATCTTAAGAATTTGGACCAGCGACACGCTCAATACTGACATTGCCAACACCGGCATTGGTAATGCCGAGTTTCTTCGCTGCGCCATAAGATAAATCGACGACACGGTTACCATGGAATGGGCCGCGGTCATTGACTTTAACCACTACGCTTTTACCATTATTTCTATTGGTCACACGAATATAACAGTTCAATGGTAGGCTACGATGAGCAGCAGTCATTGCATTCATGTCAAAGGTTTCACCGCTTGCAGTTTTACGGCCGTGGAACTGGCGACCATACCAAGAGGCTGTACCTGTCTGACTGAACTTGCGTACAGTATTAGAAGCCACGGTATTCAGTTTTTCAATCACTGAAGGCTCTTCTGCAGGAATTTCAATTTTCGCTGCAATGGTTTCACGGCGAACTTTATCGCCAGAACGCTCAGTGATTGAAAGGCTGTTCAAATTGGTGAAATTTGAATTGAAGCTTTGAGCTTCTTTATTTAATACACGCGTTGCAAGGCGCGAATTGTCATTTTCGTGATTAAACGAAGATGACGGAACCATATCTGCCTGCGATTGCGTCAGTGTGACTATCGTGGCAATGGCCATAAAATACTTCAAAATTGAAGAATGCATCGAATCAACTCCTAACAGCATATCGCATGGATTTGTTCATAAGTAACTGAAAAACCATGTAAACACGCCTGATATTTAACTTATGCAACTACATTTAACGAAATGGATAATATTCATGCCTGCAATATCCTGTCTAGTGTTTAATTAAAATAGTTTAAAAAAGAACTTAAAATAAACAATGAGTGATTAAAATATGATCAATATTGTAACATGATATTAAAATTGATCAATATTTGCTCATAATCACTCATAAAAATGTTGACTTTAATAATTTGTATTAAATTCTCATGTTAACGGCTGGTAATTTCTGTACCTAATAACCACAATGCAGTGGCATACATTCGGCTGCGATTATAAGTAGTAATCACTTGAAAATTTGGATAAGTAATATAGTAAATATGCCCATAATTTTCTTGTAATTGAATTACATTGACCAAGTCTAGATCGTCAATTTGAACAATAGGATTCATTGGGCTAATCCCTTGTGTTTTTAACACACCATATGGGCTAGGTTGAGTCAGATCTTTGGCAATTACCGCATCCGGGTTCGAGCCACTATAACGGGCCGGAAAAGCAATCGGTTGATTACGCTGCCAGCCATGCTGGGCTAAATAGTTGGCAATCGAGCCAATCGCATCTACTGCTGAATTACGCAGGTCAATATGTCCGTTACCATCGTAGTCCACGCCGAATTTTGGAATATTACTTGGCATGAATTGTGGATAACCGACCGCACCTGCATAAGAGCCGACGATAGAAGAAGCTGAAACGCCATCTTTATAAGACCAGGCAATTAATGCCGCCAGTTCATCTTGAAAATACTGGGCACGACGCTCATAACCAAAACCTAAGGTGGCCAGCGCATCACGGGTGACAAAAGAACCCTTATTGGTTCCAAAGCCGGTTTCTACCCCTAAAATTCCGAGAATGATTGACTGTGGTACACCAAACTGCTGTTCAGCGCGATTCAGCGTTTCCGCATATTGCTGTTTAAAGCGCACACCGCGTTGAATGGTCGACTCAGCCAGAAAGTTGGTTTTATAAGAATACCAAGGCTTGCTTTCACCTGGACGATTCATAATATTGATGATATTGGGCAGGTTGCGCGCCCCGTTCATGGCTGAATCGACTTGCTGGGCACTCAGCCCATAATTTTGCATGGCAGTCTGTTTAAAACTGGCATAAGAGGGATAAGATTGGAAATCGTTGGCCAGACTGAAACTGCTGAGACCGAATGCGGTCAATGCGATTGAAAGCTGTTTAAATTTTTTATAAAAATTCGATTTCAACATCTTGGTACGATTTCCAATTTTTGATAAGTTGCGGGCAATGTTATTTGAATCATGCCATGAAAAAGATTGAGAAATTTTTTCAATCATGAGGCTGTAAAAACCAGATTAAAGATAACATTCGGATGATTAAGAGACCTAGATGCATATACAAAAATAGTGAAAGACTGGCTATTTTTACGTCAGTTTGCCTTGTGGAGCTGCTTATCTGTAACAAGCTATTTCATTGAACATAAAAAAGCCTGACCGAAGTCAGGCTAATTTTAAAAAATCACTCTTAGATGATTCTATGCAAACCTATTCTGTATAGAACAAGGTGTCATGATATTCAGCCATGGCGCGAAGCTCATCCTTGTTCAGATTGAGAATGATTTTATCTGCAGCCATATTGATGGCCTTAATCACAGCAGAAGCACCAATATCTGCTGCCTTGCGTTTGATCATGCCAAGATCCAAGGTCTTATTAAAATCGACCATAAAGTGACGTACCGTCGCTTCACCAAACTGCTTATATAGATTGCTAAACGTTTGTTTGTCGATACTCTGACCGGCTTTTAGTTCCGCATAATGATGTTTTAAATTGGTCACCAGATTGGCATCCAGCGACTCACCAATACGGATCTGTCCTTCAGGGTCTTTAAACAGACTGCGTTCAGAGAAAGCAATAGATTGCTTCACCACATCATTCGGCGCTTTGCTCAATAACTGTTTCAGCAATACCGCCACAGTTGACTTGATATAGCCCGCCAGTTTTTCCGCAGTATCGCGCTTATCACTTGCAGGAAAACGACGCACCAGTTCCGTGAGAATCGCATCAATAATTTCATCATTAATCATCAATGCGGTTTTATCACGAAGTGGGTAAAGCGGCTCATTTGAATTTTTATTTTGTTGTGCAGTCTGAATTGTATTTAAAAGCTCTGCAGAAGGAATAAAACCAAAAAATGGCATTGTTAAACCTCAATGTTTTTATTGTCGCGCTAATCGAATAGGGCGAGGCATCCATGTTAAATCCGATACACGGCAAGGGTTGATATCCAATCCACCGCGGCGTGTATAGGTTGCGTAGACCATCAGCTTTTCCGGTTTCAGTTGTTGCCAGAGATCGGCAAACATCTGCTCCACGCATTGTTCGTGAAAACCGTTATGCTGACGATAAGAAATAATATAAGCCAAAATACTCTTATAACAAGGTTTTTTGCCCTGATAGCGTATAAATACTGTACCCCAATCCGGTTGTCCAGTGACTGGGCAGTTACTTCTTAATAAATGTGAATACAGCTGGATTTCAACTTCTTCGGTATGGTTCGCATCCAGAGCCAAAAGACTCGCATCAGGATGATTTTCCAGACGTTCCGGAATTAGTTCATCAATGCAGATGCCTTCAGGTTTGGCAACTTCCAAGTCATCAACCTGAAATAAATCTAACGTAATCTCTGCGCCAGCCGCAGCAGATAAATCTTTTTCCACCGTGGTGATAAAGTCAGCTTGAGATTCAAATTTGGCAAAATTCAAACTATTAAAGTAGAGCTTGAGTGATTTGGATTCAATCAGATTCGGCGAAGAAGCAGGCAGGCTGATCCGTCCAATTGCGACTTGCGGCACACCGGCTGAATTTAACCAGGAAATTTCAAAAACATGCCACCAGTCGGTGCCTTGCTGAATCGCGTCGACATGCGCGTATTGTTCACGAGCAGGTGCGCGCGAAATCGGAAACAGAACATCCGGCTGATATTCTGTCGGGTAATTGGTGTCTTTACCAAGAAGAGATTGTTCTACACTCATTATTCACGCATTCCTGAACCACGGGAGAGTAAATGATAGGCCAATGCATAGAGCAGGCCGCAACATAAGGTGACCACTGCAAGTGAAACAGTTACATTGACATCGCTATGTCCTAAAATGCCATAGCGGAAGGCATTGACCATATACACCACAGGGTTGATCAAAGATAAATTTTGCCAGAATGGACTTAAGGCAGAAATTGCATAAAACACACCGCCTAAATAAGTCAGTGGCGTTAAAACAAAGGTCGGGATAATCGAAATATCATCAAAAGATTTGGCATAGACGGCATTGATAAAACCACCCAAAGAAAACAGCAGGGAGGTAATCAATACGGTATAAATCGTCACAAACCAGTTGGTAATGTATAGATCTGCAAAAAACAAACTCACGGCACTAACAATAATCGCCACCAGTACTCCACGAATCACACCGCCCAGCACATGTCCCCAAAGAATGGCATGCATCGGTACCGGACTCATGACCAGCTCTTCAATACTCTTTTGAAATTTTGAACTGAAAAAACTGGAAGAGACGTTGGCATAGCTGTTGGTAATCACGGCCATCATGATCAGACCGGGCACAATGAACTCCATATAGCTATAGCCGCCCATGTCTCCAATCCGCGAACCGATCAGATTGCCGAAAATCACGAAATACAAGCTCATGGTGATGGCAGGTGGTAACAAGGTTTGCGGCCAGATCCGCATAAAACGGCGGACTTCTTTATATACAATGGTATATAAAGCTACGCTGAGTTGATTAATGTTCATTGCGCAGCTCCATCCAGATTTTTTTCGACCATTTTGACAAAAAGCTCTTCCAGACGATTGGATTTGTTACGCATACTGCGTACCTGAATATTCTGTGATTCCAATAGCTGGAACAGATCATTCATGCTATGTGCCTTGTCCATGGTAATTTCTAAGGTCATCGGGTCGATTAAATTAAAACGTACCCCGATAATCTCCAGATGCAAAGGTTCAATCGGTGCTGCAAGATCAAAAATAAAGGATTCTTCATTCAGCTGACTTAGGAAGCTCTTCATGCTGGTGTCTTCTTTAATCACACCACGATCGATAATCGCAATGCGGCGACACAGCATTTCGGCTTCTTCTAAATAGTGGGTGGTGAGAATGATGGATGTCCCTTGCTCATTCATCTCGTTCAAAAACTCCCACATTGAACGACGTAATTCGATGTCGACACCCGCAGTTGGCTCATCCAGAATCAAAAGTTTCGGTTCATGCATCATGGCACGTGCAATCATCAAGCGACGTTTCATACCGCCCGACAGCATACGCGCCTGCGTTGCACGTTTTTCCCATAGGCCCAGCTTGGTCAGATAGAGTTCAGCCCGTTGCTGTGCAATTTTTTTAGGAATACCGTAATAGCCGGCTTGCGTCACCAGAATGTCGAAAGTTTTTTCAAACTGGGCGAAGTTAAATTCCTGAGGAACCACACCTAAACACTGTTTGGCTTGGGAGGGGTGGGTATCCAGGTTGTGACCGAAAATTTCGACTATGCCGGCGGTTTTTTTTGTTAATGAACTGATAATACCGATGGTGGTGGATTTTCCGGCGCCATTTGGCCCCAGAAGTGCATAAAACTCACCTTCTGGTACATTTAAGTTGATTCCTTTTAATGCCTGAAAGCCATTGCGATAGGTCTTTGACACATCTCTTAAGATCAGTGCATCAGTCATGAATATCTCAAATGGTGAAAAGTTGAGATATTGTGAGTGATCTTGGAAAATAAGCCAAGTGATTCACATGGAATTCTGTGTTGCTGTTTTGGAACATTGTATAAAGTCTAAGCATAAAATGACGAAGTTATAGATAGTTGCTTTACCTTATGATTTTTTTTGTTATGATGTGCATCGCGCGCTCATAGCTCAACTGGATAGAGTACAGGTCTCCGAAGCCTGTGGCGTGGGTTCGAGTCCCGCTGAGCGCACCATTTTCTTATTTCTTACAACATAAAAATCTCTTTAAATTAAATCTTTATACCAGATCGCTTTTCATAAAACTTTTTATTCAGTGCCACCATATAGATTGCATTGCTTAAATCGAATCTCAAACTCTGTCTTTTCACTTTATTCGATACTGCTCAAAAATAATCTTAAAAGTTTTCAGACAAACAAATGACATGCTCATTTTCTTTTACTTATTCTGATTCTATATTTTGAGTTGATACGCTAATTCACAACAGCTTTAGGTGTTTTAAATACGAGAACTGATTGCAATGCAGAGTACGATTCTTGAATATCTTGAGGATGAAATAACTCAAATGTTTTTAATAAACCGATTTTTGAACAGATTATTTGTTGAGTAAAATTCATTAAAATAATTTAAAAGTGAAAATATTGAAGTGAGCATCCTGAAATAGATTATGCTATTCACCAAGCTTGAGTAGCTGATTTCTGTATTTTTTTGGGTAAGCCATATGATAGAACTACGACATTTAAAAACACTGACAGCGCTAAGAGAACATGGATCACTGGTTGCAGCGGCAGGAGATCTCTGTTTAACACCTTCAGCTTTGTCTCACCAATTGCGCGAACTCGATCAATGGTTCGGGGTTGAAGTGGTCAATCGCCGTAGTCGCCCTGTGAGTTTTTCTAATGTAGGTTTACGTTTGTTGAAACTGGCTGATGATGTGCTACCACAAGTACAGATAGCGCAAAGTGATATCACACGTATTGTGCATGGACAGACAGGCCGTATTATATTCTCGTCAGAGTGTCATAGTTGTTTTGACTGGCTAATGCCACTTTTGAATCAGTATCGTATCCAATATCCAGATGTTGATTTGGATTTTGCTTCGGGCTTTGAAGCCAATCCGCATGAATTGTTACAAACGGGCGAGTTTGACTTACTGATTACTGCCGATCCGATTGCACTCAAAGGTGTGGAATATTTCCCGGTATTTGAATATGAATCACGTTTGGTGTTGTCTAATACACATCCTTTAGTACGTGCCCAAGAGATTACGGTGCAGGAACTGGCAGAAGAAACATTAGTAACTTATCCGGTAGATAAGCATCGTCTGGATATCATGTCACGCTTGTTTATTCCTGCGAATATTTTGCCAAAACAGATTCGGACGACCGATCTGACTCAAATGCTGATTCAGCTTGTTGCCAGTGGTCGTGGGATTGCGGCATTGCCAGATTGGGTGGTAAATGAATATGAACAGAAGGGCTGGGTGACTTCGCGCCGTCTGGATTGTGTAGCCCCTGAAGGCTTACGCCGTACTTTATATGCAGGTTATCGAACTGAAGAAAAACAGAAAGATTACTTTGAGGGATTCTTAAAGCAGCTTGACCGATTCTCTAAAAAGCGGGCACAGTATTACACTTGATCCTAATCTCAAAGGAGCAGGCTCAATAATATGAATATTAAGGATTCTGTTCCTCTTCATCCTGATGTTGTTGACGGATTTGGTCTCTTTTTACCTGAGGGTCTTTATCTACGCCCAGCTGGCCGCGCTGCATCTCTCGATCCTGTTTTTCTTGTGGGTCCAATTCCTCTTCTGGAAATTCTTCATTAATTTTTTCATCTGGATGAGTCATCGCAATATACCTTTTCTAGAAATATAAATTTGTTTTGATCGATTTAATATCGGGTTTGAGTACATTTGTTTATTGTATATGAGCGACTTTATTACACTGTTGTTTTATAACTGATTTGATTTTACAAATTGTGATGCTTATAAGTGTGTTTATACAGTACATTTTAAATAAAAATTAGTGCTTTATGTTCAAAATAACAATGGATTATATCTATAAGAAAATTACTTTTAATTCGGCTAATTACAGCGGTTCCTGTAGAGGTTCGCTAATTTCTGAGTAGCGCTTATTATTCTCAATAATTTAAAAAAATAAATTTTAAAAAACTGAATAAATTAATAAAGGATGATGTGAACACATATTGAGCTAAATTAACTTAAATTAAAATTTTATAGAAATCATATATTTATTCTAAAAATATTTTCTTCTAAAAAGAATAATATTTGGAAATTAATAAGCCTGAAATATCATAATTTAGTTTTGAAAAATGACAATTTAAATCTTGTATGAGTCTTCTTTTAGAAGTGTAAAGAGGGCTTGTAGGTCTGAAAAATGTTGCTATATTGAATTCATGGTAGGTCGTAAAACCAATAAGACGCTACCGATAAGTTGGACGGATCAATGACAGTTAGTTGAGTTTGATGTTGATCACCAAACAATAAATCTAGCACTAGCCATCCAACACAGAGCTCGCAGCAATGCGAGCTTTTTTAATGTCTGTTATAAAGCTTTGTTTAATGATTCCAGATAATTTCTTTTCTAATTGATTCATATAAAAAAGTTTACATTGCCAAATTCGCTAACATCTTGACGTTAAATAAGCGATTTAAGTGTGATATAAAAAATGGAAACTTAGAAAATAGAAAGGAGAGGAAAATGTCAAAGATTATTGATATAAAGGTGAAAGACCAATTTAGCAAGGTCATTGAGGCGAAAGCTTTATTACGTTCATTTGTAGAGCAACATCAGCATGATGCAATTGATCTGGTAAAAAAAATTGAACATATTGTAGTAGATGGCGAAACTATTTTACCGAGTATTGAACTGTTATTTGAAAGTCAAAAGTCTTCAAATATTTATAAAGTCGTAGAATAACTGGATCAATACGTTATACAAAGGTGAAAAAATTGAGTCCATCTATCCGATATTACAGGTTTAGCCATTAAAAACTCACCTTCCTGGTGAGTTTTTAATGAATGCAGAAAAGCAAAATTTAACCCCTATTAATAAAAAAGCCCACCGAGGTGAGCCAGAAATCAGATGTACTTAAGTTGTACATTCACATCATATTTTTCAAATTCTTGCAGAATCTGTTTTAAGGTTTGCTGAGCGGTGATATGTTCGGGGCTTAAAGAAATTTCCTGACGAGTATTACTGTCAAAACATTCAATGGCTTGAATCAGCCAATAGTATTCGATAGGGCTTTTTTGAATCACTACACGTCGCGGTTGTAAACTGTCACTGAGCTGGCGGGGCAGTACATAGGTAATTGCCAGTTGCACAAGTTCCAGTTCTTCAGCCGGACTTAAAAAGGTAATGACCCAATTGCCCACCTTGCTCAGTTGCATGGGGTTATCAAACGCATCGAATTCTAAATAATGTGGCATATAGCAACCAAGCGGATTTTAATGATCACTATATGGCGAGATTTTCAGGTTTTTTCTATCCCGCTTAAGTCTGACATTTCAGGATTTAAATTTAGAGATAATATAAATATAGTGTAAAATCAATTGTCTATATTTGAAATCTAAATCTGCTTGATTGCTAAAGTCACTCATTTAAGAGTTTAAAAGACTAAGACATGCTTATTCATGAGCTTGATTTTGCTGTAATTGTGCCAAAGAAAAATTGATCTGTTTTAGAATGTAATTCAATTCTTGCGGAGGAAGTCGGCTTTCCTGCAGTGAGGTGATCCACTGTATTTGGCACATTTTTAAACTGCGCACATCCTGTACCTGTAAAATATGCTGAATTTGCTGTTTGGCCATCAAGCCACAATATTTTTGTAAGCTTTCCATCATCATATATTTGAGGTCTTCAAAAGATAAAGCTTGCGGTTCGGGTAGATGGGGTTGATTGTCTGGATTTGTTTCAATAGATGAGTTTTCTTGCAGCTCTTCGATAGGAACTAGGAGGTTTTTGCGGTTCTCGGTTACAGAAGGGACGGGCAGAGGTGAATTTAAGGGACGGTAAATCTCGGAATGCGCCAAATTGATTTTGGTATCGACTTCTGTGCCGGTCTGATGTGGACTGTTTGATATTATGCTGGTGTGAGCCGGAACAATTAAATCCATTTCACAAAGTTGCTCTAAAAGCTCGGCGGGAGCTAGTTGCTGCTTTAATCTCTCATGTAACAGATCAAAATCTTTGCTGCCGATTAGCACCAATAAGCGGCGTTGGCGTGCGGTCAAGGGGATAGAGCGATTCTGTAGCACCTCGACCCCACGTGGAGTTTTATAAAAATGCATCATAGCTGAATGAGTTGTTCACTAAATTCAGCTAGAGCATAGTCTGGGATAATTACAATAATATGAAGAATATATTAAAAAACAGATACTTGTTTTAAGGGGTTTAAAGCGTACTAATCGCGGTATTTTCGAGAGCCTTGCGCAAATAAGGATCCAGTTCATCTTGGCGCAATAGCCATTGCACATAGTCGGCAGGAAGCTCTGCAATTGCGCTACCGCGATGTTTACCAAAGTTAATTGTGCGTGGAATTCGGGCATCTTCAGAAGCATCGAACAGTTCCTGCATACTGTTGATTTTCAGGTGGTGTACGATATGCATCAGGATGTTGGCAGTTAAAATAATATCCATATCGGCACGATGCGCTTTACGGATCATTTCGCGCGCTCGTTCACTGCCTTTGGTAATCATATAAATCAGTGCAGAAATATTATGTGCTTCTGCATCGGGCCAGACCCGACGTGCTAAAGCCAGTGTACAAATCGCTTTAATTTTCGAGGTATCTACCCCACATTTTTCGACAGCACGAACGTCATAATCAATATTATGACCAATCATATAAATCGTTTCATCTGGCAGGCGAAAGGTACTGTAATGTGGCTGACCTTCCAGGTCAGACTCCAGAATATGATGCACCGCCATGGCGGCAAAAGAAATGGGTTCGTCACATGAATAGAGCTGATCAAACAGGCGGCTTTTATCCATACTGATTTTATGGTCTACAATTGCGACAGGCGCATAGGCAATTTCAATGGGTTGACCATTTAAAGTATGCGTTTCGGTATCAAGAATAATGGCCTGCATGCGTTGAGCACCATAAAAGAAGAGACAGACTCATATTAACGATAAATTGGGAAAAAGATTAGGCTGAATATTAAAAAATATACTTTTTAGCGCAAAGAATGCTGTTAATAAATCCAATCTTGCTGCAGGTTAAGGCTCAGAACTCTCATGCAGGAAAAGATTTAGCGGTACACCTGAAATGTTCTAAGGGTTAACACGCAGTTGCTGTTCTAGATTTATAGAGGATAAAAAGGTAAGCGGAACTTAGCTTGAATCTCATTTTAAAATGCTTGCAGAGCGCTCGAGAAAACCAGTCTTTTCACATTTCAAGCAAGACTAGATAGTGAAGGAATAAAAAATGCTCAAAATTTTAAAAGTTAAAAACTTTAACGCCAATTCAATAATTTGATTTTACTTAAATTGGTCATGATTTCTAAAGGCTGGAGCAATATTTATAAAAAACTGCAGAAAGTTCATGATCGAAAATGCAAAACTTCATGCTACAATACGCGCCAATCTTAGCACGGCTTAAAAGCCCTAAATCAATAGGACCTCGCTAATGTTTGCCAATATCTCTATTGCTGAATTTGATCCAGAATTAGCTCAAGCAATCTCGAATGAAGATGCTCGTCAAGAAGCTCATATTGAGCTAATCGCTTCTGAAAACTACTGCTCACCAGCAGTCATGGAAGCTCAAGGTTCAAAACTCACTAACAAATATGCGGAAGGCTACCCAGGTAAACGCTACTATGGCGGTTGCGAATACGTAGACGTGATCGAACAATTGGCGATTGACCGTGCTAAAGAACTCTTTGGTGCTGATTATGCTAACGTTCAGCCACATGCTGGTTCACAAGCAAACTCAGCGGTTTACTTAGCGCTTCTTAACCCTGGCGATACAGTTTTGGGTATGAGCCTTGCTCACGGTGGTCACTTGACTCACGGTGCAAAAGTAAGCTTCTCTGGTAAAACATATAACGCGATTCAATATGGTTTAAACCCAGAAACTGGCGAAATCGACTATGAAGAAGTTGAACGTTTAGCGGTGGAACACAAGCCACGTATGATCGTTGCAGGTTTCTCTGCATACAGCCAAATCGTAGACTGGCAGCGTTTCCGTGACATCGCGGACAAAGTGGGTGCTTACCTGTTTGTTGATATGGCGCACGTTGCAGGTCTGGTTGCTGCTGGCGTTTACCCAAGCCCAGTGCAAATTGCTGACGTAACAACGACCACGACTCACAAAACACTTCGTGGTCCACGTTCTGGTTTAATCCTTGCGAAAGCAAACGAAGAAATCGAGAAAAAATTACAGTCTGCTGTATTCCCGGGTAACCAAGGTGGTCCTTTGGTTCACGCGATTGCAGCGAAAGCGATCTGCTTTAAAGAAGCGATGGCGCCTGAATACAAAGAATATCAAAAGCAAGTTGTGGTGAATGCAAAAGCCATGGCTGAAGTGCTAATCGCTCGTGGTTATGATATTGTGTCTGGCGGTACTGAGAACCACTTGTTCTTGTTGTCGTTAATCAAACAAGATATCACAGGTAAAGAAGCGGATGCCTGGTTAGGTGCTGCGCACATTACTGTGAACAAAAACTCTGTACCAAACGATCCACGTTCTCCGTTCGTGACTTCAGGTATCCGTATCGGCACACCTGCAGTAACAACCCGTGGTTTCGGTGAAGCTGAAGTACGTGACCTTGCAGGCTGGATTGCTGACATTCTGGATGCGAAAGGTGATGAAACGGTCATTAACGCGGTGAAAGCGAAGGTTGAAACTGTATGTGCTAAATTCCCAGTTTATGCATAATCGGTTTTAATCGGAAAGGAGCTCCCAACCGGGAGCTTTTTTTATAGCTGTTAAAATGACGAGACAAAAATCAGGATTTGGTTTAGCGCAATTCGAGTTGAACTATATCTATATCGCACCATGATTCAGGCTTAATATTTAATAGCTGATGTTGATAGGGCAAGAAAATGAGTCATCAACAAAATCATATTGCGTTTTTCTGAATCTGGCTTAAAGTCTTTTATACACCAATCTCATTTTTAAATATTTAAAAGAACAGATTTATTCATTGCCAGCTTTTTAGATCCACCCTGTACATTCTGCTTAGTACCTGAAAATTTTTATGCAAATTTCAGACGAGCTCAGGTGTTGGTGCAATAAGCGCTGTGAGTGAGATCATTTTCTTTAAATCTGAACATTGTATTTATAGGAATCATTCAAATATGGGCACAACCTGTATTTGGTGTTCCTGTTGGCTGTTGATTCATTAATTTTTTATTTAGGTATCTAACAAAGGTAATCAGGATGAATAAAACCACTATTATTTTATCTCAGCAGGATTTAGATCGTCTGGAAACCATGCTTGAGCATCAGACCAAGCTGAGCGAAACCATGATTCGTCTGGAAGATGAACTGGCACGTGCTGAAATAGTTGGCCCCGCGGAGATCGCAAGTAATATTGTCACCATGCATTCGCGTGTGTTACTGACTATTGCACCGTCTCCAGAGCCTGTGGAAGTCACACTGGTTTACCCACATGAGTTTAAAGGTGATAAAGGTCAGGTAAATGTGATTGCACCGATAGGCGCAGCCATTCTGGGCTTAGCCGAAGGTCAAACCATTGAATGGCCACAACCAGATGGCCACACCATGAAAGTGACCATTGAAAAAGTGCTTTATCAGCCAGAGAGTACCGGGGATTATCTCTGATATTGTCTTGAACGCATGCTCAAAAGCCATAGTAATATGGCTTTTTTCATCTATGATTTATGATTGATGTTCAAGAGTTTCATCAGACTAAGCTAGCAGTACAGCAAAATTTATCAAACACATTTGCTTTCATTGCAAAAAATATAATTAAAATAAAGATAAAACATGGATTTAGTTAAAGTGATGTAACGAATTTCTGGATAAATATACACAACGTGGTCTGTTTTTTTGCTACATTCGAGGATATTCAAGATTTTTATTTAATCTCTCTAAAAGGATACAGTCTTCGTCATGTCGCGATTTGAAGCTTTACCCGCCTTGACTGACATGTCTTTTGATCGTGAAGAAATACTGGCGATCAAACGTAATGAACTTGTGCCTGTACTGAGCCATCAATATGGACTGAATCATTATGCGGATTCTCTGATTCAGGCACAATCGGTGTTATTAAATGGGGTCGATCCGCATTTGACCCAACAGCTGAGCCAGACCATTGAGCAATTGATTCAGGCTTTGGCAGAATCTAAAAAATATCTGAAAAAACGTAAATTTAATGCACTACAAAAATGGCTTGGGATCGATCTGGATTATGGTTCGAGTCAGGTTGAATATTATCAGCGACTGGACCGTTTACTCGATCAAGCAGATCACCTAAGTCGTAAGTTACAGATTGAAATCCAGAAATCTCAGGCCCGTTTTCAGCAGCTTTTGGGTCTACGTGAGCAGATGGCCAAGCATATTGTCGCGGCAGACGAGTTTTTATCAGAATATCCGCTGTTCATCAAAAACCAGCATCCACTGGATAATTTTTCTGAGCGGCTTTCCAAGAAAATCAATACACTGCGTACCTTGCAAAGCAGTAATGACATTGCCATTACCCAGATGCAGCTTTCACAGCAGCTGTCCTTTAGCTTATTAGACCGCTTTAAAGAAGCGCAACAGGTCTTGATTCCGGCTTGGCAATATCATGTCCAACAAAGCCAGAGCAAGCACTCGACAAGTGATCTGGAAAAACTTGATAATAGCCGTGAAAGTCTGATTAAAACGTTAAAAAAATCCCTCGAGAAACCCTCGAAAACATAACAATATAAGGTGAACCATGACCAAGTCTGATTTAGTAAATTTACCTGTTGAAAGCTCGAATGAACTGGTCGAACAAAAATTTCAGCAAATGGATCTGAAAGAACTGGGCTTGCAACCTGCTGACTTTCAGGAAGTACTGGCAGCACGTAAAGAATTGCAGGATATGAGTCATAACAGCGTGGCTGAGTATGGTAAAAATATTGCGACCAAAACCTCGACCTATACTGATGAATTACTGAATCTGGTCCAAAATAGAGATCTGGATGCGACAGGGCAGAAACTGAATCAGGTGGTGCAGGTGGCCCAGCAACTGAATACCAGCAGCATTTTAAGTCAAAAGAAAAGTTCAGGTTTTTTTGGCAATCTCCTTAGCAAGTTCAAAGGTGCAAAAGGTAACTTTGATGCACATTTCAATACCACCAAAGAGCAGCTCGATGTGCTGGTCAAAGAAATTGAAACCTCGCAGTCCGGTTTGAAAGCGCGTGTAGATACCCTGGATAAAATGTTTGACGGGGTACAGGATGAATATAAACAGTTAGGCGTACATATTGCAGCCGGCCGTTTACGTGAGCAGGAGCTACAGCAGGAAATCTCCGCTTTAACCGCTTTGCCGCAAGATCAAACCACAACACAGAAAATTTATGATCTGAACCATCTGGCCAATAATCTGGAAAAACGGGTCAGCGATTTGCAGGTTTTGCAGCAATCTGCCATGCAAACCTTGCCGATGATCCGGATTATCCAGTCCAACAACCTGATGCTGGTCGACAAGTTTTATGCCATTAAAAATATTACTTTACCGGCATGGAAAAACCAGATCAGTCTGGCCATTTCTCTGAGCGAACAAAAAAACAGTGTCCAGCTGGCCAATACCATTGATGATGCCACCAATGAACTGCTGCGCCGTAATGCAGATCTATTGCATCAGAACTCTGTCGATACCGCAAAAGCCAATCAGCGCTCCGTAATTGATATCGAAACGCTTGAACATGTGCAAAACACCCTCATTAAAACAGTCAATGATGTGATACAGATTCAGAAAGAAGGTGTACAAAAACGCACAGAAGCAACCGTGCGTTTAAAGGCTTTACAGGATAATCTGAATCACTTGGTGATTGAGTCAAGTACGAGCGGATCAAAGCCCAACTAAATATTGTGGTTGAAGATCTAAAAGGAGTAAAGATTGCCTCCCTTAGATGAATATGCGGTGTCTCCTGGTGAGATCAAGCAAGGCGTGGTTGCGCTCAAGAAGCGTCAACGCAATTTGATGTTATTGGGTATCACCAGTTCTACGGTATTTATTGCCTCCATCATTGGTCTGTTTTTTCAGCAGGAACTGGTCTATGGCTTTTTTGGCCTGAGTACCGAAGTGCAGCAGTTACATTTACCGGTCAGTGTAGATGCCACGCTGGCCAGCATTGGTGATAGTCCGGATTATTTTTTTAGTTTGCTGAGCTGGTTTGGCTGGCTGATTATTAAAATTTTTGCTTCTTTTATCGGTGCATTTTTTATCATTGGCCTATTAAAGAAACTGCGTTTCTTTTATGTGCGCTTTCAGTCTTTTGTGCTGAAATTTGTCGCCTGGCTAATTGCCTTTATCGTGATCTGGTCGGGATTAACTTACTGGCAGCATGATTTACGGAATGACCGGGATGATGCTTATCAGCAGGTGGTGTATTACGATAGCAATATCAATGACAGTGAAATTGCACGATACCTCGCCGATTCAGAGATTGCCGCACCGGTAAAATCTTATTTACTGGCACAAACAGCACTTTTGCATAAACCGCAAGATTTATCGGCTGCAAAACCTTATGTATTCAATCTGGTAGAAGCAGAAAAGCAGGATGCAAAATTTGAGCAATATGGCTTTAAGCCAGAACAACTCTGGACCATGCAGCAACAGATCTATGGTCAAGCCATGACACCGGTTGCCAAGAGTGTAAATACGCAAGTACAACAGGCAAACCAGTTGAGTCAGATCACCTATCTGGTGATTATTGGAGTGGCCATTTTATCGGCATTTCTGAGTTTGGTTCTGTTCTTCTTGGCCAATTCAATCAAAGGCCGTTCCTTGCGTATCGAGCAACGGATAAATTAATATTTTAGAAATGCTCCTGTTTAGGAGCATTTTTTATCTGCTGATGAAACAGTATAAAAATTAAAAGTTGAAATACCAAAAATAATTATTAAACTAGTGATCTAAAAAAACGATTTATAATATAAAAACAAACTGTTTTACCTATTTTGATTTATGCACTAATATCGCTTTATCAAATAAATATTTATTCCTTTGGAGACGTTAGCCATGTTAGACCAAAATACTTCAGCTCAATTAAAAACACTACTCGAACGTCTAGAAAGCCCGATTGAACTGGTGGCGACTTTAAATGATTCCGACAAATCTGCAAAAATCAAAGAACTTGTAGAAGAAGTGGCTGCATTATCTGATTTAGTCACTGCACGCTTTGACGGTACAAACCAACGTGCACCAAGTTTCGGTATTGCCAAAGCAGGTGAAGAACCACGGGTCTACTTCGCAGGTCTGCCAATGGGGCATGAATTCACCTCACTGATTCTGGCTTTACTGCAAAGCTCTGGTTATGCACCGAAAGTATCTGCTGAAGTTTTAGAGTCGATTAAAGGCTTAGGGATCAAATCTGATTTCGATGTATTCGTATCACTCAGCTGCCATAACTGTCCGGATGTGGTTCAAGCCTTAAACCTGATTGCAATTTACAACCCGGGTACAACAGCCACCATGATTGATGGGGCCTTCTTTCAGGATGAAGTGGAAGAACGCAAAATCATGGCGGTGCCGATGGTGTTCCAGGACAACCAGCATATCGGTCAGGGTCGTATGACTTTGGAAGAAATCGTGGCAAAACTGGACACCAACTCTGCAGCAAAAGAGGCTGAAAAGCTCAATGCCAAAGATGCTTTTGATGTACTGGTGATTGGTGGTGGCCCCGCCGGGAATACCTCTGCAATCTACGCAGCGCGTAAAGGCATTAAAACCGGGATCGTGGCTGAACGCATGGGTGGTCAGGTCATGGACACCATGGACATCGAAAACTATACCTCGATTCAAAAAACCCAAGGACCTAAGTTTGCTGCTGAAATGGAAGCACATGTACGTGAATACGGCGTAGACATCATGAACCTGCAACGTGTATCCAACATCAAAGGTGCTTCTGAGACTGCAAATGGCTTGGTTGAAGTCACTTTAGAGAATGGTGCCAAACTTGAATCAAAAACCGTGATTCTGTCTACAGGTGCGCGCTGGAGAGAAATGAACGTTCCGGGTGAACAGGAATACAAAACCCGTGGTGTGGCCTACTGCCCACACTGTGATGGTCCTCTGTTTAAAGGCAAACGTGTTGCGGTAATCGGTGGGGGTAACTCAGGTGTAGAAGCTGCAATTGATCTTGCAGGGATTGTAGAGCATGTGACTTTGGTTGAGTTTGATAGCAAGCTTCGTGCGGATCAGGTATTGCAAGACAAATTAACAAGCTTGCCAAACACCACGGTGATTAAAAATGCCTTGTCGACTGAAGTGGTGGGTGACGGTTCACAAGTGACTGCACTGAAATACAAAGACCGTGTAACAGATGAAGAGCACACTGTTGAATTGGCTGGTATCTTCGTACAGATTGGTTTGTTGCCGAATACCGATTTCTTAAAAGCAACAGCGGTTGAATTGTCAAATCGTGGTGAGATCCTGATTAACGAACGCAACGAAACCAATGTGAAAGGTGTATTTGCTGCGGGTGACTGTACTACTGTTCCGTATAAGCAGATCATCATTGCCACAGGTGAAGGCGCGAAAGCATCACTGTCTGCATTTGATTACATCATCCGTTCAGGTCAGTAAAAAATAACACCAAGGTTCCCCAAAACCTTGGTGTTCGATCTCGATTATCTTTGTTATACCTTTTTATAGGAACTCCGGACGCTAACACCAGAGTTCCTTTTTTTATTGTTATATTTGCTTCCTTTTTTAGATCAGCCAGAAGCATCCCCAATTGCTTCTGGCTGTCTCTTTCCTCTGTACTGTTTTTGTTCTGACTCTTATTATTCAGCCTTCCCCAAGGTTGTCTTTATTCAATGCAATATTTATTCCAATGTTTGATCAGTACTTAAGACTGGAACAAATTCAAGACTTTAAATTTTTCTAACAGTTGTTCTTGCGTCTCTACATGCTCAGGATGTGGCACAATGCACTCAATTGGGCATACATCTACACAGGTTTGGCGCTCATAAAAGCCGACACATTCCGTACAACGGTTCACATCAATCTCATAGACTTTCGCACCCTCATAAATCGCATCATTTGGACATTCTGCTAAACACATATCGCAATTGATGCATTTGTCGGTAATCAGCAGCGCCATGTTTAACTCCCCTGATAAGCCAGTGACGATGCCGAAATATCTATAGTCGATGTCGGCAGATTGCGGATGAGCAGTGCATATCGCATATCTACATCTGCTGGAACCGGAATCTCGACGATATGACCTGAGCCTTTAGCCTCAGAAATCAGATTGCCTTTTTTGTCTTTCATTTCGGTTAAAACAAAGCTGATATTGCCTTGAGTCGTCATCAGCTCTAAGGAATCACCCACGACAAAACGGTTTTTTACATCAATTTTGATGGAGTTACCGTTACGTTCTAAGACTTCACCGCAGAACTGTTGATGGTCAAAACTTGAAGAGCCATTTTCATAATTGTGATATTCACTGTGCACATGACGGCGCAGGAAACCTTCGGTATACCCACGATTGGCCAGACCTTCTAATTGCGTCATCAATGCTGGGTCAAATGGTTGGCCCGCAAGCGCATCATCAATGGCCTTACGATAGATTTGTGCGGTACGGGCACAGTAAAAATAGGATTTGGTCCGGCCTTCAATCTTCAAGGAATGTACCCCGACCTTGATCAGACGATCGACATGTTGTACCGCACGTAAGTCTTTAGAGTTCATGAAATAAGTGCCGTGTTCATCTTCTTCGGCAGCAAACATGTCTTCATCATTACGTTGTAATAATACCGGTTCATCAAATTGATGCTGTGCTTGCATATGTGCTTCGTCGGCATCTTGAGAGCAGCAGCCTGAATCCAGATTTTTCACTGGAATCACATCACCAGTTTCATCTTCTTTCGCATCCAGAACTTTGTATTCCCAGCGGCAGGCATTGGTACACGCACCCTGATTGGCATCACGTTTATTCATATAACCAGACAGCATGCAACGGCCGGAATAAGCCATGCACAGCGCACCATGTACGAAAACCTCAATCTCCATATCCGGTACTTGCTGTTTAATCTCAGCAATTTCTTCAATCGATAATTCACGTGACAGAATCACGCGCGTGAGTCCCATATTTTTCCAGAATTTTACCGTTGCCCAATTCACTGCATTGGCTTGCACAGACAGATGAATATCCATTTCTGGAAAATGTTCACGCACCATCATGATCAGGCCCGGATCAGACATGATCAGCGCATCCGGCTGCATCGCCACCACAGGTTCCAGATCACGAATAAAATTTTTCAGTTTGGAATTATGCGGCTGGATATTGACGACCACATAGAACTTTTTACCTAGCTCATGGGCTTCTTGAATGCCAATCGCCAGATTGTCATGATCAAATTCATTATTACGAACGCGCAAACTATAACGCGGCTGACCTGCATAGACTGCATCTGCACCATAGGCAAAGGCATAGCGCATATTTTTCAGTGAACCGGCAGGTGAGAGGAGTTCAGTAACGGTCGTCAGGCTCATGATGGAATCGAAAGACATATAAAAAGTACGGTTTTATTCTAACCATCTAAAATTTGGATTCAACCCAGTAAATTACTCGGAAATAAGCAATTTAGAATAAAAAGAATGTTTTATTTTGAGTGAAATGAAGCACTAAAATTATTCAATATTCAATTATTTTCAGTCTGTTCGAGCATTTTTAAAATCTGGCAATGATCAATGGTGGTCGGGATATTACAACTTTTTCGAAGTGCAATCAGTTGTTGTTCGAATAGCTGTAATTCCCTAATTTTTCTGGAGATATCTTCTAAATGCTGGTCAATGAGCTGATTCACTGCACTGCATTCCTGCTGCGGATTCTGTTCGAGTTTAATCAGGGCTTCAATCTCTTTTAAGGACATGTCCAAAGCACGACAGCGTTTGATAAAAAGCAGCCTTTTCAGGGCTTCTTCACCATAATAACGATAGCGATTACTTGCTCGAAAATTCGGCTGTATCAAGCCTTTCTTCTCATAAAAGCGAATGCTATCTGTGCTTAAAGCAGTCTTTTTGGCTATTTCTGAAATTAAATAGACTGACATTGCTCGCTCCTGCTTGACCTTGGAGTTAGTCCATAGTTTCTAATTATTTTAACTCATTTTTTGCACGAAAGTATGGAAGATCAACATGGCCTGTAGCTGTAGTCATGAACCTGCTCCACCCAAACCTGACAGTAAGTTTAGAACAGCGTTATGGATTGCCTTGGTGGTGAACCTGACTTTATTTGTGGTAGAACTGATTGGTGGGGCCTATGCACATTCATCGGCTTTGTGGGCAGATGCCTTGGACTTCTTTGGTGATGCCGTCAATTATGGCGTCTCTTTGGCGGTCATCGGTGCAAGTCTGTACTGGCGCGCAACAGTCGCCTTGCTCAAGGGAATGACCATGGCCTTATTTGGCTTGGTGATCATCGGTAAAGTCATTTATGCCTATCTGCAAGGCATTCCGCCAGAGGCACTGACCATGGGCTTGATTGGTGTGCTGGCATTGCTGGCAAATGTATTTACGGCAGTCATTCTCTATGCCTTTCGTGAAGGTGATTCCAATATGCGGTCAGTCTGGCTGTGTAGCCGAAATGATGCAATTGGCAATGCCGCCGTGATTCTGGCAGCAGTCGGGGTTTTTGGTACAGGCAGTCTGTGGCCAGATATAATAGTGGCGATGATTATGGCGAGTCTTGGTTTAACTGCGGGTTATCAGATTGTGAAGCAGGCACTGGCAGAACGGGCATTAGGACATGAGTCAGCCTGATTCTGAATATTTAAGTTTAATCCTAAAAAAGCTGCTTAACGGGCAGCTTTTTTATGGCCTGTATATTTTAAATAGATGAAAAATAAAGCTTTACAAATCCACTAATTTTAGAAAGAATCATCCGCGAAATTTATAGAATAGCAATATAACTTAACCATTTAATTTTTATTGTTTTTGAGGGGGGATAATGAACTTCATAAAACTACTTTCACTTGCGGCCATGGTGCTGATGACGGGCTGTAGCTCTATGGTCATCACTTATGATGCCACCGGTCAGGTGATTGGATCATGTAAAGCAACCCGCGGTCTGCTTTCAACTGCAAGTGCCCATTGTGGTGGTTCAGGTAATGCGATGGGTGTGAATTACAATAGCGTGGATGCCAAGACGGGTTTGTTGCCAGCACTGCCAAGTCAAAACCAGATTAATTTAAAGCCATAAAGAATACAGGGGAATATCATGAAATTATCAGCACTTATTGCACTGGCACTGGTATTAACAGGCTGTGCATCGACAGTGACTACATTTGACTCGCATGGCCGTATGATCGGTTCATGTAAGGCAGAAAGCGGTTTTATCATTGGTGGTGGCGCAGGCTGTTCAGGTTCTGCCAATCAGGAAGGTCGTGATCGTTAATTTTTTAACGCCGATTCAAATAAAAAACCGAAGCTTGAAGCTTCGGTTTTTTTAATTCTGATCATCTAAAATCAGATTTTATTTTTCCACGAATGCACGTTCAATCACGTAATCGCCTAGAACACCCATTTTAGGTGACTCTTTTAGACCGTGTTGGTCTAGAAGTGCAGCCACATCGTCGAGGAAGGCCGGGCTACCACACAGCATAGCGCGATCCGTTTCCGGGTTAAAACGTGGCAGACCAATTTTTTCAAACAGTTCGCCGGTTTCAATTGCAGTCGTAACGCGACCTTGGTTCGGATATTCTTCACGCGTCACAGTCGGGTAGTACACTAATTTTTCTTTCGCGCCGAGTTCAGAGAAGAATTCGTGATTTGGTACTTCATTCAAAATTAAATCTTGATAAGCCAGTTCAGAAATGAAACGGGTACCATGCACGATAATGATTTTTTCAAAACGTTCATAAGTTTCAGGATCACGGATGGTCGCTAAGAATGGTGCAAGGCCAGTGCCTGAAGACAGAAGATACAAGTTTTTGCCTGGGTTCAGGTCATCTAGCACCAAAGTACCTGTCGGTTTTTTAGAAATCAGGATGTCATCGCCGACTTTTACTTTTTGTAGAATGGAAGTCAGTGGGCCATCCGGCACTTTAATTGAGAAAAACTCTAACTCTTCTTCGTAGTTGGCACTTGCAATTGAATATGCACGCATTAAGGGCTTGCCATTGACTTCAAGGCCGATCATTACAAACTGACCGTTTTTAAAACGTAAAGCAGTGTCACGAGTCGTTTTAAAAGAGAATAAAGTATCATTCCAGTGGTGGACGTGAGTAATCTTTTCGACGTTAAAAGCAGCCATTAAAGGTCTCAATAAGTTATCAAATTAGAACAACTTGCTATTCTAAACTAAATCCATTCTCTATAAACTGAATATATTTAATTGAGCTTATCAAAAAAAGTGATGATGACTGAAATTAAGTTGCCGATTATTGGTTATATGCAATCACCCTACAAAGAAAAATTTGGTATTCCACGGCAGCCCAATCTGGTGCAGGTCGAAAGTTATATCGAAATGGTCGGCCCCTATAATGATTTGCTGGCATTTGAAGGAATTGAGGCTTTTAGTCATCTTTGGCTGATCTGGCAATTTCATGACAATAAAAACCAGGACAATAGCCAGTTTCGTCCACAAGTGCGTCCGCCACGTTTGGGCGGTAACAAGAAAATAGGCGTGTTTGCTACACGCAGCATGTATCGTCCATCACCGATTGGTTTATCTGTGGTCAAACTCAAAGAAGTGAGAAAGGTTGGCAAGCATGTTCAGGTGTATGTCACGGGGAGTGATTTGCTGGATGGCACGCCAATTATGGATATCAAACCTTATATTCAATATTCGGATGCTATCATCGAAGCACAAAGCGGTTATGCACAGGATGAACCATCACGTAAAACCGTCATCTGGTGTGATGAAGCGGAGCAGCAAAAGCAACAATTACTAGGAAATGGAAAAATTTCTGTGCAGACGATTCAGGAACTAGAAGCTGTCTTATCTTTAGATCCAAGACCAGCGTATCAGGAAGATGAAGAACGGGTATATGGGATGAGGTTTGCAAACGTTGATATTCATTTCAAAATTTATGCTCAGCAAGTGGTAATTGTTGCTATCCAGCATATTCCTTTCTAGATTATAGGTTCCACCACAATAAGCCGATCAACGCCGCCATATGCAAAATCTGCACAGGCGCAAAATAAAGGACAAACTTCCAGCCACCGGTCAAAGCGGCATTGGCTGACTTGGCCAGGGCATGAGCACCTAGACCTAAAAGCAGGGCGTAAATCAAACGGAGATTGGAGGGATCACCTTGAACGACGACACTGGCCATTGCGGCATGAATCTCGAACAGAGAGGCGAGTAAGGTCCCGACCAGTAGGCCGGCATCCCCGAGCCAGACCTCCAGTCCGTAAACTCCAGCCTGAATCAATGTTAATGTGACTGCAATAATCACAGCTTCTTTTAAGCTGAACATCTGGCTGTCTGATGATTCCATGCTCGGCGCAGGTTTTGCCTTGCGCAATAATAAAAATGCACAGGCTGCCAGAAGGATTACGGCAACTAAAGAGGGCAAAAGCAGGATTTTCAGCCAGTTCCATGATACCCCTCCAACCACAATCAATAGCAGTACAATGGTCGAGATACAGGACATCAGCGCGGCACCGGCATTCGATCGTGCATCCATTTCACCTTTACGGACCTGTAAACCTAACTGAGCGATGGTCGCCGTACTGGAAACAAAACCGGAAGCAATGGAGGACAGCATCAGGGCATTTTTAGTCGAAAAAAAGCGTTTCGCAATATGCGCCAGAGCTTGTACCACTAAAATTAAGGTCAGTAATTTTAAGATAATATAAGGGTTAAGCACTTCTCCCCAAAAAGGGCGATCAGGGGTCAGCGGCAGACCAATCAAAATCAAGGCCAGTAATAATAGTCCATCCCTGAATTCGGCTTCTTTAATCCATTTTCCGGCAATATTGTGCATGGTATGTTTGGCCATCAAAATACCGGTTAAGAGCACAGAAAGACCGGCTGCCAGAGGAATATTCCATAAACACATGGCGCCAATAAAATAGGTCATCACAAATGCAAGCTCTGTGGTAATGCCCGGATCATCTGGTTGATTTTTGATAGATAAAATGACCATGCCACCCACGATCAAAGCACCTATTACAGCAATCACGATTCCAAACAGGAAACACAGTGCACCCAATAAAGCACAGATTGCAAAGGAACGTAAGCCGGCAAAACTCGGTTGCTGTTCGCGTTGCTTATGCCGTTCCCGCTCCAGACCAATCAATAGGCCGCAGCCTAATGCCGAGGTGAGTATCGTGAGCAGTTCATGAAAAGAATGCGCATGCAGGGGAACCGCAGTCAAATCCATCTGTGACCTCAGCAAGCTAAGAGTTGATTATTTAAAAATATATGCGACGAGATAGAGTTTGCATAGATCAAAAATGTTGCGGTAGTAATTAAATCCATTATTTACTTTCTTTTTGAGATTGAAATAGAAACGTACATTCAACAGGTGGGGAGCATGCGAAAAACTGCAAAAACTTGTTATAGTGGAGGCAAGTTTGGGGACTGATAATAATGAAATTTGACTTTGAAATTGATACGGCATGGTGTCTAGACCAACTCTTTAAAGACGGTAAAATCAGTGAACGCGACCGAATGCTGGTACAAACCACTCATCGGCAACGTGAACAATTAAAATGGCACCCTTTACAGTGGATTGCCAATTTTAATCTGGTCGATCAATCTCATCCTCAAACAACGCTGACCCTGAACCGTTTATGTCAATGGCTGGCAGAAAAAACCGGATTAATGTTCTATATCATCGATCCTTTAAAAGCGGACGTACAGGCATTGACCCATGTCATGTCACAGGAATATGCACTACGCAACCATATTCTGGCCGTTGAGATTCAGGCCGATAAAGTCCTGATCGCGACCGATCAGCCGTATAAGACTGAATGGGTCTCTAATCTTGAACAGAATATTTCCCCGAAAAAAATCCAACGGGTGCTGCTGAATCCGGAACAGTTACAACGATATATTGTCGAATATTATCAGGTTAGCCGTGCCGTCAGTGGCTCACAAAAATCCTCGGCCTATGACCGGGAAAATAAAGGCGTCGAAGCCTTGCTACAACTGGGCGATTCGCAAAATCCGGATGCCAATGACCAGCATATTGTCAAACTGGTGGACTGGGTGCTGCAATTTGCCTTTGAACAGGGTGCAAGTGATATTCATATGGAACCGCGCAAAGGTACGGGCAAGATTCGCTTTCGAATCGATGGGGTGTTGCATACCATTTATAACATGCCGGCCAATACGCTGACAGCGGTGATTTCCCGGATCAAGATTCTGGGCCGGATGAATGTGGCAGAAAAGCGTAAACCACAAGATGGCCGTCTGAAAACCCGAACGCCGAAAGGACAGGAAACCGAATTGCGTCTGTCGACCTTGCCGACCGCATTTGGCGAAAAACTGGTGATGCGTATTTTTGATCCGGAAGTTCTGGTCAGAAGTTTTCAGCAACTCGGTTTTGAAGGGCATTTACTCAATGACTGGAATAATCTGACCAGTCACAGTCACGGCATCATTCTGGTCACCGGGCCAACTGGTTCTGGTAAAACCACAACGCTGTATTCGACCTTGAAGCAGCTGGCGACGGAACAGGTCAATGTCTGTACCATTGAAGATCCGATCGAGATGCTGGAACCGAGTTTCAACCAGATGCAGGTCAATAACGGTATTGAACTGGGCTTCGCCGATGGCGTGCGCGCGCTGATGCGTCAGGATCCGGACATTATCATGGTCGGTGAGATTCGTGATCAGGATACGGCCAATATGGCGATCCAGGCGGCACTCACCGGGCATCTGGTCTTATCTACCCTACATACCAATGATGCGCCGTCGAGTCTGACCCGTTTGCATGATCTGGGCGTGCAACCTTTTCTGACCGCAGCCACCATTCTCGGGGTATTGGCGCAGCGTCTGGTGCGTAAACTCTGCCCACACTGCAAGCAGGAAAGCTTCCTGAATGAACAGGAATGGCAGCATCTGGCGGCAGACTATCCTTTACCGCGTCCGGAATTTGTTTTTAAAGCCGTAGGTTGTGAGGAATGCCGTCATACCGGTTATAAAGGCCGGATTGGTATTTACGAATTTATGCCCCTGAGTCTGGAAACCAAGCAGATGATTGGGGCCGACGCTAACTTAAACCAGCTACGCCAGCAGGCAAAAAAAGAAGGGGTAGAACCGCTGCGTATCGCGGGTGCGCGTAAGGTCGTAGAAGGAATGACCACACTGGAAGAAGTATTGAGAGTGGTTCCTTTAAATTAATTTTTAAAGATGAAGCAATCTTAAGTTTCAATTCATCTTCGGCTGTTTTAATAGCATTATCGAAACAAAGCACAGATACACAAAGAGGTATACGCCATGAAAATGATGATGAATACAGTTTTAGCAGCCGCACTGATGGGTTCAATTGCGACAGCCGCAGTTGCAAGTAATGAAGCCGTGAATCAACCCGTGGTAAATCAGGCTGCTTTTGCGAAAACGATGACAGTGCAACAGGCCTTGGGCATGAAAGATGATAGCAAGGTTCAGCTTAAAGGCTATGTGGTTAAAGCGGTTGGTGATGAAAAATATCAGTTCCGTGACAGCACAGGCAGCATTACCGTAGAAATTGATGATGAACTGTGGCAAGGCAAACCGATTTCAGCCAAAACGCCAGTGACCATTATCGGTGAAGTGGATATTGACTATAAACCGGCAAAACGAGTTGAAATTGATGTCGAGCAGCTTCGTTTCTAATTCTAATATGAACAGTTGAATTGAATCTGAAGCTTGCTCCGGATTCAAGGATTATAAAAAACCACATGCAAATCATACAAAAAAGCATGTGGTTTTTTTGAGTCTGGACATTTTTCAGGGCAAGATAGAGAGATTGGCAAAGCGGAGCACAGCATGCGTATTCTTTTGGCAGAAGATGATCAGTCTCAGGCAGAAAGTATTCAGACCTGGCTGGAAATGGACGGCTATGTGATTGACTGGGTCGAGCGTGGCGATCATGCCATTTTGGCCATCGAACAGCATCAATATGACTGCGTATTACTGGATCGCGGACTACCACATGCGACTGGAGATGACATTCTAAAAAGCTTACGCAGCACACAGAAAGATACACCGGTGATTTTTATTACTGCCCGGGACAGTATTGATGACCGGGTTGAAGGTCTGGATTTGGGTGCCAATGATTATCTGGTCAAACCTTTTAGTCTGGAAGAGCTTTCTGCCAGGGTGCGCGCGCAGTTAAGACTGAAACAGCAAACGCCAAATCATATTCTGAAATGGCAGGATTTAAGTCTAGATACCCAGGCCAAGGCCCTGAACAAGGCTGGACAGCCGATTGATCTGACTGCGAAAGAATTTCAGATTTTATATAAACTGATGCAGCAGCCGGAACATGTCATTACCCGCGAGCAACTGGAGGAATCGCTATATGCCTGGGGGGATGAAATTGAAAGTAATGCCATTGAAGTGTTTATTTACCAGTTACGTAAAAAAATTGGCAGCCAGATGATTAAAACCATCCGTGGTTTGGGTTATCGCATGCATAAACCCGAGGCATAAATATGTCTGCACCAGTCTCCCTGCAAACTCGCCTGATCAAGAATGCCATGCTGAGCTCCATGCTGGCAGGATTGTTGGCGTGGTTGCTGTTACTCGGGGTTTCAAGTTATCAGGCTAGTCAGCTGCATGATGAATTAATGGAGCAGATTTCTGAGTTGCTGCTTGGCGATGTCACCCAGACCAAAGATGCCCAGGTGGATGAACTCAGTGAACAGTTTGATATCCAGTATGCCTTGTTGCTGGGTCAGCAGGTACTGACTACTTCGATTGATGATGAATTAATTAATACCATTCCAAAAGCACAGAACAACGGCTTCCAGTTTGCTTATGAGAATGGCCATTTTATCCGTATTCTGACTGCGGAAGATGACGACCTTCAGGTCAAAATCGTACAGCCACTTTCAGTACGCTTCGATGAGCTCTGGCAAACCACATTGGGCTTTGCCGGGATCTTATTCATTTTATGGCTAGTGCAATGGCTGATTTTGCGTGTTGCGATCAGACGCCAGTTACAGCCATTAAACAAGATTTCCCGGGAAATCGGTTCTAAAACTGCTCAGGATCTAAGTCCTATTAAAACACCTGACCCTGAAATCACTGAACTGCAACCGATTGTACGTCAACTGAATGCCATGCTCGGCCGGCTGGAAAAGTCACTGGCTGCCGAACAGCGTTTTACTGCAGATGCTTCACATGAGCTGCGTTCGCCACTGTCTGCGATTCAAATGCGTCTACAGGTTCTAAAACGCAAATATCAAGATGATGCACAGCTCCCTCAGGCATTGCAGTTGATCCAGAATGATGTCAACCGCGGTACGCAGGTGCTGGAAAATTTACTCTTGCTGGCACGACTCGATCCGGAGCGCACAGAGCAATTACCAACGCAAACGATTAATCTTAAAAATCTGGTTCAGGAGGCTTTGCAGGCATTGCAGCCTTTTGCAGAAGAAAAAGATATTCATTGGAACCTAAACCTTGAGGGTGCTGTGATTGAAGCGAATCCAGAACTGATTTTTAGTTGTATTCGCAATCTGGTCGACAATGCTATTCGTTATACGCCGCCGCAGGGACAGGTCGAGATCCGAACGGTTGTTGAGCAGCATCAGATACAGTTACTGATTGAAAACTCAGGAGAGGGGATTGCTAATGATGTACTGGAACGTTTAGGTGAACGTTTTTATCGGGCTTTGGGTACGCGAACTCAGGGTTCAGGTTTAGGCTTGTCCATTTGCCAGAAAATTATGGCACTGCATGCAGCTAAAATTGATTATGCGCCGTCAGATTTGGGGGGGCTTAAAGTATCATTGAGTTTTAAACATGAATCCTAATCAGAGATTAAAAAACTAAAAAGCAGTATGCGCTGATTCATACTGCTGCTTCCCACGTTTGTTATTATTAGAACTGATTTAATTATTTGGTCAGAATGAGACGGTTGTTGCGGGTCAGGCGCAAGCGGTATTCTTCACCGGCATGCATGATCCGGATTTCACGACCCAGTGCAAACAGATTGTTGGAGTGCAGCATTGGCAAGGCATGGTGAGTATCATTGTTACGAGTAAATAGGCTAAATGGGGCGTTCATTCCGTCGACTCCGTGGTGTGTTTTGGATTGATTTAAATGATAATCATTATCGAATAGGTCTGTCAACGAAATATTGAGCAATTTATAAAAAACTCTAATTTGCTTACAATCTGTAAAACTTTAACGGTTCTGTACATCATGACTAAAGCTACGATTCATGTCGCAATTGCGCTTTTATTTTATCAAAATCAGGTTCTAGTCGGCTGGCGTGAAGCCAAGCAGCATCAGGGCAATAAATATGAATTTCCAGGCGGAAAAGTTGAACAGGGCGAATTACCAGTCGAAGCCTGCCGCCGTGAAGTAATTGAAGAGGTCGGTGTGGATATTGAACGCTGGCATGCTTCTGATTTTATCTCCCATGAATATGAAGATCTCATCGTCAATTTGCATATTTTCCATGCTTCAATACAGCCTGCTCAATTGGCTGAAATTAAACAGCCTTGGCGCTGGTACAGCCGGGAAGAACTTAGTCAGCTGAATTTTCCGAAAGCCAATCAGTCAATGATTCAAAAGCTACAATGGCCGCAGCGCATCAAGATTGCTGAAGATCTGGATATCTTATCAAGTCTGGATACAGATCAAATGTTGTATTGGCGCGTGGAAGCGACGCCTGAGCGGATCATGCAATTACAGCAATATCCGGTAGATCTGCTCTCCAAGTTAATCATTAATCAGCAGCTTTGGTCCCAACTGAATGAATTGCAGCAGCAGACGATTCGCACGATTCATCTAAAACAGAATCAACTGATGAACCTGAAACAAGGTGAATTGAAATCTGGTTATCGCTATCTGGCAGCTTGCCATGACCTGAGCGCTTTAATGCATGCAGAACAAATCGGTTGTGAAGCCGCTTTACTGAGTCCGGTACTGACGACTACAACGCATCCGGACACACCTGCGCTAGGCTGGGAGCAATTCAAGCAAATGGCAGAGCAGGTACAGATTCCGGTTTTTGCTTTGGGCGGAATGAAAGCTGAAGAACTCGATTATGCAAAAAGCCAGCATGCTTATGGCATTGCCGGCATTCGCTATATCTAAACGCTATATCTAGAAAATAAGCTTTCTATTAGTAAGTGTGTTTCTGTAGGGAATGACTTTAAAGCTTTTTCAGTGCCTGTTGAGCTTGCTGAATCGCTTTAGCATTTTTCCGCAACTGAGCAGATTTAAGGCGCACTTGCCAAAGCTGTTTTTTCATGGCATTGGATTGGGCATAGCTCAGGCCGCGTAAGGCAAAAGCATCGGCGCTTGCTGGCTGATTTTTACGGTTGGCAATCATGCCCAGGTATAAATAGGTTTCCGGTGCCTGAGGTGCCAGTCGCTGTGCCTGAGTTGCAGAAGCTTCAGCTTGAGCAAACTGCTGCTTGGTATAGGCCTGCTGGGTTTGCTGCATCAGACTCTTGAAAGCCGGCAGATTACGTCCATCATCAAACTTTTGGCTTTTCGGCTTCTGTTCAGGAATGACAATTTTCTGACGTTTGATGTCAGGACGGTCATAAGGCGTAATCACGACGCCGTCTGGGGTCTGTGGTTTAGGCTTTTCTGTTGCAGGTTTGGCTGGAGCAGCTGGCTCTGGCTCAGGAAAGCTTTGGCAGCCCACCAAACTGAGGATGAGCAGGCCAGGGATGATTTTTTGTAACATACACATAGACTCAATTAATGGCTATAACTTCCACTGGCGATAATACGGGTTTCGCTCTCAAGATCGCGTTCTATTTCTGTTTCACTTTCTTGTATGTAGCGACTCATATCATCCAGTTCCTCGTCAGAGGGTGCAGGTTCTGAGTTAATATCATAAGGTTCAGTCTGATAATGCGAGATCCCGCAAGCAGTCGCCTGATTTGGCAGGGAGTGACGCGAAATCGGGATATACATGGCACCTTCACAGCCTTGTGCAGACAATAATCCCGTATGACGATCTAACCAATGCCATTGAATTTCATTGGGCTGTGGCAGATTCACCGGTTTCTGGCGTAGCTGTTTCATGACATTGGTCCAAACCGGAAGGGCACCTGAAGAACCGGTTAAGCCAGTAACCTTGTTGTCATCCAGACCGAGCCAGACCACGGTCATATAATTACCCGAATACCCGGCAAACCATGAGTCACGGCTATCGTTTGTGGTACCCGATTTACCGGCAAGATTCAGGCTGCGTGGCAAACTGTTATAGGCTGCACGACCTGTACCACTCGACATCACTTGTTGTAAGCCATAATTCAGGGCATAAGCCGAAGCCGGGTCAATGGTCGGTTGTACACTCAGGCTATAACGATCCAGGGATCGGCCATTGGCATCCACCACAGAGCGGATGGCCTTGGTTGGGTATTTAAAGCCGCCTGTCGCGAAGTTACCATAAATATTCATCACCTCCATTGGCGACATATCCACCGCACCTAAATAAATAGACGGATAGGATGGAATATCGGAAGTGACGCCAAATTTTTTCAGATGATTAATAAAGGTAGACAGACCAAATTCTTGTCCTAAACGTACAGTAGACAGGTTATAGGATTGTGACAGCGCTTGTGACATCGGTACGACACCATGTCCACGGCCACTGTAGTTTTTCGGCGTCCAGGTCTTACCATCACTTTGTACACTAATTTCACTGTCTTCAATCGGACTGGCCCAATGGTAACGATTTGATTCCAGTGCACTCAGGTAAATCACAGGCTTTAATAATGAACCCACCTGACGTTTGGCATCTACTGTACGGTTAAAACCGGTAAAGTCTTGAGTCGAGCCGACTGCTGCAACCAGTTCACCATTTTCCGGATGCGATACCAAAACTGCACCCTGCAAGTCTTTTAAACGGCCCGGATTAGATTTGGTTAAACGTGCGACTGTCTGCTTAAAACTGTCCTGAATTCGGGTTTGAGCCAAAGGATCCAGCGTGGTGAAAATACGCAGACCCTGATTGGTCAGGTCAGTTTCCTGATAGTCAGTGCGTAATTGACGACGCACAATATCCAGGAAGTCCGGGAAACGTGCAGGGCCCAAGGTTGGTTTTGAAATCACGTTCAATGGACGTGTGGTTTCTTTTTCATATTGTTCTTGGCTTAGATAGCCCATCACCAGCATATTATTCAGGACGATATCACGGCGTTTTTTCGCACTTTCAGGATTACGCCATGGGTTATATAGACTCGGGCCTTGTACCAGACCGACTAAAAAAGCCTGCTGGGAAATATTCAGTTCACGCAGTGGCAGACCAAAATAAAACTGAGAAGCCAAGCCATAACCATTAATTGAATAGTTACCATTTTGGCCGAGATTCACTTCATTTAGATAAGCTTCCAGAATTTCATTCTTGTCATAATGTAATTCAACCAGCATGGCCATAAAGGCTTCATTGACTTTACGCTTTAAGGTACGCTCAGGCGTTAAATAGAAATTTTTCACCAGTTGCTGGGTTAAAGTCGAGCCACCCTGACGTTTGCCACCGGTAATATTACTGACAACAGCACGTGCAATACCGCGTGGAGATACGCCATGGTGTTCATAGAATTTACGGTCTTCAGTTGCGATGAGCGCTTCGATCAATGGTTTAGGCACTTTATTCAGTTTGATCAGTACCCGGTCTTCGTTATGCTGTGGATAAATTCCACCAATCAATAAGGGTTCCAGTCGGGCAATACCGCTAGAAGATGGCTTGGTGGCGCTAACCTCAGTCACTTGATTAGCACTAAAACTCACTTTCAGAACTTGTTCCGGTTCAACCCGATCACCAAAATCAAAGCCACGGGTATGTACATATAAAGTATTTCCCGTAGTGACAAAATTGCCCGACTTGGCATAACTATCCGAGTTTTTATAACCGAGTAATTTTAATTCTTGTTGGAAATCCTGCTGACTGACTGGGGCATTGACGTACACTTCCATTGGACGTGCGAAAACTTTCGCCGGAATATCCCAGCGTTGACCTTCAAATTTTTCGCGTACAATATTATCTAATTTAATCAGGTAAATACTAAATACGACAAAGATGGAAATGACTAAAATCGAGAAAATTAAGGCAAAAAACCCCATGCCACGTTCAGATTTCATAAATACTTATAAGATCCTGTGAAATTGTGCTAATCATGCGAAGCTTTTAATCATTTTGCAATATTTAATCAATAAATGCGCTTAAAATTAAAATCAAAGCCCACAATTTCTCCTTAATTCAAATATATTTCAAATAATTTGCGACGAGCTAGCATCCTGTTATAAATTATCATCCAGGTATAGCTTAATGCTATGATATGCAAGATCCGTAGCGGAGCGACGACACTGGTGCAAATTTCCCATAAAACCTTTCGAAATATCGGGTTAATAGGACGTCCTGATAAATCATCGGTGGTTGAAACCTTATGTCTTATTCATGATCATCTTCTGAATTTAGGCTTACATCCTGTTTTTGATGCAGCGACAGCTGAACTCGTTCCATATAACAATACCCAAACTGTCAGTCGTGCTTTACTTGGTGAAGTCGTTGATCTGGTCATTGTGGTAGGAGGGGATGGTTCGCTTTTGCATGCAGCACGCGCACTGGTCAAGTACAATACTCCTGTGATCGGCGTTAACCGGGGGCGTCTGGGATTCTTAACCGACATTAAGCCAACCGAAGTCATCTTTAAGTTGGATCAGGTGTTAAAAGGTGATTTTCAGACTGAGCGACGTTTTTTACTCGAAGTCGAAATTCGCTCCAAAGGCGAAGTGATTTACGATGCGATTGCACTGAACGATGTGGTACTGCATTCAGGAAAATCGGTGCATATGATCGATTTTGAACTGAATATTGACGGACAGTATGTCTATCGTCAGCACAGTGATGGCCTGATTGTATCGACGCCGACCGGCTCTACGGCTTATGCACTTTCTGGGGGCGGGCCAATTGTCCATCCGAGTATGGATGCGATTGCGCTGGTGCCGATGCATCCGCATACCTTGTCTTCACGCCCGATTGTGGTCGGTGGACACAGCGAAATTAAATTACTGATTCGTGAAAATCGCGTACTGCCGATGGTCAGTGCGGATGGACAACACAGTGTGTCTTTGAATGTTGGCGATAGCGTCCATATTCGCAAGCATCCCTTTAAACTGAATCTTCTGCATCCACCGGGCTATGACTTTTATAATGCCTGTCGAACCAAACTGGGGTGGAATCAGGACTTTGATTATTTTAAGCAGGATTAAATCATGAATATTGAACAAATGCTTGCCGTACTCAATCCTGAGATTGTTGAACGCCTAAGAACAGCAATTGAAATTGGAAAGTGGCCAAATGGTGTAGCCCTAACTCAGGAACAACGCCAGACTTGTATGCAGGCAGTCTATGCCTGGGAAATGAAAAACTTGCCTGAAAATGAGCGCAGCGGTTTTATCGATCGCGGTACTAAAGAAGAAGGCGAGGAATGTGATGATGATCATCACAAGAATGAACCGGAATTCAAGCCAATTCGTTTTGTCTAAGCACTGAGGTCGAGTCAGTCGAAAGATATTTAAAAAAGCATTGTTCAATGAAGGAACAATGCTTTTTTTCTACACATTTCAAAGTTTAAACGGTGTGACGATTCACCCATAATTCTTTGGCTTTTTGCATCGCAACTTCATAGCTTTTACATGCACCCATGCTATACAACGCAATGCCCATGGTTTCCGTAACCGCAATCTCGCCATATTCATGGCTTTGCTGACCATCCCATACTGCTTTAAATAAGGCCAGATCCAGTTCTTCCTCAACCGGACTGCGGTTATCCGTCAGTTTTGGCAGTTCATGCTCATACAGCTCGCCATCTTTAATGCCACAAATTAAGGTTTTGGCATCCGGATTACGTTCAAATTCGCCACCTTCACCTTTAATCACAGCGCTATTTTTATAGCCTAAACGAAAAGCGGCTTGCTGGTGCGAACCACGATACGCTGGATGGAAAATTGCTTGCAGGGTCGCTTTGGCATTAAAGGGATTGATCAGACGCGCCAGGGTATGAATCGGTGAGCGTAGACCCATGACATTTCGCAGCGCAATCAGGTCCGCCAGAATTGGAGAAATCACGTCGAGCGGGATATAAGCAAAATGCTGTTGCTGCAGTTGCTGTTCCACCTCGGCATCATTCTGACAGATTGGATAGCCTAAGTAAGTGAGCACCTGTTCGGTATAAATCCGGTTCATGGTATGACCAGCGGCACCATGCATCACAATAGTATAACCATGCTTGGCCAACGTCAGTGCTGCCAGAATAAACCATGGATAATGCTTGCGCTTGCCTGCATAAGAGGACCAGTCCAGATCGACATCCAGCTGCTTAAAGTCAAGCTGGTCGCGTGTGGCCTGAACAAAACCGGCTAACTCATCTACAGACTCTTCTTTGACCCGCAATAACATCAAGAACGCCCCTAGCTGCACATCGAGCACTTCATCTTTCAGAATCATGCTAAAGGCTTGATAGGCTTCATCATAGCTGAGGGAGCGGGCGCCATTTTTTCCTTTCCCCACGATGCGTACATATTGGGCAAAGGGATGTTCGAAATCTTTATAAATATTTCTTTTGGTATTCATAACTTATACAGCTTGCAGCAAATATTGGGGTCAATGAGGAGGGTCTAAAATTAACAAAGCTTTCAGTATACGGAAAACAGGCATTTAAATCTGATTATCGACTAATGTCTAATTCAATGCGAGCAAAAAGCAGGCAATTGCATAAGACTTTATGCACATTTAATGGGATTTTTCAGTAAAATTCAGACAATTTTTAGAGTTTGTTTAAGTTTTCTTAATCTCTTTCTCCCATTTAATACTTTGGTCTGATGCTGCGCGTCAGATTGAATGCGTGGCTGATTTTCATTTTGAACATTCTCTTGAGCCTATTGAGATTTGATCCAGTTCATCTTCAGAGCAGATGAACAGATCAGTGCATTTCTCAAAATGGTCTTTTTATTTTCAGATATCGTTCAAGTAGATTTATTATGGCGAAAAAACCGATTTATAAGTCACTGTATTTTCAGGTGATTGTGGCTATTATTGCAGGTATTCTGGTCGGGCATTTCTCGCCGAGTGGTACGCAAATTATCAATGGTGTAGAACAGTATGTTCCTGGCTTGGGTGAACAGCTTAAACCGCTGGGTGATGCATTTATCCGCCTGATCAAAATGATCATCGCACCGGTGATTTTCTGTACCGTGGTCAGCGGTATTGCGGGTATGGAAAGCATGAAATCAGTGGGTAAAACTGGTGGTGTTGCTTTACTTTACTTCGAAATCGTCTCCACGATTGCGTTAGTCATCGGTCTGGTGGTGATTAACATCGTCAAGCCAGGTGTAGGCATGAACGTTGATCCTGCATCACTGGATACCACGGGCATCAGCAAATATGTCGCTACAGGTGAGTCACAGTCGACGATCGACTTCCTGATGAATATCATTCCAAATACGGTGGTAGGCGCATTTGCGGAAGGCGAAATTCTACAGGTTCTGTTGTTCGCGATCATTTTTGGTTTCGCGCTGCATAAGCTGGGTGATCAAGGCAAGCCAGTCCTGAAACTCATCGACCAGATTTCACATGTATTCTTCAATATTGTGAACATGATAATGAAACTGGCGCCAATCGGTGCATTTGGTGCGATGGCCTTTACCATTGGTAAATATGGTATTGGTTCGCTTGCTCAGCTGGCACAGTTGATCATTTGTTTCTATATCACCTGCGTACTGTTTATTTTCATCGTACTGGGTTCAATTGCGCGTTTTGCGGGTTTCAGTATCATGAAGATGATTCGCCTGATCCGTGAAGAACTGCTGATTGTACTGGGTACTTCTTCTTCAGAATCAGTATTGCCACGTATGTTGAAAAAACTGGAACTTGCTGGTGCTGAAAAATCAGTGGTAGGTCTGGTGATTCCAACCGGTTATTCATTTAACCTAGATGGAACTTCAATCTATTTGACCATGGCTGCGATCTTTATTGCGCAGGCGACCAATACACAACTTGATTTGTCTCATCAGATTACCCTTCTTCTGGTACTGTTGATTTCATCTAAAGGTGCGGCAGGTGTCACGGGTTCTGGCTTTATTGTGATGGCAGCAACCTTGGCTGCTGTGGGTAATATTCCTGTTGCAGGTCTGGCCTTGATTCTCGGTATTGACCGTTTCATGTCTGAAGCGCGTGCCTTGACCAATCTGGTGGGTAACTCTTTGGCGACTTTGGTTGTTGCAAAATGGGTAGGCCAGCTCGATATGGACAAGCTGAACTATGCATTGGCAAATCCATCAGAAATTGATGAAAAAATGGCGCAAGAAGGCAATAACGCCCATTAATTCTAATGTTTGAAAGAAAAAGGAAGCTTCGGCTTCCTTTTTTATTGACTGCAAAGTTAGTAAAAGATAGATGCCAGTACATGACAGTAAAGCTGAAAGTAGATAGTCTGTAAAACAGGAAATAAAACGATAAACAGTATAAGGACAACCGAATGCTTGCCTACGATGCCGATCTAGAATTATTCCGCGACAATTTTAAACGCTTTATGAATGAACATGTCGCACCGTATTATCAACAATGGGAACGCGAAGGCCTGATGCCACGTTCAGTCTGGAATGCACTTGGTGAAAATGGTTTTCTGTGTGTCGATGTTCCGGAGGAATATGGCGGCTACGGAGTACCAACCGATTATTCATTGATGCTGATCGAAGAGTCTGCACGTGCCGGATACAGTGCCATTTCTACAGGGTTGTCCTGTCATTCGGATATTGCTGCACCCTATATCTTGCATATTGGAACTGAAGAGCAGAAGAAACAGTGGTTGCCGAAAATGGTGAGCGGTGAAGTGGTCGGTGCGATTGGTATGACCGAGCCAGGTGCCGGCTCAGACTTACAAGCCATGCGTACCAGTGCCATCTTGCAGGATGATTACTATGTATTAAATGGCTCAAAAACCTTTATTTCCAATGGTCAGCATGCCGACCTGGTGGTACTGGCAGTCAAAACTGATCCGCAAGCGCGTGCCAAAGGCGTTTCTTTGTTACTGGCCGACACGCATCTGGAAGGCTTTAAAAAAGGCACTAATCTGGACAAGATTGGCCTGCATGCGCAAGATACTTCGGAACTGTTCTTTGACAATGTCAAGGTGCCGAAAGACCAGTTACTCGGTCAACCGGGGCAGGGTTTTGCTTATTTGATGCAGGAATTACCGCGTGAGCGTACCGCCATCGCAGCAACAGCCTTGGGTGCAATTCGTGGTTCTATTGATGTGACCACGCAATATGTGAAAGAGCGTCAGGCTTTTGGTCAGGCCATCGGTCAATTCCAGAATACTCGTTTTGTTTTGGCACAAGCGAAAATTGATGAATTGGCGACCGCAGCTTTTTATAACCAGAATCTTGAGCTTTATATGCAAGGGAAACTGGATGTCGAAACTGCAGCGGCATTGAAAAGTTTTTCTACCGATATGCAGATGAAGATTGCTGACAATCTGCTTCAGCTCTTTGGTGGTTATGGCTACATGACTGAATATCCAATTTCACGCTTCTTTGTCGATGCCCGTATTCAACGGATTTATGGCGGTACCAATGAAATCATGAAAGAAATTGTAGCGCGTGGTCTGTTAGGACGTTAATTTATGAATGAAAAAAAGAGTCCTTTTTAAGGACTCTTTTTTTACAGGCAAGCTATAGCAAAGAGCCGTGACTCTGTTTTAAATTTTATGATTTCAAGACATTCAAACATTCATGAATAAAAATGGGCAGATCATTGGGCAGGCGCGATGAGATCAACTGGTTATTATCATTCACCAGTTCTACATCATAATAGGTTCCACCCGCATGCTGTACGCGACTCGCATGCGCCCGGATACTGGTAATAATCCGATTTTTCAGCACATCTGCTTCACACAGTAATAAGGATGCATCACATAAACTGAAAATAGCTTTTTTGGCCTGATTGAAGGCATGGATGAACTGTAGCACCCGAACATCGGTAGAGAGAGAAACCGCAGATTCGCCCCCTGGAATCAGCAAGGCATCAAAGTCATCAATACTGATTTGTTCGATGCCACGGTCGATGGTCACGGCAGAACAGCCATGCAGCCCATAGACCACTTTGCCTGCGTTAAGTTCGATATTGCAGACGCTATGATGGGCAGCCAGCAAGGCAGCCACTGGCTCTAGGTATTCTTGGTCTTCAAAATTATTTGTTATAAGTACTGCTATTCTTTTTGGCATGATTGATCCCCCCAACTCATGATTTAAATTAGACTAGCTGTTAAAGGTTGAAAAAACGTCTCTACTTTGTAACAGAGTAGTAATTTCATGTAAAAAATCTAGGAAAATCAATATTAAATAAGAGAAATGAGCTTGAGGAGCGTGCATTTTATTGTGAAAGATATCTCAGATTTTAATAGGTCAAAAAAGACATGTACAAAGCTATTATTTTAATTTTCTTATGCTTAAAACCGCTATATAGATTAAGAAATAGTGATATTTCATATTCATTAAAATCAGTTAAGATGGAGAGGCTAAGTTTACAATTTGATAATGTAAATCAAGCCAAAATGCTGAACTAAATGTTACCAGATATGACTAAAAGCGATGAGTGGTTAAAACCAACTGTCTGTTTTTAAGACTTAATCTAGCAATGTCATATTGCGTAACATTTTAAAGCTCACTATTGTTATACTGAACAGATAAGGTTTATGAAGGGCGACATAACAATGATCAACGACGATCAAAACACCACGACTTCTCTTGATTTGGCAAAAATTCGTGAGGATATCGATTCTGTTGATCAGCAAATCCAGCAATTGATTAACCGCCGGGCACGTTTGGCTGAAGCAGTTGCAAAAGCAAAGTTTGCTTCAGAAGAAAGTCCGCTGTTTTACCGCCCAGAACGTGAAGCACAGGTGTTGCGCAATGTCATGGAGCGTAATGAAGGGCCATTGTCGGATACCACCATGGCGCGTCTGTTCCGTGAAATTATGTCCGCTTGTCTTGCGCTTGAAGCTCCGCAAAGTATTGCGTTTCTAGGGCCAGTCGGAACCTATACCCATTCTGCGGTACTCAAGCACTTTGGTCATGATGCGGTGGTTCGACCTTTACCGACAATTGATGAAGTCTTCCGTGAAGTCGAGGCGGGCAGTGCCCATTATGGTTTGGTGCCGGTGGAAAATTCCTCTGAAGGTGTAGTCAATCATACCCTAGACTGTTTTAAAACTTCGAACCTGAATGTGATTGGCGAAGTTGAATTGCCGATTCATCATCAATTTCTGATTTCTGAAAATACCCGTAAAGACAGTATTAAACAGATTTATGCACATCAGCAGACTTTGGCGCAATGTCGTAAATGGCTAGACGCGCATTATCCGGGTGTAGAACGTGTGGCTTTAAGTTCTAATGCTGAGGCTGCGCGCCGTATTCAAAATGAATGGCATTCTGCTGCGATTGCTTCTGAAATTGCATCGAGTATTTATAATCTTGAAATTATGCATGGCAATATTGAGGACAATCCGGAAAATACCACACGTTTCTTGGTAATTGGCCGTGAAAAAGTGCCTCAAAGTGGCAATGATAAAACCTCATTACTGATTTCTGCACATGACCGTGCTGGTGCATTGCTGGAAATTCTGGCGCCATTTGCCAAGCACAATATCAGCTTGACCAGTATTGAAACGCGTCCAGCACTTCCGGAAAAATGGGCTTATGTGTTCTTCATTGATCTTGAAGGTCATATTGAGCAGGAACATGTCAAAGCTGCAATTGCAGAAATTCGTCCTTTGGTGAAAGAAGTTCGCGTGCTCGGTTCATATCCTGCAGCTGTACTTTAAGTCAGCTATCCGTGGTCAGGGCGAGGGTGCTGACCACTGTTTTATACCTAAAATTGGAAGTCTAAAATGTCGTTTGTTCCAGCCAATTCAGGCATCTCAAAATTAAAGCCATATCAGCCAGGTAAACCGATCAGTGAACTTGAGCGTGAGTTGGGTCTTACCGATATCGTCAAGCTGGCATCCAATGAAAATCCACTGGGTTGTTCAGATAAAGTCAAAGAAGCAGTCGCTGCGGAAATTGCTGAAATTGGCCGTTATCCAGATGGAGGTGGCTTTATCCTGAAAGATCAGATTAAAACTCAGTTTGGTTTTAATCATGATCAGATTACGCTGGGCAATGGTTCAAACGACTTGCTAGAAATGTTTGCCCGTGCCTTCGTTTCTTCAAGCGATTCTGTGGTATATAGCCAGCACGCATTTGCGGTTTATGCACTGGTCACTCAAGCCATTAATGCACAAGCGATTGAAGTACCTGCCCAAGGTTTTTCACATGACCTTGAAGCGATGGCAGCAGCAATTCAGGACAATACCAAACTCGTCTTCATTGCCAATCCGAACAATCCGACCGGAACCTGGTTCGAAGAAGCTGAATTTGAAGCTTTCATGCAAAAAGTCCCTGCAAATGTAATTGTGGTGCTAGACGAAGCGTATGTGGAATATTTCCCGGAAAACTTCAATAGCCTGAAATTCTTGCAACAATATCCAAACTTAATTGTTAGCCGTACTTTATCGAAGTGCTATGGTCTGGCTGCACTGCGTGTCGGTTTTGCCTTGGCATCGGTTGAAGTGACCGATTATTTAAACCGTATTCGTCAGCCATTTAACGTCAATCATTTGGCCATGGTCGCTGCGGTGGCTGCACTGAAAGATGAAGACTTTATCGCGCGTTCTCGCGAAGTAAATAAAGCCGGTATGGCGCAACTTGAAGCAGGTTTTAAGGCTTTGGGTCTGGACTATGTGCCTTCTCGTGCTAACTTTATTCTGGTTGATGTACAGGCAGACCCCGCAGCAACCTTCAACGGTTTGCTGAAACAAGGGGTGATTGTACGTCCGGTCGGTATTTCCAGCCACATTCGTGTATCGATTGGTACTGAAGCAGAAAACGCGAAATTCTTAAGCGCGCTTGCTACAGTATTGGGTTTAGAGGCAAAAGCTTAATTCATGTCGCAGCCATTGTTTGAAAAAGTTGCATTTATCGGGCTTGGACTGATTGGTTCAAGTCTGGCGCGTGTCATTCAAGCCGAGCACTTGGCCAATGACATTGTGGCATCGACACGTTCGTCCAAGACTTTGGAAGATGCCAAGGCACTTGGTCTGATTTCTGAAGGCTATGCCGATCCTGTAGATGCAGTCAAAGGTGCAGATCTGATTGTTCTGGCTTTGCCGGTACGTGCCACACAAAAAGTACTTGAGCTGATTCAGCCGTATTTGACGGAAAATGTCATTATTACTGATGTGGGAAGTACCAAAGGTAATGTGGTCGATGCGGCTAAAGCGGTCTTTGGTGACCAGCTTCCAGCAGGTTTTGTGCCGGGTCATCCGATTGCAGGTGCAGAGCATACCGGTGTACATGCAGGAAAAGTCGATCTATTTGCCAATCACAAGGTAATTTTGACGCCACTGCCAAGCAGTAGCGATTGGGCCGTGGAGAAGCTGATTCAACTGTGGCAAGCGGCCAAAGCCGAAGTGATTTGCATGGATGTGGACAAGCACGATGAAGTGCTGGCACATACCAGTCATCTTCCGCATTTAATGGCGTTTAATCTGGTCGAACAACTGGCCAAACGTGAAGACAACTTAGACATATTTCGTTATGCTGCCGGTGGCTTCCGTGATTTCTCGCGGATTGCCGCCAGTGATCCACAAATGTGGCATGATATCTTTTTTGCCAACAAAAAAGCAGTTCTGAATGCCGTAGATGGCTTTGAACAGCAGCTCGCGATGATTCGCAAATTGATCGAAGATGAAGATTCCCAAGCATTGATGGGCTTATTGGGTCATGCGCAGGCAGCTCGCCAGCATTTCAACCATATGCTCGCCAAGAAACCTTTCATGGAGAAAAATAAAGTGACACAACAATTTACCATTCAGCCGGGTGCCAAGACATTTCAAGGTAAATTTACCGTGCCAGGTGACAAATCTGTGTCACATCGCTCGATCATGTTTGGTGCCATCGCTGAAGGTACAACACATGTGACTGGTTTCCTTGAAGGTGAAGATGCACTGGCAACTTTGCAGGCTTTTCGTGACATGGGCGTCAGCATCGAAGGCCCTAAAAATGGTGAAGTCACCATTCATGGCGTCGGTATGCATGGTCTTAAAGCGCCACAGTCTGCCATTTATATGGGCAACTCAGGTACTTCAATGCGTTTACTGTCCGGTATGCTGGCAGCGCAGAAATTTGATTCAGTGATGACCGGTGATGCATCCCTATCTAAACGCCCAATGGAACGTATTGCCAAGCCTTTACGTGAAATGGGTGCACTGATTCAGACCACGGGTGAACGTGGAACTCCGCCTGTCTCGATTACAGGTAACCAGCAACTACAAGGCATTCAGTACGATTTGCCAATGGCATCAGCGCAGGTAAAATCAGGTATTTTGCTGGCGGGCCTATGGGCAAATGGCGAAACCGCAGTGACTGAACCTGAACCAACCCGCGACCATACTGAGCGTATGTTGCGTGCATTTGGTTATGAGGTGAAAACCGAAGGCAATCGTATTTCATTACAAGGTGGTGGAAAGCTGGTCGGAACCAATATCCAGGTGCCATCTGATATTTCTTCTGCGGCCTTCTTTATGGTCGGCGCTGCGATTACTGAAAATTCGGATGTGACCTTAGAGGCTGTTGGTATCAACCCGACCCGTACTGGCGTGATCGAAATCCTGAAACAGATGGGTGCGGACATTACCGTTGAAAATGAACGCATTGCTGGCGGTGAACCGATTGCAGACATCCGTATTCGTGGTACGCGTACGCTTAAAGGCATTCATATGCCTGAAGATCAGGTGCCATTGGCGATTGATGAATTCCCGGCGCTGTTTATTGCTGCTGCGTGTGCCGAAGGTCAGACGATTTTGACCGGTGCTGCCGAGCTTCGCGTAAAAGAATCGGACCGTATTCAGGTGATGGCAGATGGCCTGCAAACCATGGGCATTGACTGTACCCCAACTGAAGATGGCATTATTATCGAAGGGAAGGGCAAATCAGGTGACTGGTCGCCAATCTTTACCGGTGGTGAAATTGAATCGCATCATGATCACCGTATCGCGATGAGTTTTTCGATTGCCGGTTTACGTAATTCGGAGCAGATCAAGATTGTCGGTACGGAAACGGTAGCCACCAGTTTCCCGACCTTTACAGAACTGACCTCAATTGCAGGTTTGCCTATTCAAGTTTCAGAATAATTTTTAAAATTATGTGAAACAGCCAAGCTTTTGCTTGGCTGTTTTGTTTATATTGCTTATGCTAAACCCATACAAGAAAAAAGCCATTAGGATGTAGCGATGCGAAAATTAAAATTCATGGCCAATACACAAAGCCAGCAACCCCGGGATGGTCAGGAAACCCAGGAATATGTAGCGCATTTTCTTGCCGAAACATTAGGTAAACATGGCTTTCAGACCTTAAGTCAAAGTGGTGCTCAGGTTGCGGTGAGCGTGGATGAACATGCATTGCCCTTATCTGTGAGTTGTGAAACCAGAGATGAGCAGGGGCATCTGGTCTGTGAAATTGCCTCATATCCTGAAGAAGAACAAGATTGGCTCGATCGTATTACCGAACGAAGTCTGCTCAATCAGCTTGCACAAGCAGTAGAAAGCTCGCTCAAAGAGCAGGAAAGCTTTAGCGAGTTTGAATGGAAGAACTAATTCATAACTCCACTATAATTTGATCTCAACGCCAAAGTGAGTGTCTAATACTCAGCTAGTTTCGTGCATCAGATGCATGAGAAGCTTATGCCGCGATTATCCCAAGTCTGATGCATTTTATGACATGGGGTCTGCCAGAATCTGAACAAGCATTTGCAACAGGATGGCAAAAATGGCTAGAGAATATGGCAGCTCATGAAGAATATGTGTTTTTGACAGCCATACGGAAAGTCTGGAATTTATGGGGCTTTGTGGTTTAGATCGTTTAATGGGTGAAGTGCCACAGCTTGGAATTTGGATCAAGGAAAGCCCGCATGGTCATAAATATGGTTGTGAAACGGTTGATGCTCTGGTTGGTTATGCCCTTGATGACTTAAATCGTCAGCGATTGATTTATCCTGTAGTCGAAGAAAATTGAGCGAGCCGAAAAGTCATTGAACGTTTGGGTGGAAAGATTGTTGATATAGTACAACAAGCTAAATGTCGGGCAGTGATTTATCACTTAGCTGAAAAACTGCTGTGAGAAGCATAAAAAACCCATCATCTGATGGGTTGTATTATCTAGCCAAGCGCTAAGTAGCGGGTCATTGCAATCCGCAATTGCTTTAAATAGCCAGTAAAGAAATGATTGGCACCAGGCAATACGGTCACTAAATGACGCTGTGGTTTTGCCCATTCAATCATATCCGACAGCAGGGTTACTTCATCACCCTCACCATGAATGAACAGAATATCACCTTTAATTGCTGGCGTAACATAATGGCGAATACCGGCAACGGTTGCAGTTGGCAGGCCACATAAAATAGTTTGTTTGGGTTGCAGTTCTACAGGTAAGGCTGCATAGCTCTTTGCCATGACATGCGCACCAAAACTAAAACCGCCCGCATAAAAAGACAGCCCAATATGCTGACTGCGAGCAAACCGAATGATTTCTAATACATCATCCGTCTCACCGAAGCCCTCGTCGTGTATACCTTCACTTTGACCAGAACCGCGAAAACTCGGACGATACACAACACAGCCACGTTCCATATACATTTGTGCCAATAGAACGGGAACCTTGTGTTGGGGCGTACCACCTTGCAAGGGATGGGGGTGACAAACTACCGCGAATCCTTTCACTTCACCCTGAGGATAATCCACAAAAACTTCAATCTGACCCGCAGGTCCTTGAAGGAAAATTTGCTCGGACATATAAATACCGATGATTAACAGGAGAATCGCGCATTTTAACGATTATGGTGAATAAAAACATGAATTGGAATTAAAATAAGCAGACTGATATAGTTTGATTAATCATTTTTTGACCAGGTTGCCATGCTCGCTTTAATTTCTCCAGCCAAAACGCTCGATTACGATACCCCATTACCCACTGACCAATTTACTCAAGCCAGATTATTAGAACATTCGCAGGATTTGATCAAAGCTTGTCGCACACTTTCTGCAACAGAAATTTCCAGTTTGATGAGTGTCAGTGAAAAAATTGCCAATTTAAATACAGCACGTTTCCAGGACTGGCAACCAGATTTTAATTTAGCCAATGCACGTCAGGCTATTTTTGCCTTTAAAGGAGATGTCTATACCGGTCTGGATGCTTATAGCTTAAAGCAGGAAGATCTGCACTTTGCACAACAGCATTTGCGTATGTTGTCTGGTTTATATGGGCTTTTGCGTCCCTTGGATCTGATGATGCCCTATCGTCTGGAAATGGGAACCAAATTGGCCAATTCTCGCGGGCATAACTTATACGACTTCTGGGCACATCACATCACTGATCTGATCAATCAAGATTTAGCAGCAGCCCAGTCTGAGATCTTGGTGAATATTGCTTCTGATGAATATTATAAATCGGTGAACGAGCGCAAAATTCAGGCAGAGATTATTAAGCCAGTATTTCTGGATCAGAAAAATGGCAAATATAAAGTGATTAGTTTCTATGCTAAAAAAGCACGTGGTTTGATGGCACGTTTTATTGTTGAAAATAGAATTGAACATGCCGAAGAACTCAAAGCATTCAATACCGATGGCTATTATTTTGATGCCGATAGTTCACTTAAAGGTGAATTGGTATTTAAACGTGATGAACAAATCAGTGCATAAATAACGTTATTCCGCTACCGCATAGAATAATTGGTTTCTAGGCGGTATTGGGAGCTATGAGTATTGAAATTTTATTTATCCAGCTTTAATCGTTTTTTAAATATTGAGTGCCAGAGGAGTTGATTGGCTGCACTTCGGTACAAATATGGTTTTTAGCGTCTTTCCCAAATTTTAAGTTAGATAAAAAATTAGAATTATCGCTGAACTCATTGAAATAATGCGTAAAATCTCATCTATTGAATTGTTTTTTACAGAAAATTGAAACTGATATTTCTGGGAAAAGCTGAATAAAATAGCTCAAGTTAATATATTTCAAATCAGGGAATTTTCATTAATTTTTATATTTTTCTTTCCGATAGAAATTTTTATTTAAATAAATAAGTATTTAATATTCAAATATTTAATTTATTAACTTTGGGGAGTATTTAGCGCAAGAGATTTTTTGAGAAAGAATGAAAAATTAATTAAGTAATAATAAATAAAACGATAGAAAAATATCGCTAAACGGTTTAAGAAGTGCATTCTATCGGGTTAAATGTAAAGTAAGTCACAAGTTTATTAGGTTTTTTGTTAGCATAATTGCACAGTGTTACAAAGCAGAATAATAAAAATGAAAATACATGCTATTCCTGTTTTTGTGTTAATGGTCAGTGTATTAGGATTCTGCGTGCATAAACAGGCAGAAATCAGAAAATACGAAAAAATCCGTCATGTCTTGAATGAAGCGCGTGACTCCAGCAAATTGTTAGACTCTAATCGGCATCGACATTAACACATGCATCAATTTTCTTTTTTTTCAATTTAGCGTAATTAATAAAATTAACTCAATAATAAATATAATAAAATATTAAAAATATTCGAATTAAATAGATTGATTTTAAATAAAGTATAAAATCAAAGAAGCAATCAGAAATCAATGTGTTATAATTTGCCACCTATAAAGATGAAGCAAACTTCATCTTTCTAAGCATTTGATTTATATCATTAAATAGAGCTGCATAAAAGTTATGCAGCTTTTTTGTTTAGATTTTTTGGGGTTTTTATAGCATAGCCCTGGGGCTGTAAGCTGTTCAAACATTTGAACCCGTCAAATGGCTATACTGGCATATTCGTTGCTAACACATCCTCAAAATAAATGAATTTTTTGTGAAATTTCATTTATTTGACGGCGTGCTTGAAGCATAAAGTTTACTCAATAGGGGCTAGGTCATGACGACTCCTAATCCATCTTCAGAAAATATGCTTGAACGTCTGTTTAAACTGAGTGAAAACAAAACCAGTTTCCGTACAGAAGTTCTGGCTGGTGTAACTACATTCTTAACCATGTGTTACATCATTATTGTCAATCCAATGATCTTGTCCGAAACAGGGATGGATCATGGGGCTGTCTTTGTAGCAACCTGTCTTGCAGCTGCGATTGGCTGTTTAGTCATGGGCCTGATTGCGAATTATCCAATTGCGCTGGCACCAGGCATGGGCTTAAATGCCTTCTTTACCTATTCTGTATGTCTGGGAATGGGGGTGCCTTGGCAAACCGCCTTGGGTGCAGTTTTTGTTTCAGGTCTGGTCTTTATTGCCATTAGCCTGTTTAAAATACGTGAAGCCATTGTCAATGCAATTCCAATGTCGCTCAAGCTCGCGATTGGTGGTGGTATTGGCTTGTTCCTGGCATTGGTTGCACTGAAAAATGCCGGAATTATTGTGGATAATCCAGCCACACTGGTGGGCTTGGGTGATCTGAAACAACCTTCTGTATTATTAGCACTTTTTGGCTTTTTGTTGGTTGTGGTAATGCACCAGTTTAAAGTCCGTGGTGCGATTATCATCAGTATTCTGGTGGTGACTGCCATTGCAACGGCACTAGGTTATAACGAATTCCAGGGTGTAGTGGGTCATATTCCATCGCTGGCTCCAACATTCATGCAAATGGATTTTGAAGGCCTCTTTACTGCCAGTTTAATTGGAGTGATTTTTGTTTTCTTCCTGGTCGATCTGTTTGACTCTACCGGGACGTTGGTCGGTGTTTCGCATCGTGCAGGTCTGTTAAAAGACGGGAAATTACCACGTTTGAAGAAAGCCTTATTTGCTGACTCATCAGCGATTGTTGCTGGTGCGGCACTGGGTACTTCTTCAACTACGCCTTATATTGAATCTTCTGCGGGTGTGGCAGCAGGTGGTCGTACCGGTCTAACCGCCGTGGTGGTTGGATTGCTGTTTATTGCCTGTTTATTCCTGGCACCGCTTGCACAATCAGTTCCGAGTTTTGCCACTGCGCCAGCATTGTTATTTGTTGGTGTGTTGATGATTCAGGGTATCGTCCATATTGACTGGGAAGATATTACTGAGGCAGTACCGGCATTTTTAACCATCGTATTTATGCCATTTACCTATTCGATTGCGGATGGTATTGCGATGGGCTTTATCAGCTATGCACTGATCAAGTTGTTGACTGGTAAGGCTGCGACTGTACCGTATATGGTCTGGATTATTGCTGTTCTATGGACGCTTAAATTCGCACTGTTTGGTGGCTAATTTTTCTACATTCAGAAAGGGTGTAAACTGAGTTTGCGCCCTTTTTTATTATTTAAAGGTTTCACGAGGAGAAGTGATGAACCGTCTTGAGTTGATTCGCGCTTTGCCAAAAGCCGAGCTTCATGTTCATATTGAAGGCACTTTTGAGCCTGAGCTAATGTTTGCAATCGCTCAGCGTAATCAGATTGCCATCCCGTATAAATCTGTCGAGGAAGTTAAGCAGGCTTATAATTTCCATAATCTTCAGTCCTTCCTGGATATTTATTATGCCGGGGCCAATGTACTGATCCATGAACAGGACTTTTATGACCTGGCTTGGGCCTATTTTGAAAAATGTGCCGAAGACAATGTGGTGCATACAGAAATGTTCTTCGATCCGCAAACGCATACCGACCGTGGAATTGCTTTTGCGACCGTCATCAATGGCCTGCAAAAAGCCTGCGATGATGCCAAGGCCAAGCTTGGAATTAGCTCACATTTGATCATGTGTTTCCTGCGTCATTTAAGTGAAGAGGCGGCCTTTGAAACGCTGGAGCAGGCATTGCCCTATAAAGACCAGATTATTGCGATTGGTCTGGATTCAAGTGAAGTCGGGCATCCACCTTCTAAATTTGAACGTGTCTTTGCCAAAGCGCGTGAAGCAGGGTTTTTGGTCGTAGCACATGCGGGCGAAGAAGGCCCGGCAGAATATGTCTGGGAAGCTCTGGATTTACTGAAAGTTAATCGTATTGATCATGGGGTGCGTTCAGAAGAAGATTCTGAGTTAATGCAACGGTTGATTCGCGAAAAAATGCCCTTAACGGTGTGCCCGCTGTCAAATCTGAAGCTTTGTGTGGTCGAGGATATGCAGCAGCATAATATCCGTCGTCTCTTGCAGCAGGGTGTCCATGTTACAGTCAACTCAGATGATCCATCCTATTTTGGTGGCTATATGAATGACAACTTTATTGCCATTGCTGAAGCGCTAGACTTGAGTAACGAGGAATTAAAGCAGTTGGCAACGCACTCCTTTGAAGCGTCGTTTATTCCAGAGGCTGAAAAAGAGAAATGGATCAACCAGATCCGTGCCTTGGTTTAAGTTTTTACAAAAGGCAGAGTTCGCTCTGCCTTTATCATTTTTATAGGCCAATATGAAATTGAAAAGTTTACTTCTGATCCTCAGCATATTGTTGATTTCTGCCTGTTCTAGTGCGGATATGACATTGACACAGCGTACTTTAAAACCTTTGATTGAATATCAATGCAGTAAAGAGCTGCAAAATTCCAAAGTTTGGAAAGTTTCGACCTACTTAATGCAGGACACCAGTAAAGTTGAACTTGAGAAAAATGTGTGTTCATGTGTAGGTGAGCATGCGTTAAAAGATGTGCCTGCCAAAACTTTGTTAAAAGCCACAGTTGATGAAGCAGCCAAAAAAGAACTGACGCAAAAAGCGATTGCAAACAGTCTCAGAAGTTGTCTCAAGGAATTTATTTAATGAAACAGCCTGCAAGCACAGACTGGGAACATTATTTAGCCCATATTAATGGTCTAACTATTTATCCTGTTGGGTCATACTTTTTAATACATGATCTTTATCGATAAAATGATGTTTAAAGGCTGCGGCAATATGGCCAACCAGTAGAATGCCGACTGCCCAGGAAAGCCAGATATGCAAGGGCTTAACAATAGCGGTCACAGCCGAGTTTTCGGCAATGAGGGGTGGCAGGTTAAATAAATACAGCACCGGTGCTGGATAACCCAAACTCCAACTATACAAACAACCTGTAAGGGGTAGGGCAATCAGCATGAAATACAGCGCCAGATGACCAGCATGTGCCAACGTTTTCATCCGCGGTGACATACTCTCAGGCAGTGACGGCGCCGGATGGGTATAGCGCCAGAAAATTCGAACAACGAGCAGGAAAATAATGGTGGTTGCAATATTTTTATGCAGTGAAATCACATCACCCTTAAAGCTGCCATCAACCTCATAACTTAAAAAATTACCACTATAAAAACCGATGAGCCAGGCCGCAATAAAAATAACCGCCATGATCCAATGCAGCCATTGCGCTGTTCGTGTGTAATACAGTGATTTATTCATCTAGATATTCCGTTGCTCTTCAATAAGGCCGAACCTTAGCAAAGGGTGAATCAATTCAGCAATTCCAAATCTGCAACGCTATGGTGGCTTTCATGCAACATCTATTAAATTGGTTGGCTGTAGATTAAACATGCTTAGTGATTTTTAGATTTCTTATTCAGGTGAATTTCGGCACAATAGCGACAGTCTTCATCTATGAATGAATAAGGAATATATCTGTGAAAAAATTATTGGCTGTACTTGCACCACTGACTCTGGTTTTATCAGCGTGTACAGCGACAGGCACTTCTGAGGCGCCAAGTACCACTCAACAACTGGGCGGCACTGCGCTTAAAATCGCGATCAATGCAAAATGCACCACTGAACTGAATAATATTCTAGCGTGGCAAACGGCAACACGTTTAATGACCACAACACAAAAGCAAAATATCCAGTCTGAAATTTGTGGCTGTGTCAGCGAAAAAGCACCGCAAAATGTGACAGCGGTTGATTTGGCGACTGCTGCGATTGATCCGGTGGCACGTACCACAATCGTGGGCAATGTGGTTGCAAAAACCATTAACGCTTGTGTGGCTGAAGCTGTAAACTAAGCCAAGATTAAATTGAAATAGGCTGACAGGTTCAGCCTATTTTTTTATGGGAAATGACATGAAAATTGCTGGTGTAGATGAAGCAGGGCGTGGACCGCTGGTCGGTTCAGTGGTGGCGGCCGCGGTAATTTTAGATCCAAATAACCCGATTGAAGGTTTAAATGACTCTAAAAAACTGACTGAAAAGAAACGTGAAAAACTTTTTATCGAAATTCAGGAAAAAGCGCTGGCTTGGGCAATTGCTGAGGCGTCAGCAGCAGAAATTGATGAGCATAATATTCTGCAGGCATCCTTACTGGCAATGCGCCGTGCTGTAGAAGCTTTAGCGATTCAACCTGAGCATGTGCTGGTCGATGGCAATAAAGTCCCTCAGGGGCTAACGATGAGCTGTGACGCGATCATTGGTGGCGATGCTTTGCATGCAGAAATTTCTGCTGCTAGTATTCTGGCCAAAGTTACCCGTGATCATCAAATGATTGAGATGGATCTAAAGCATCCACAATTTGGTTTTGCCAAGCACAAGGGCTATCCAACCAAAGCACATTTTGAAGCGATTGCCTTGCATGGGGTGATTGATGAGCACCGTCGTAGTTTTGGGCCGGTAAAAAAGGTAGTTGCAGCATTGCTGGAACAGCAGGGCGCAGAACTTTAATTCTTATTTAATTTAAAGGTTCTGAATATTGAAATGTGTATTCATTAAAGTATAGATCAATTAAAAGCGGCTTCAAAGCCGCTTTATGATTTACACAAAAATTAACGGTTAAAGTTATTTTGTGTTTGGTTTTCATCTTCATACGAAGGTTGGAAATCCTGATCGATATGCTGAAGATGTTCATGCATTGCACGTTCATGCTGGATACGCTGGTAAATCTCTTCACGGTGCACAGAGACTTCTTTCGGAGCATTGACCCCAATACGAACCTGATTACCTTTTACACCAAGCACAGTCACGCTGACTTGGTCTCCAATCATTAAAGTTTCCCCGACACGTCGAGTCAAAATCAGCATGTTTCTCTCCTTGCAAAATGCAAAACCTGCAATCTATTGAATATAAAACAAAAACACAACCAAAAATTAAAAAATAAAATCTGGATAGAAATTCTGTCATCTGGGTGAAAGATTTTAATCTATCTCAGTTTTTTAAAAATCCTCAGGCTTAATATAACAGAGCCACTATAAAAAAAACTATAGTGGCTCTGAATTTTTGTAGAGATTTATAGAATACTGTCAAACAATGACAATATTTTGTCATTCCTCTTAAGCGCGTACGCTTGATTCACCTTGTTCGCGGTCTAGACCGAAGGCGGTATGCAGTGAACGAACTGCAAGTTCCAGATAGTTTTCTTCAATAATCACTGAAATTTTGATTTCAGAAGTAGAGATCATCAGGATGTTAATACCTTCAGCTGCCAGTGCGGTAAACATTTTGCTTGCAACACCTGCATGTGAACGCATGCCTACACCGACGATAGAAACTTTGACGATATCTGAACGGGTAGCGACTTCACGTGCACCAATTTCCTGAGCGGTTGCTTCGAGAATGGCTTTGGCCTTGTTCAATTCGCTGCGGTTGACTGTAAAAGTAAAATCAGTCGTACCATCTTCTTCAACGTTCTGGATAATCATATCCACTTCAACATTGGCATCACCAATCGGGCACAAAATTTTAGAGGCGATGCCCGGTTCATCAGGTACACCTAAAATCGTTAATTTTGCTTCGTCACGGTTAAATGCGATACCGGAGATAATTGGCTGTTCCATATTGTCTTCCAATTCAGTCGTAATAAGTGTACCCACGTTTTGCTTAAATTCTTCGTCGAATGCGCCATCATTGTCATTGTCGAAGCTGGATAATACGCGTAAAGGTACTTGATATTTACCGGCAAATTCAACTGCACGAATTTGCAGGACTTTTGAACCCAGTGACGCCATTTCAAGCATTTCTTCAAAGGAAATACGGTCAACTTTCTTGGCTTTGGGTGCAACACGTGGATCAGTGGTATATACGCCATCAACGTCTGTATAAATCTGGCATTCATCGGCTTTTAGTGCAGCAGCAATCGCGACACCTGAAGTATCAGAACCGCCGCGGCCTAAAGTGGTGGTATTGCCATGCTCGTCAAAACCCTGGAAACCTGCAACTACAAGTACACGGCCAGCATCCAGATTCGAGTTCAGGACTTCAGTATCAATTGATTCGATACGTGCCTTATTGAATGAGCTGTCGGTTTTCATGCCAACCTGGCGACCTGTCAGTGATTTTGCTTCAACGCCAATAGAGTTGAGCGCCATCGCTAACATAGAAATCGTAACCTGCTCACCCGTAGAGACCATCTGGTCTAGTTCACGTGGGTCAGGGGTTTCGGTAATGGCTTTCGCGAGAGCAAGCAGACGATTGGTTTCGCCACTCATCGCTGATACAACCACAACCACCTTGTGGCCATGGTCATGCCAGCGTTTCACACGACGAGCAACATTTAAAATGCGCTCGGGAGTACCCATAGAGGTACCGCCATATTTTTGAACGATTAGTGCCATAGTTGTTCCATATAAGCCATGACCCTGATAGTCCTATCAGGGTCAGTTACACAAAATTGAAGTTTTATTTTGCTGCCAGCCAGGCAGTTAAATCTGCCATCACCGGAGCAAACTTCTCGTTAAGTGGCGCGCCACCTTGTGCCAAGTCAGGTTTACCACCACCTTTACCACCCAGCTCGGTTGCCAGATGTTTGATGATGTCACCCGCTTTTATAGATGCAGTAAAGTCTTTTGCTACAGATGCGATCAAGCTCACCTTGTCACCCTCTACACCTGCAAGCACAATGACTGCATTTTCTAATTTTGATTTCACACCGTCATGCAGGTTGCGTAGTGCTTTCGCATCCATATTTTCAACGGTTGTAATCAAGGTTGCACGACCTGCAATGGTTTGAACTTGGCTTAGAAGTTCACCGGCTTGCAGGCTAGCAAGTTTCTGATTCAGTTGTTCGATCTGTTTTTGCAAGCCAGAGGCAGTATCAACTAACGCTTCAACTTTTTCTAAAGTCTGGTCTTTTTGCGCTTTGAGCAAACCGTTAATCGTATTGATGTCACGATCGGCTTTTTGTGCAACTTCAACTGCTTTGGTGCCTGTCACTGCTTCAATACGACGTATACCTGCTGCAACACCACCTTCAGAAGTGATCTTGAACAGACCGATGTCACCGGTACGTTTTACGTGAATACCACCGCAAAGCTCGATGGAGAAATTTTTCTCTTCAATCACTGAACCCATCGACAATACACGGACTTCGTCACCGTATTTTTCGCCGAACAGCATCATCGCGCCTTTGGCTTTGGCAGATTCAATATCCAGCAGTTCAGTAGACACCGCAGTATTGGCAATTACTTCAGCATTGACCAGACGTTCAATTTCTTGCAGCTGTTCAAAGCTAACCGGTTGATCATTGGCAAAGTCAAAACGTAACACATCAGATGCGACCAATGAACCCTTTTGTTGTACATGTGAGCCCAGAATTTGACGCAGCGCAGCATGTAGTAGGTGAGTTGCAGAGTGGTTGCGTGCAGTTGCTGCACGAATCTCGGCTTGCACTGTTGCTTCTACATTTTGAGTAACTTTCAAGTTACCCATGGTCACGATGCCTTGATGTACAAATGCACCACCAGATTTTTTCGTGTCCTGAACTTCGAAAATCCCGGTATAGTTTTTGAAAATACCTGTATCACCGATTTGACCACCGCTTTCTGCATAGAAAGGAGTCTGGTTGAGTACGATTAAAGCTTCGTCGCCTTCAACGACTTCATCTACTTGCTCGCCATCTTTATAGATTGCGATGATTTGGCCTTCGCCTGCAGTTGCATCATAACCATCAAATTGAGTTTCGCCTTCAACTTTGACAACACTGTTGTAATCGATCGCGAATTTACCTGCATCACGCGCACGTTGACGCTGTGCTGCCATTTCAACTTCAAAGCCAGCTTCGTCAATGCTTAAGTCACGTTCACGTGCGATATCCGCAGTTAAGTCCGTCGGGAAACCGTAAGTGTCGTAAAGTTTGAAAACCACTTCACCCGGAATCACAGAACCTTTTAATTGTGCCAATTCGCCTTCAAGCAATTTCAAACCTTGCTCAAGTGTTTTGGCAAATTGTTCTTCTTCTTTGAGCAGTTGAGCTTCGATACGTGCTTGTTGTGCTGCAAGTTCTGGATATGCTTCGCCCATCACTTCAATAAGCGGCTGCAACATTTTATGGAAGAATGAACCGGTCGCACCCAGTTTGTTACCGTGACGCACTGCACGGCGGATGATACGACGCAGTACATAACCACGACCTTCATTTGATGGATTTACGCCATCAGCAATCAGGAATGAACATGAACGTGCATGGTCAGCAACCACTTTAAGTGAAGCAGGGTATTGTACAGGTGTGCCTTTTTCAGCCGCTTCAGCTTCAAGTGCAGTAGTATCCAGACCAATGATCTCAGCCGCAGATTTGAGTAAGTGCTGGAACAAATCGATTTCGTAGTTTGAGTTGACATGCTGTAAAACTGCAGAAATACGCTCAAGACCCATACCAGTATCTACAGAAGGCGCTGGAAGCGGATGAAGTACGCCATCACTCGTGCGGTTAAACTGCATGAAAACGTTGTTCCAGATTTCAATGAAACGGTCGCCATCTTCTTCAGGTGTGCCCGGCAGGCCACCCCAGATGTGATCGCCATGGTCAAAGAAAATTTCAGAACATGGGCCGCAAGGACCTGTGTCGCCCATCGCCCAGAAGTTATCTGATGCGTATTGACCACCTTTGTTGTCACCAATACGGATAATGCGAGATGCATCTAGGCCGATTTCTTTGTTCCAGATGTCGAATGCTTCGTCATCGGTATGATAAACAGTGGCATAAAGCTTATCTTTAGGTAGCGCTAACCAGTCATCGCCCGTCAAAAAATCCCAGGCAAATTTGATCGCATCACGTTTGAAGTAATCACCAAATGAAAAGTTACCTAACATTTCAAAGAAGGTATGGTGACGCGCGGTATAACCGACATTATCCAAGTCGTTGTGTTTACCACCTGCACGTACGCATTTTTGTGATGATACGGCACGGACATAATCGCGTTTTTCTAGACCTAAGAAGCAATCTTTAAACTGGTTCATACCCGCATTGGTGAACAGTAAAGTTGGATCATTGGCGGGTACTAGTGAACTCGACGCGACACGTGTATGCCCTTGCGATTCAAAGTAACGCAAAAATGCTTCACGAATTTCAGCTGATGTCATAAAACGAGTACTCACAACCAAGTCACTCCATAATTTCCGATTTGGCTAAAACACCACAGTCTGACAAGCACATGAGAGCTCTGCTGCAATGCGGGGCTTAAAAATTTAAAACGCCAAATTATAACGGAAAAAGCGGTATGCACCAATCATTTTAAAACCAATTGCCAAGGAATTATTGACTCGGGTTTAGTGCTGAATTCATAAAATGAATTTTCTATTCAGAACAATTCGGTTATATCCATCTATTTACACAGCATCAGAATTTTAAAAGATCTGAATACTGGGCGATGTATCAGAAATAAAATAATCGAAAATCAATATTTTCACTGAAGTTTTTCATGTACTGCGCAAGAAATCCTTTAACATAGAGGAGTTTTAAAATAGGCATATAAAAGGTTGAGTCATGCAACGAGTGGCAATCAATGGATTTGGGCGTATTGGACGTAATGTATTGCGTGCCTGGTTTGAAAATCCGAAAGATTTTAAATTTGAAATCGTTGCCATTAACGATATTGCTGATGTTGAAACCTTAATTCATCTGTTTAAATATGACTCAACCCATGGCCGTTTTCCGGGACAGGTAGACGTCAGCTATGATGCCGAACATATTTATCTGCATCTCAGCTATCAGGATGCCAGCTTAAAAGTTCAGGTTTTGTGTGAAGCCAACCCGGCGCAGCTTCCCTGGCAAAAACTTGAAGTAGATGTAGTGCTGGAATGTACCGGGCTGTTCCGTTCCCGTGCAGCTGCGACCCAGCATATTGAGGCAGGGGCGAAACGGGTGATTATTGGAGCAGCACCCTTTGATACTGTCGATGCTGCGATTGTGTATGGTATCAATCATCACGAAGTTAAAGCCACCGACCAGATCATTTCCAGTGTGTCCTGTACCACTCAGGCCCTAGTACCGCTGGTCAAAATCCTCGATGATGCTTTTGGCATCAGCAGTGCGTTAATGACCGAAATCCATGCGGTGACCGCAGATCAATCTGTGCTGGATCAGGCGCATCGCGATCTGCGTCGTGCACGGGCAGCAGGACACAATATTATTCCCACCACATCTAGTGCGCTGGGTGCATTAAAGCGGGTTATGCCAAAAATGGAAGATCGGATTGACGGTTATTCAATTCGGGTGCCGACCATTAATGTCGCAGCAATTGATCTGACCTTTGTTTCCCAGTCACCGATTACCGATCACAAACTGAATGAAGTGTTAATTAAGGCGGCGCGACAGGATTTTGCCGAAATCATGTCAGTGACGGATGAACCTTTGGTGTCGAGTGATTTTAATCATTCTCCTTATTCCTTGATCGTTGACCTGACCCAAACCCTAGTGGTGGGACAACAGGCCAAGGTCTTTGCCTGGTATGACAATGAATGGGGTTATGCCAACCGCTTGCTGGATTTATGTGAATCTTTTCATTAAGTTTGACTTTGCTAAGCCTGAAAAGTGCCGATATACGGTGCTTTTTTTGCTTTAAACATTCTTGATATGCGTTGTTTTAATAGAATTTGCGCGTAATTGATCGAAAAGCAGCGTGAGTGCTTGAATTATTTGCATCATCTGCATGATTTTTCGTTAAGATAAAGCCAATAAAATGAAATAAGAGCAAGCATATGATGTTGGTTTGGGGATTTATTATACTGCTCACATTGGCAGTGATTTTTCTAATCTGGCTGCAGTTCAATCAGAATGATGGTTCAGGTGTCGTGGAGGGCGTGCCGGTAGAAGAGAAAGTCGCGCATCTGGAAGAAAATTTAAAAAAGACCCTGGAAATTATGCAGGACTTGGCTAAAAAAATGCATGTACAGCAGGAAGTGCTGGATCAGACCACAATCAAACTGCAGCAGGTCGAGTTGCAAAATGCAGAGCTGGTCAGCCTGCTCACCAAGGTCGTAGACCCACAGAAATAAACAGAATCCCTTTAGAAATCATATAAAGAATTCTGTTTGAGGGCTAGACGAGAAGAGTTCTTAAGACGGCTGCAGACACCATGCTGATGGCAACTGTGGGGAGCAAGCCAAAACGCGTAGCGGCAAACAGGGTTAAAGCCAAAGCGATCAGATCTGCAGGGTTGTCGCGTACAAAATACGGTGCGATGACTGAAATCAGGACACAGCCGGGCACAACGTCCATGATTTTACGCTGACGTTGTGTCAGCGTTTTATTTTTTAATAAGACATAGCCCAGAATCCGGGTCAGATAGGTGGTTGCCGCAATCAGCAGGATGGCCAGTAATGTACTCATCTCAATCATGCTTCCTCCTCACCAATCAAGAAAAAAGCAGACACAATGCCGGCTAGGGCACCTATCGGCACATACCAGCCAGCAGGCAAATATAAATAAGCCAGGGCAGCACAGATCAGGCTTACTAGCCATGGCCGGGCTGCACTCAAGCCTTTCCACATGCTTCGCATCAACACCAGAAATACAGCAGGAAAGGCCATATCAAAGCCCCAGCGGTTGATATCGCCTAAAACAGGTCCAAGCATCGCGCCCAGTGTGGTAAAACCGACCCACATCAGATAAAGACAGAAACATAAACCGGCATAGTAGGGCATGCTAAAAGCAGCCCGATAACCCCACTGCGCCTGTTTTCTTTGCGCATCCGCCAGACTTAAGGCCCAGCTTTCATCAACCATAAAAAACAGGGCCGGCAATACTTTGCGATTCGGGAGATGTTTTAAATACGGGACTAGGCTTGCACCCATCAGCAAATGCCGGCTATTCACCAAAAAGGTAATAAACAGCAGCATGAATAAATTGGGTGGACTGGTCCAGACTTCCAGAATGGCAAATTCAGAACCGCCGGCAAAATTGAGTCCAGTCAGCAAAGGCACTTCCAGCACACTGAAATTTTTCTGAATCGCAGTCGCACCTAGCACCAAAGCAAAGGGAATAATTCCTAAAAGCATAGGAATAGAATCTTTCATGCCGCGCTGAAATTCGCTGAAATCTGTATGCGCGAGCGCGGGCGTGCTGCTTTGTCTGAGCAAAAGCATGTCAGTGACCTGAGGACTTCAATATTGAACCGTATTTTATAGCGATAATCGGGCTATTTGCTGTTGTAGTGCATGCAATTTAAATTTGATTTGGAATTAAATTGCGCTAAATTGGCTTAAAGGGGTTTTAAATACTAAAGTAACAAGATGGATCAAATTGATAAACGCATTTTGCATGAACTGCAAAAGAACGGAAAATTGCAAAATAATGAACTGGCTCAATTAATTGGCTTGTCGCCGTCCCCCTGTTTAAGAAGAGTCAAGCAACTAGAAGATGATGGGGTCATTGAGCAGTATGTCGCCTTACTCAATCCGCAAAAAGTCAATCTGGCAATGAGTGTATTTGCACGGGTTTGGCTTAAATCTCAAGAAGCCGCCGTGGTCGATCAATTTGTTGAAGCCATCAAGGAGATGCCGGAAGTGGTGGAATGCCAGTTAATGGCGGGAGATTGTGATTTCTTTTTAAGAATTGTGGTGGCCGATCTGGATGCCTATCGTAAATTTCAGATTCATCATTTGACTCAAATTCCCTGCATCCAAAGTGTAAAAACCGAAATTCCATTGCAAACGGTAAAAAGTACCACCGCATTGCCATTGGTCTAAAATGATTTTTTGTTTATAGCGCGTGTTGGTCATACACGATAAAACGCTGATAGTTGACGCAATTGTGGCTCATTGCATAAGAGAGTAAAAATTATAAAATTTTGCGATGCACAGCCAAAACTATCGTGCTAGACTAGGAGAAATCGGGTGTGCTCCCGATTTTTTTATGCGGATTCGTTCCGCGCTGACAAGAATTTAGGTTTACAACATGCCCATTTCAGAGACATGGTTATTACCTGATGGTGTAGCTGATGTATTACCAGAACAAGCGCAAGTCATTGAAAGTTTGCGCCGTAAATCACTGGATTTCCTTGCATCTCGAGGTTATCAGTTGGTGTACACGCCATTCATTGAGTACATCGAATCTCTCTCTTCTCTCTCAGAATCGAATCAAGATTTAGACTTAGCCACTTTTAAAGTCATCGATCAGCTTTCTGGTCGTTTGCTTGGTGTGCGTGCCGATATGACACCACAAGTGGCGCGTATTGATGCACATGTACATCCAGTGGAAGGTGTGGCGCGTTACTGCTATGCAGGTACCGTTCTGCATACCAAACCACGCGGTTTTAATACCTCGCGTGCGCCTTTGCAGTTAGGCGCCGAACTGTTTGGTTCAGACAGCATCGATGCCGATGTAGAAATGGTCGATTTAATGATCAGTCTGATTCAGGAAACAGGTCTGGCAGACGGAATCCATCTGGACTTGGGTCATGTCGGCTTATTCCGCAGTCTGGTGGCTCAAGCAGGTTTGAACAAAGTTGCTGAACGTAAACTGTCTGATTTATACCAACGTAAGGCCTTGCCAGAGTTGGAAGAATTTACGGCAGAACTGAAATTTGGTCAGGACTTTTATGCACTGGGCCGCTATGCCAGCGATCTGGACGCATTACAGGCAAATTTAAGTGCTGAAGTGTTGGCGAATCCAGCCTTCAAGCAAGCTTTTGATGCCTTACAAATTACCAAAGATCAGGTTCAAGCCCGTTGGCCAAACTTGAGTATTGGGATTGATGTGGTTGAATTGCGTTCATACCATTATCATACTGGTCTGATGTATGCAGTCTATGCACCGAATCGTGCAGCAGCACTGGCACAAGGCGGTCGTTATGATGGCATTGGTGAACATTTCGGTCGTGCGCGTCCTGCCACAGGTTTCTCTTGTGACTTATATGCGTTAAGCGCAGGTCAGTTTGACGCTGTACACGTGGTAGTTGCACCTAAAGGTGTCGATGCAGAACTTCTGAATGCGATTCAGAGTATTCGAGCACAAGGCTTAAGTGTAATTCAGTTACTCGGTAATGATGATTTAAACTCAATTCCATATGCGACGCACCAGCTGGTGAACGTAGATGGTGAGTGGACAGTCAAAACGATTTAAATTGCTTGGCTCAGTGTTCATGTCACTGAGCGGGGCTTTCAACTTTAACAGCATGATGCAATGAGGCTATTATGGGCAAGAATGTTGTGGTACTTGGTACCCAATGGGGCGACGAAGGTAAAGGTAAAATCGTCGACCTGCTCACAGATCAAGCGGCAGCGGTCGTTCGTTATCAAGGCGGACATAACGCAGGTCACACTCTGGTGGTGGGTGGTAAGAAAACTGTCTTACACCTCATTCCATCTGGTATTTTACGTGAAAACGTATTGTGCTTAATTGGTAACGGTGTTGTTCTTTCTCCTGAAGCGCTCATCAAAGAGATGGACATTCTTGAAAAAGAAGGCGTTCCTGTTAAAGAGCGTTTACGTATTTCTCCAAACTGTCCACTGATCCTTCCAAACCACATCGCACTGGACCAAGCACGTGAGAAAAAACGTGGTAATGCGAAGATTGGTACAACAGGTCGTGGTATCGGTCCTGCATACGAAGACAAAGTGGCGCGTCGTGCAGTTCGTGTTGCTGATCTGGTACGTGGCGGTGAACATCTTACTGCCCAGTTAACTGAACTTCTGGATTACCATAACTTCCAGCTTACTCAATACTATGGTGTTGAAGCAGTTAAGCTAGAAGACGTACTGGCACTTTGCGACGAATGGCGTAAGGTTGTTGCGCCGTTGGTTGTAGACGTAACAACTGAACTGCATAACTACCGTAAAAACGGTGACAACATCATGTTTGAAGGCGCGCAAGGTTCACTTCTTGACGTTGACCATGGTACATACCCGTATGTGACATCTTCAAACACCACTGCTGGTGGCGTAAGCTCAGGTTCAGGTCTGGGTCCTTTGCACCTTGATTATGTACTGGGTATCACCAAAGCCTATACCACTCGTGTCGGTGCAGGCCCATTCCCAACGGAATTGGTTTATGACGCTGCAAACGATGTGGGTGATGCGGTTGGTAAACACCTTGGTACCATTGGTAATGAATTTGGTGCGTCTACTGGCCGTCAACGTCGTTGTGGGTGGTTCGATGCTGAAATTCTACGTCGTTCAGTAGATGTAAACTCACTGTCTGGTATTTGCCTGACTAAACTTGATGTTCTTGATGGTTTAGAAGAAGTGAAAATCTGTGTCGGTTATGAAGCTGCAGATTCTGGTTGTGTCGGTTCTTCTGATGCGCTTGCATTCGAAACTTTAAAACCAATTTACGAAACAATGCCAGGCTGGTCTGAGTCAACTTTCGGTGCAAAATCGCTGGATCAGTTGCCACAAGCTGCATTGAACTATGTAAAACGTCTTGAGCAACTGATTGAATGTCCAATCGACATCATTTCAACCGGTCCAGACCGTGAAGAAACTATCGTTCTTCGCCACCCGTTCGATGCTTGATCTTCATTTGGTTAAAGCTTGAATGATAAAACCCATCTCCGGATGGGTTTTTTTATATCCAAAAACTATAAATTTGGCTCAAGACTAAAGTTGCATCGGTGCTGTGACAAAATGTGCTTTAACATAGCCATATATAAAGAAAGAAAAAATGAGCGAAAGGATGCAAAAAAATATATCGGCGACCATGTTTTATTCATTGTTGTTCGCCATGGGCGGGGCACCCACCATCGCTATGATGATTATTCGCGCGCAAACTCAAAATCCTGAGATTATTTATAATGCACTGGTCGGCCTGAGTGTCATTATTGCCTGTGTGCTGGTGCCTGTTATTTTATTGCAAAACGCCTATTTATTTTTTAAACGTAAAGATGAAATTCTGGAACAAAAAATAAAACCCTTAAGCCAGGTTTATCTGGGCTTGAACATTATCTGTCTGATTTATTGGTTGGCGATACAGTACTTGGCTTAAAAATTACAGAATTTATAAGAAGATGGAGTAATTAAGCGTTTAGCTCCTGTATGCTTTCACTTATAATTTTTACAATGTAAATTAAGCTTGGGCTAAGGTAGAGTTGATTATAATGAAGAATAAATTTTTATTGGGTATGGTGGCTGCCGCAGTCGTGACATTGTCGGGTTGTACCACTATTGCGGATATTGCCGGGGCTGATTCTGCGACCTTAAATGCATCTGCGACACAAAGCTATAATGCTATGGTGACTGATGCCAGAAATAAAGGTCAACTGGACACCAGTTCAGCGACCTATAAACGTATTAATACCGTATTTAACCGTTTAAAGCCGATTGCGAACCAAATGAACCAGACTGGTACAGCATTCCAGTGGCAATTGGCTGTGCTCAAGTCCGATCAGGTTAATGCCTTTGTTGCACCGGGTGGTAAAGTGGTATTTTATACCGGTATTGTGAATAAGCTGAATCTGACCGATGCTGAAATTGCAGCAATTATGGGTCATGAAATGGTACATGCCTTAGAAGAGCATTCTAAGCAGAAAATTGGTGCTCAGGCGCTCACCGACCTGGCTTTAGGCATTGGTCTGAATGCAGCTGGTGTGGGCCAGGGTGGCGCAGCAGCAGCGCAATTAGGAAGTCAGATCGGGATTGGCCTGCCATACTCGCGTAATCTGGAAAGCCGTGCTGACCAGGGTGGCTTGATGCTGATGGCACGTGCAGGTTATAACCCGAATGCAGCGATTACCTTGTGGGAAAAAATGAACAAACTCGGTGGCAGCAATGGCGCAACCTTCCTGTCTACGCATCCATCGAACAGCCAGCGTATTGGACAAATGCGTCAACAGTTACCAGCAGCCATGCAGATTTATAATCAACGCAAATAATCCAGCGATTATTCTCTAAAGGGATCTCTTGATCGGATTGAAACAGCAGGGCCATGGTCCTGCTTTTTTATTCTCCATTTTAAAATGAATATTTTGGCGGCAATAAAAAAAGGCAAAGTTTTCACTTTGCCTTTTTTACACTCGATCAGAAGATCTTAGTGCTGGTGACCACCTGCACCGTGTACATGACCGTGATCTAATTCTTCTTGAGAAGCTTCACGAATCGATACAATTTCAACTTCGAAAGTCAGGTCTTGACCAGCAAGCGGGAAGTTCGCATCTACAACAACATTGTCGCCTTCAACTGCTTTAACAGTTACGATTTGCACGCCGTCATCAGTTTGAGCTTGGAACTGCATACCTGCTTGAATGTTGTCTACGCCTTGGAACATTTGCGCAGGAACTTCTTGTACGAGGTCAGGGTTATATTCGCCATAACCTTCAGCAGCAGGAACATTAACAGTGAATTTTTCACCCACAGTTTTGCCTTCTAACGCGTTTTCTAAACCTGGGATGATGTTACCTGCACCGTGCAAATAGGCAAGTGGTTCACCTTGAGATTGGTCGAGAGTTTCACCCTCTGCGTTAGTCAATGTGTAGTGGAAAGAAACCACGAGGTTATTTGCAATAGCAGTCATGTGAATTGATCCATTCAATTTTTTAAGGGTACATCATAAAGTGAAATTGCATTTTTGTAGACTAAAATTAGCAAAAAAACGCAATTTGACAATTTTATTGACGATTTTTTCATTGATTGGGCCAAATTCTGGAATTTCAATGCAATTTCAGCTTTGGAGAGATTTTTCGTGTAACTAAATCTTTTGCAGTCAAAATACCGGCATGGGCATAACCATGAATGGTCACCTGATGAATCCGGTATAAAGAGACATACATTGTTTTGGCGACAAAGCCTTGCACATTGACCTGACCCAGCAATTCCCCCACAGCTTTATTCTGACTTAAGGAAATCAGGGAGCCCTTGTCAGAAAATTTAAACATCGGCAAATAGCTATCTCCATTGACATGGGCTTTTAAAGCATTGGCCAGAAAGCTGGCTTGCTGGCTGGCCACTTGAGCACGCGGCCCTAATACCGGTTGATCTGCCGCAGGCTGGCAATGCGCACAATCACCAAATGCAAAAATACTTGGATCAGATTTGGTTTGCAGCGTGGCATAAACTTTGAGCCGATGAATATGGTCTTTTTCTATATCGTCGAGTTGTGCCAAGACTTCCGGTGCTTTGATCCCTGCAGCCCAGACTTTGATTTCAGCATCCAGACTGGAACCATCGGCAAAATAAATCTTGTCTTCATCGACCTTGGCCACTCGATGACTGGTCAGGACTTCAATACCGAACTGTTCTAACTGTTTCATGGTATTTGCAGCAACTTTAGGCGAGAGTGCAGTCAGAATACGATCCGCGGCTTCAATCAAGGTGATTTTGACTTTGTTGGGATCGACCTTGTTTAAGCCATATTGAAAGAAATTCTGTTTGGCTTCTACCAGCTCCGCTGCCAGTTCTACCCCAGTCGCACCGGCACCAATAATAGCAATATTCAGCTCACGACTTGAAGTCTCATGTTGAGCATTTAAATACAGGTGCAGCAGATCCTGCTGAAAGATATCTGCCTGCTGACGGCTGTCGAGAAAATGACAGAACTGTTTGACCCCTTCGGTATTAAAGTCATTTGAGGTTGAACCTAAAGCCAGTACCAGTGTGTCATAGCCAATACGCTGATTTTTCTTGGGCTCACTTTTTTTAGAGAAATATTCTGTTTCGACGATGATCTGTTTCGCTTCGCGATCCAGACCTGTGAATGTCCCCAAAACAAACTCATAATGATGCGCGGCAGAATGGGCAAAATAATTGGTTTCTTGCTGATGTGGATTTAAGGTACCTGCGGCGACTTCATGTAGCAGCGGTTTCCAGAGATGTGTCAGTTTTTGATCAATCAAAATAATTTGGGCTTTGCCGTTTTTACCCAGGCTATCACCCAGTTGTGTCGCCAGTTCCAGACCACCAGCGCCACCACCCACAATCACGATTTTATGTACTGTCATGCGTTCTTAACCTGTTTATTTTTTTAATAAAAATAAGAGAAATAGAGAGAAAATATACTATGGCATGTGCTAAATCGCGTCTTGATTAAAATTGTTATACACATTACAAAACGTAGCAATTCTGTGAGAGCGGGTAATAATTGCTGCGTTCCGGGCAGGGTGCCTCATTTGGGATAGATCATGAATCAGCTAGAAGGTTATATCAACGCTTCTAGCTTAAAGAATTACTTGATATTGAGAGGATTATTGATCTAGAGGATACAGTTTTACGCCGGGTGTTGAGTCTGAAAAGAAACTGAATAAACCTTGCAGCCAGCTAAAGAACTTCTGCAACGGGTTGGCTTCTTCAATTTCGACATGATCTTCAATTTGAATGGTGCGAATTAACTGATTATTTTGATAAATCTGAATCGTGGCCAAAGGCATCATGCTGGCTAAAGGCGCAATGAGTTCAGATGCCTTCATTTCAACATTGATATGGGTCTGGGTTTCTTGAAGTGGCTCGATACTTTTTAAAGCGCCATCACCTGTATTTAGCATGACACGCTGATGCGCCTGATCAAACTGATTCAGGTCAATGCTATAGCTCTGATCATAAAGCGAGGTAGTAATAATCTGCGGCTGCTTGGTTTGCACTTTAAACATTTTTAAAGTGGATTTAATCACAGGCAACTCAGCCAACAGTTGCTGATCTTTGATCGCGACTTCATTGCGGGTATAGGTATAAGCCAGATTCATCAGTTTATGCGATATCTCAGCGCGCTTTGTGGCGCTTTTAGTGCCTAGCACTACCACAATCAGACGGCGCTTCGGCATTTCAAAGTCTGCTGTAACACGATTGGCTGTCAGCGCCAGGTTATAACCGGCCGCACGGGTAAAACCGGTTTTTAAACCATCTACGCTTGGGTCGACCTGAAGTACACGGTTGGTGGCACGATGAAAATGCTGGTTATAAGTGAAACTTGGCTGTTTGGAATAATACAGATAATCCGGGGTTTCATTCACCACCGCCATAGAGAGTCGGGCCAAATCGGCAGCAGTCGAATAATGCTCGGGCATGGTAATGCCGGCCGGATTCTGGAAATTGCTATGCTGCATGCCCAGTGCTTTGGCTTCCTGATTCATCCGTTCAACAAACTGGGGAACACTCCCCGAGATTTTCTCAGCCAGCGTCAACGCTGCATCATTGGCAGACATGATAATCAAACCCGCCAGAAGCTGATCGACTGTAATCAGATCACCTTCTTTCAGATACATCTGTGACTCATCCCACATGACATTTTTAACCACAGATGTGGCAGTTAAAACTTCATTTTTATCTAATTTTCCGGCCTCAATTTCCTTTAAGGCAATATAAGCCACCATCATTTTGGTCAGCGAAGCCGGCGCACGTTGCACATCGGCATTGTGTTCTGCAATGACTTGACCAGACTGTGAATCCAGAATAGTCCAGGCTTCAGCTTCAACGCTTTCAGGCAGAATATTGAGTAAGGCAGCATGTGAAAATGCAGAAATAAATAAGCTGAATACCGCAATCAGTGAGATGATGTATTTCAAGGATGTTCCTTAATAACCCGTCGGGCGTTGAACGATTAAATTTTCAGGCATGCTATGCCTTTTTTATACAGATAGCTAGTCGTAAATGTAGACAAATAAGACAGCTAAACCATCTTGGCTTAAAAAATGCTAAGCTAAGCTATACCTCATTTATTTTCATTTTATATCGCCCATTATGTTGCATTATCAAATCGAATTTGACGATTATCGTCAGCACCTTATTCACGTGACTGTTCGCTTTCTGGCAGACCCGACGCAGATCTTATCATTACCGACCTGGATTCCGGGAAGTTATTTGATTCGAGAGTTTTCCAAACACATTGAGGCGGTCAAAGCTTATGATGAAGATGGACGTCAACTGCAAATCCAGAAATTTGAAAAGAACAAATGGCGTTTATTCAATACCGATCATGAGCTGATTACGGTTGAATATGATGTCTATGCCTACGACCTGTCTGTTCGTGGTGCATATGTGGATCAAAACCGTCTCTATGTCAACCCGGCCTGTGCATGCTTGGGGCTAGAAGGTCAGGAAAATAAAGAGATTGAATTAGAAATCTTCCTGCCAGATGAATTAAAGCATTTCCAACTGGCAACCGGCATGCAATCCAAAAGTCTGGTCAAGGGCCGTTTCACCCTGAAAGCCAAAAACTATGCTGAATTGATTGATGCACCGTTTGAACTGGCAGAGCAAACCCGTTTCAGTTTTGAAGCGAATGGTATTCCGCATGAGTTTGTGGTGTCCGGCAAGCATGCGATGAATGCAGCACGTATGCAGCAGGACATTGAGAAAATCTGTAGCACAGAAATCTCCATGTTCGGTTCAGCGCCATTTGCTGACTATACTTTTATGACCATGGCAACCGGAAATAGTTATGGTGGTCTGGAACATCCAAACTCGACCAGCCTGATTTCACCGCGCGATGACTTGCCGAAGGCCAATGAGCCTGAAGAACCTTCCAAAGATTATCAGCGTTTCCTCGGCCTATGTAGCCATGAATATTTCCATTCTTGGTTGGTGAAATTTATTCGCCCTGAAAATTTTGTCAATTATGATTTGAACCGTGAAGGCTATACGTCTTTGCTGTGGATCTTTGAAGGCTTCACTTCTTATTATGATGATTTGATTTTGCTACGCAGTGGCGTGATTAACCAGGAATCATATATTGCTTTATTAAAAGCGCAGATTGATCGTTACTTGCAGAATCCGGGTCGTGCGATTCAGTCGGTGTCTGAATCCAGTTTTGATGCCTGGGTGAAATTCTACCGTCAGGATGAAAACTCGAATAATGCCGGCACCAGCTATTACAACAAAGGTTGTTTGGTTGCATTGTGCCTAGACTTAGGTTTGCGTTTACGCGGTTCAAGTCTGGATGCCTTGATGCGCCGTTTGTATGAAAATGCACAAAAGGGTGTTCAGGTACATGAGCGGACGATCTTTGAATTATGCAAAGAGCTGACCGGTGATGATTGGTCAGAGCAGATTAATCACTTGATTAATACCACAGATGAATTGCCACTGGATCAGTTATTGCCTGAGTTTGGTATCGGTTATAACCTGAAAAATGACAAGTCATTGCCTTTCGGTTTAAAACTGGTAGATAAGCCGGAAGGTGTACTGGTTCAGTCGGCGCGTCGTGATAGTACTGCTGTAGTAGCTGGCCTTTCTGCCAATGATGTGATTATTGCCGTTGATGGTTTAAAAGCAACGATGAAGTTAATGGAAAGTTATGCAAAACAGGAAGGTGTTTATACCATGCATGCTTTTCGTCGTGACGAGCTGATGAGCTTTGAAGTTCAGGCAGCTGGTTCTGAACTGACCGAAGTTGAACTGAAAATTGAAGATCAGACTAAAGCTGAAAAGTGGTTGAAAGCTTAATTAAATTTCAAACTTTAAAAACCGATGCTTAGGCATCGGTTTTTTATTGCATCAAGTTTTGAAAATTATCTGATGATCAGTCGAGACGTACCGCGGAACTCTGCCACAATTTGATCATGCTGATTTATCACCTGAATATCGTAAATTCCGCTACGGCCACTGCTGGCCCTATGTTCTGCTACAGCAGTCAATGTATCGCCAAGAACTCCTGATTTTAAATAATGAATTCCACAATGCTGACCAACAGCCGGATGTTCACCTGTATTACAGGCAATGGCAAATGCCGCATCTGCAAGCGCGAAAATCACTGCGCCGTTACAGGTCTTGTGACCCTGTAAATGTTGTTCAGTGACTTTCAGCGAAATTTTTGCGTGATTGTGACTATAAGCAACAAGGTGTGCACCAAGATGCTGGATTAATCGATCCTGATTAAACATCTGGTTGACTTGCTGATCCATTGCAAAGCTCCTTGTTTGAGATACGTTTTATTTTTAAATTCATTTAATATGAGTCATGAATAGCATTCCAGCACAAGAATAACAAGTAAAAGAATAAGGCCCAATAAGATGGGCCTTAAGTGAAAGAGCTTAGTTACCGCGATAAGTCGAATAACCATAAGAGCTCAATAACAGTGGAATATGATAATGCTCTAAAGCACCATCAATCATAAAGACCACCGGTACTTCAGGGAAGAATGTCCGCTGATTATTGGCCTTAAACCAGTCACCCGTTTTAAAGGTCACTTTATAAATACCCTTTTGCAGATTGGTATCTTTTGGATATAGCTCTTTAATACGGCCATTTTGATCTGTTTCAGCTTCATTGAGCTTGACCCATTTCTCACCTTGCTGTGCTTCCAAAGTAACTGCAATATTTGCGGAAGGTAAACCTGTTTCCTGATTCAGAACATGCACACTAAGTGGATTCTGTGCAAAGGAAAGCGTGGCTGCGGTGCTCGCAAGGGTTGCTAGCAGGATTTTTTTCATGTTGTATTCCTCAGTAGATGGATGAAGTAATATTGAATAAAAGAAACCAATAAGACTTATTTAAATAGATTAAAGCTGTTTTAAAGTGCTTTGAATGCCGCTATTGGCACATTGATGATCCTGTTCCGAACCGCCTGCACCCGCAACACCTACAGCACCTAAAATATGATTCTGGTACATAACAGGTACACCGCCGCCCAGTAACAGCAGTTCAGGCAAACTATTCAGGTTCTGTGCGTCCGGATTGTTCTGGGCATTGCGCATAAAATCCAGCGTACTGGTTTTCGTTGAATACGCGGTAAAGGCCTTGCGTTCTGCTGCGATCAGGTTGTGAATGCCGACAGATTCATGGCGTTGACTAGCCAGCAGATTACCACCCTGATCCAGAACCACGACTGCTGCGGGCTTGGCCTGTTTCTGGCAGGCCAACATGACATTGCTGGCCATAAGCTTTGCTGCTTCTAGCGACATGACTGGTGCTGTTTTTAATTCTGCATGTGCCAGTGAGCTGAGTAGTAATGAGCTGCTGAACAAGGCTAGGGTTGTTTTGGCGATTGAATTTTTCATACTTGTCATTCATGCAATTGAATACTGTTGCTATTGTAGAAAGAAATACGCCAGTGCAGCATGACAATCAGATTACCAATTTGTAATCTAGGCATAGCTAAAAACAGCTAAACTACTGACATGCATATTTTAATTGTAGAAGATGAAGTCAAGATTGCTGAATATCTGGCAAAAGGACTGAGTGAGTCAGGTTATAGCACGGCCATTGCTGAAAATGGCGTGTTGGCATTGGCCTGTTTGCAGCAACAGTCATTTGATCTGGTACTGCTGGATGTAATGCTGCCAGATCTGGACGGCTGGCAGGTGCTGAAAACCTTGCGAACTTTTAGCCAGATTCCGGTATTGATGCTCACTGCACGCGATCATGTGCTGGATCGGGTGAAAGGCCTGGAGCTTGGCGCCGATGATTATCTGACCAAACCTTTTTCCTATATTGAGTTACTGGCCCGGATCAAAAGTCTGTTGCGCCGTGTGCCGCGACTGGAGCAGGAGGCCTATCAGGTTGCAGGTCTGGTATTGAACCGCCTAAAGCATGAAGTATATCGTAATGAACAAAAGATCGAATTAAGCCAGAAAGAATTTGCGCTGTTGCAACTGTTGATGGAGCATCAGGGGCAGGTGATGACCCGGAGCCAGATTGCCTCCATGGTCTGGAATATCAATTTTAATACCGATACCAATGTGGTGGATGTGGCCATTCGCAGGCTGCGGAGCAAAATTGATGATCATTACACGCCAAAACTGATTCATACCGTACGCGGTATGGGTTATAAACTTGATGAATACCCATGAACAATCCTATCTTATTACCGCTGGCAACACGCTTGAGTATTGCGTTTGCATTGGTGTCCTGCGTGGTTTTTTTGAGTGTGGCGTTACTGTCTTATCAAAATATGCAACAGATGATTCAGGCTCAGCAGGATCAGGCACTGGCTGCACGTATTTCCCGAATTGAAATATTTCTTGAAGATGCCCAGAGTTTCGAGCTTTTGGTTCAGCATCCCAAATTATATGAAAACATGCTGGGGCAAGAAGATAATCTACTGCTGCTGCAACATCAGAATAATCGCTTGATTGAAATCAATCCTTTGCAGATTCATATTCCGGCATTGCACTATACCTCTGCCTTACAGTTTCAGAATAATCAGGCTGAACAGCCTTCGACACGACTGGCTTTTAAACAGGTGCAGTTTGATGGTCGCAGTTATCAGCTGGTGGCTGGCAAGCAGCTGGCAGAGGGACAAAGGATACTGGCAAACTATTTATCAAAACTGGTGCTCTATAGTCTGCTTGGCATACTGCTCTCGACCTTGATGGCCTGGCTGGCAGGACGCTATATTCTCAAGTCCATGCGCCAGTTGATGCTGGCTACAGCACAGGTCAATATTCAGCAGCCCAATCAGCACATCGATGTTCAGAGTAATACGCTTGAGGTTCAAGAGCTGCGTCAGGCCATGAACGATATGCTCGCTAATATTCAGGCTGCGTATCAGCAGCTGGCACGTTTTTCTGAGGATATTTCACACGAACTTCGCACCCCATTAAACAATTTAATCGGGCAGACACAGATTCTGTTATCGCGGTCGCGCGAACCTGCTGAACTGGAAAATCTGCTCTATTCCAACTTGGAAGAATACGAACGCCTGAGCCAGATGATTGAAAGTATGCTGTTTATCGCCCGGGTAGAACATGGCGGATATGCGATTGAAAAACAGCATTTCAATCTAAATGACATGCTGCAAGAATTGCTTGAGTACTTCAGCTTTCTGGCCGAAGAGAAGCAGATGCATTTAAAAGTGGATGTTCCGCCAGATTTAAGTCTGACAGCCAGCACCGTATTGTTACAGCGCGCAGTCGCCAATCTGATCAGCAATGCCATTACTTATGGTCAGCCTGGGAGTGAGATTATTGTGTCTGCACAGCGACTCAACCACAGGATTAAAATATCAGTGTTGACGCCAGAAGTCTGGATTGCAGAGCAGCACCATCCGCATTTATTTGAGCGTTTTTATCAGATCGATGACAGCCGGCACGAAAAAGCCCAGACGGGTGGTCTGGGCCTTGCCATTGTACAGTCGATCATGCAGCTCCATCAGGGGCAGACAACTGTAGAAAATACACCGTCTGGCGTGATCTTTAGCCTGTCCCTACCTGATGAGCAGACTGGGTTTTAACCACGACCGCGTCCGCGACCACGAGGTGCTTTGGTATTTGGACGAGTTGTACCATTGGTACGACGTTTCGGCTTTTCGCTTTCGTCCATTTGCCAGATACGTTTGGTACCTGACTTTTTCACTGAACCATCTTTGTTCTTGCGAACCATTGGCTTACCACCCGTACCACCCGGTTTTTTCACATAAGAACGTGAACGGTATGGCTCTTCAGCAGGAACATTCTGGAAATCTGGATAAAGTAAAGGTTCAATTTCTTTGGTTTCACCCGGTTTAATATCCATACGTACAAGGTCAATATCACCAATTTTAGTACGGATTAAACGCAGTGTAGGGAAGCCCACTGCAGAGGTCATACGACGAACCTGACGGTTACGGCCTTCACAAATTGAAATCTCAACCCAAGACGTTGGGACAGATGCACGGAAACGTACAGGAGGATTACGCTCCCACAACCATTCCGGTTCAGATACTTTTTCAGCTTTGGCTGGAAGGGTCATGCCATCTTTAAGTTCCACACCTTTACGAAGCTGCTCAAGTGCTTCTTCGGTGACATCACCATCAACCTGCACCATATAGGTTTTAAACTTTTTATTGGCAGGATTGGTGATGTACTGGTTTAGACCACCGTGATCTGTTAAAAAAACCAGACCTTCTGAGTCCATGTCCAGACGACCAGCAAGACGTAAATCTTTATCGTCGATGAAATCAGCCATGGTTGGGTGTTTTTCATCTGGGCGGAATTGGGAGAGGACGTCATAGGGTTTGTTTAAAATGACGATTTTCATAGTAAATAACTTCTATAATTACATAAACTTAAAAAATGTAGAGGCTTATTTTAAAGGGAAATTTGGTTATTTCCCGTATAAATCTCAAAAACAACGAATCTGGATTAGAATATTATGCGTTAAGAACAGTTGAAAGTATTGCCTAATTGGCAATTATTTTTAGGTTTGTCAGTAGCATTCGGAAAAATATGAAGAATAGAATATCAAAAGATCGTAGTACCTACAGATGGTGCCAAATTACCGTTAATGCAAACCTGTCCCTCAACCTAGCAAATAATCCAATTGTCCCATGTATCAAAGGGAATGAAATTGGTGCTGATATTACACCAACAATGCAGGCTGTGGTAGATGTTGCAGTTTAAAAGCATAGAGTAGTAAGCCCTCAAATGCTTGGATCAGATAGATATCGAATCTGTCAGAAGTAAAAAAGGTTATCAAGTTAATCAAAGAGAAAAAATGGACATGATTAGAATCGCCTTGAACTAAATTGTGCGTTAAAAATAAACTATTAGAAAGAAGTCCTGACCTGATCATAAAGAAGCTTTTAGCTATAAAAATAGCCAAAGAGCGAATATTCACGCAGTCTTGCGCTGGAGGTCAAGCGCAAGACTGCGAGCTTTTTTTGAATTTGATCATCCTACTATTGCAGATATACTTAACTCATTAAAGCCTGATTATCCTAATTAAAACCTATATTAATCGCAGGTTTCTCAGGGGGATTAAATTTTCTTAAATTCTGATTGATAAACGCCCAAAAGTTAAAATGAGTATCAAGCTGCAACTTTGCGTAAAGATTGTAGTGAGCCAGAACAGGATTTGTTCTGAGTTGAATCACTTAGCCAACCTATTATTACATTGACGCATTTGGATACAGCTCGATGATTGGCATATTTTCCAAAAACGTTAGAGTGATCAATGGAACTTCCAGTGATAGAGACGTTTCTCCGAAGGAGTACATAATATGGCCAAATCTAAAGCGAAACATAAGCAGGTCCAACAAAAGGACAAGCAGGACAGCGCTCAGACTGAAGAGCAACAACAGCAACAGCAACAACCAGCGAAACCCTCCCGTGCAAAAAAACGTAAGTAATTCCTAGCTACCTTCCATAACAACGCCCTTAAATAAGGGCGTTGTTATATCATTGATTTTATAAAAATATCATTCAAAAAATTACAAGATTACGACTTTAAATTGTGCTGTTCTGCTTAAGATAAAAACCATCTTTCTAAAATAAATGCGAATAATATTGGTGAAATTTTTTCGGATTTTAAGCTTAATTTTATCTGTATGCTTTGTCTTGACCGCCTGTCAGCCACCACCTTCAGGTGAAGCAGCAGGATGGAAAAGTCCTTATCTTTATTGGCAACTGAAAAAGACTCAATTAGAAGCACCGTTACAGATTCCGGTCGAAGGTATTACAGTCCGTCAAATTAATGATACGTGGGGAGCCGCGCGCAGTGCAGGCCGTAAACATGAAGGGACAGATATTTTTGCTCGACGTGGCACACCTGTCTTAAGTGCCACCCAAGGGATTGTACGTAAAATTGGCACCAATAATCTGGGTGGGAAAGTTATCTGGGTGACAGGGCCTGATATGAGTCAGCATTACTATGCGCATCTGAATGATTATGCTGAGCATATTCAGGAAGGCGACTGGGTGGAAGCGGGCGAAGTGATTGCCTATGTCGGCAATACTGGAAATGCCAAAAATACTCCGCCACATCTACATTACGGGATTTATCTGAGCGGGCAAGGGGCGACCAATCCATATCCTTATTTCGTGCCTTCTCCTTGAGCAGAAACTGGATGGGGTTGTGTTTCAGGAGTGAATCTGGCAGGACGGGTACACCAGAATAATTGTAATGTTCCTAATAAAAGAACAAATGCAGCTAATATGAACTGTTGATGATAGCTCAAGCCAAAATATTGCAGCGCACTAAAACTGAGTCCGCCAATCAGCTGAACAGAGGCGAAACACAAGGTGGCAATGCTCCAGAGTTTTTTATACGCCAGCCCATACAGTTGCAAAATGGTATAAGAGGTCAGGAAGACCACAGCAGGGTTTAGCATGCCGGTCAAAAAGGAAGAGCTCAACGTGAGCAATGCTTGGCCCTCTAGAGTCGCAATAAAAATAGCCACAATATAAAGACTATAAAGAATTTTCAGGGCAGCAAAGTTACCGAATTTTCTGGCCAGTGCATAAGCACTGAAGGCACCTAAAGCACTACCAAATCCATAAAGAATCCAGTTGAAGTTAATCCAGAACAAGCTCAATTCCAACTGCTGGCTTAAATAATCAATCCAGAAGAGCGAATGCGGTATATAGGCAAAGGCGCTACACGCGTAGACAGCCAGTAAGCTATAAAAGACGCTATTCAAAGATATCTTGGAGGTAGTCGAAGGTGCTTGTACGGACAAATAAGGCTTAAATTTTTGGATAAGTCCACTTAAACATAGACAAATGAGCAGGGCAAAGCCACATAAGATCAGCCAGGCAGTCTGTATGGAAATCTGATCCAGATAAGGCAGAAACAGGGTTGCAATTAATACACCTAATCCGATTCCGCTAAAACCGATAAAGTTGATTTTAAGACGATCCTGAAGCTCACAGCACTGCGCGACTACACTCGGCGATAAGATCATCATCAGCCCGCCGCTGATTCCTGAAATCACGCGCCAGACGATATACCAAACTTCAGAGAAACCAGAAAATGCACAGCACATCAGACTGAACATACCGGCAAAAGCTGAAATTTGAATATACCTGCTCATACTGCGGTCTTGAGGCAGACGCATGGCGGTATAGGCACCGATTAAATAGCCCAGTAAATTGGCACTGCCCAAAAGCCCGGCAAAATCTGTACTCCAGCCAAAGGCTTCTCGTGTGCCGGGTAACAGCGCAGTATAAGAGAAACGAAGAATGCCAATCCCCAAGCACATACTAAGGCAGAGAAACAGGCTGAGTTTAATTGTGTGTGAGGACATCCGTGTGCTCATAAAGTTTTATATTTGGTTAAAAAATAACATGAATCTTCGTGATTAAGGAGAAATCACTTGATAAGAAACCGTTGAGTGCAGGAATTTGTGCTTCAGGAAGTCTTTGTACTTTTTAAAATGTTATAAGTCGAAACTTTGAATATGGAGAGAAATAAAAAAACCGCATTCAGAAATGCGGTTTTTTTTATGTTGTCTATTTCAGGAGTTAACGCATCTTGGCCAGGAAACGGCCAACACGGGTAAGGGCTTCACGCAGTTCATTTTCAGCCGGCAGGAACACCACACGAAAATGATCCGGTGTCGGCCAGTTAAAGCCTGTACCTTGAACCAGAAGTACTTTCTCGGCACGTAACAAGTCCAGCATCAGCTTTTCATCGTCCTGAATTGGATAAACGTTCGGATCCAGTTTCGGGAAGCAGTACATCGCACCCTCAGGCTTGACACAGGACACCCCAGGAATCTCGTTCAGCATTTCCCAGGCAATATTACGCTGTTCATACAAACGGCCACCCGGACGAATCAGGTCATTAATGGACTGATAGCCGCCCAGTGCAGTCTGAATTGCATATTGCGCCTGATGGTTGGCACACAGGCGCATAGATGCCAGCATGTCCAGACCTTCGATATAGTCTGCTGCACGTGTTTTATTGCCGGTAATGGCCATCCAGCCAGAACGGAAGCCAGCAATACGATAAGCCTTTGATAAACCGTTAAATGATACACAAATCTGATCACCTGCCAAGGCAGCTACAGCGACATGCTCGATACCGTCATAGATGATTTTGTCATAGATTTCGTCAGCAAATAAAATCAGGTCATACTTCTTGGCCAAGTCCACGATCTGTTGCAAGACATGACGCGGATAAACCGAACCGGTCGGGTTGTTTGGATTAATAATCACAATACCACGGGTATTTGGCGTGATTTTACTTTCCATATCGACAATGTCGGGATACCAGTGATTTTCTTCATCACATTTATAATGAATCGCCGTACCGCCAGACAGATTGACTGCCGCAGTCCAAAGCGGATAATCCGGCATTGGAATCAGCATTTCATCGCCATCATCCAATAGGCCCTGCATGGCCATGACAATCAGTTCAGACACACCATTACCGATATAAACGTCATTGACGTGCATATCCAGAATGCCTTTTTGCTGATAATACTGACAGATCGCCTTACGCGCCGGGAAAATCCCTTTGGAATCCGTGTAGCCAATCGCATTCGGCAGGTTTAAAGCCACATCGTTGATAATTTCTTGCGGCGCTTCAAAACCGAATGGAGCAGGATTACCAATATTTAATTTGATAATTTTGTGACCGGCTTCTTCCATCTCGATGGCCGCTCGTAACACAGGTCCGCGAATGTCGTAGCACACATGCTCGAGCTTAGATGATTTCTTGATCTCGCGAGGGGTTTGGAAAGTGTTCGGCATTTTGATGTTCTCGGAAGGAGTGGAGGTCACTTTTGCATAACGATATAAATAACTTTTAAATGTCTCAGTTGTGACTAGATCGAGATCATGTTCATCTCGAAGTAGTGCAACAATTTTTTCATGCGTAAATCCAAGCTGCTGATATTGTTTGATCACAGGCAGCAGATTTTTAAAAATTACGCTCTTTTTTTGCGACATTTTTTAATCCTGAGCAAATTTAGAGCTAAGAATACCATTAAATTTGCTCACTAAAAAACATTTAATGTAAAAATTGCTTACTTTTATTTTTATATTTGCTTTCTTTTTGCTTTTTTAGGCATTATATGTCTTTTGTAAAATGTTGAATAAAGACTAGAATTTTTAAAATGAATCACGTAAATATAGGATTATCCTATTTTAAATAGCAAGATAAAAAGGTATGTGATCATGGGAAAACTCAATAAATCAGACCGGGAATGGCAAAGAGAGTTATCACCTGAGGAGTTTCGCATTACGCGCGAGAAGGGAACCGAGCCGGCATTTACTGGAAAATACTGGAATACCAAGCAAGATGGCACCTATGTATGCCGTTGCTGCGGCACGCCACTGTTCTCGTCTGAGACCAAGTATGACAGCGGCTGTGGCTGGCCAAGTTTCTACCGTCCCGTCAGCAGTTCGGTGGTAGAAGAATTACCTGATACTTCACACGGAATGGTCAGAACTGAGATTGTTTGTCATCATTGTGACGCACATTTAGGGCATGTTTTCCCGGATGGTCCAGAGCCGACGGGCTTACGTTATTGTGTCAACTCGGCTTCTTTGGACTTAGAAACACAAGAAAAAAATGATGAGGAAACCTATCCATGACCAGCATTTATCAGTTTGAAGCTGAATTGTTAGATGGTAAAAGCAAGCCACTTGCAGATTACGAAGGCAAGGTACTTTTGATCGTCAATACAGCGAGTAAGTGTGGTTTTACCCCACAGTTTTCAGGATTAGAAAAACTTTACGAAAAATATAAAGATCAAGGTCTGGAAATTTTGGGATTTCCATGCAATCAGTTTGGTGGTCAAGATCCGGGTTCCAATGAACAGATTGGTGAATTTTGCCAGAAGAATTACGGGGTATCTTTCCCGATGTTTTCCAAGGTGGATGTCAAAGGCCCTGAAGCGCACGCCATTTTTCGCTATTTAACCAATAATTCCAAAGGTATTTTAGGCAATGGAATTAAATGGAATTTTACCAAATTCCTGATCGGCCGTGATGGCAAGGTATTGAACCGTTTTGCTCCGACCACCAAGCCTGAAGAGCTTGAAGATGAAATTGCAAAAGTGTTGTAAGACTCTGTGTTATTTTCTCAGTATGAGATAAAAATAGAACTCATCTGATTTCAAGTAAAAAACCCACTTTAAACCAGTGGGTTTTTTAGTTTTGATTAAAACTTAGAGAATGGCTTTCAGGCGTTGAATGACTTCTTCACATTGCGCCAGATCGGCCACAAGTGCTAGACGTACATGATTTTCACCCGGATTACCCTGTTCAGTATCGCGGGATAAATAACGACCCGGAAGTACTTTAATATGTGCTTCTTCCATCAGGCGTTTAGCAAAGGCTTCATCATTGTCAACTTTTAACCAGTAATAGAAACCTGCATCCGGTTTTTTGAGTGGCAATAAATGTCCGAGTTCCTGTTGAAATAAATCAAACTTGGCACGGTATTGCACCCGGTTTTCTTCCACATGCGCTTCATCATCCCAGGCAGCGATTGAAGCCAGTTGATGTTGTACCGGCATCGCTGCGCCGTGGTAAGTACGATATTGCAAATAAGGTTTTAACAGGCTGGCATCACCGGCAACAAAACCTGAACGCATACCCGGAAGGTTAGAGCGTTTAGACAGTGAATGGAACACCACGCAGTTTTTATAGTCATCCCGGCCGATTTCAGCACAAACTTCCAGTAAACCTACAGGTGCCTGATCAAACCACAATTCCGAATAGCATTCATCTGAAGCAATGACAAAGTTGTATTGATCTGACAGCGCAATCAGCTTTTTAAACTGTTCTTTAGACAGCACCGCACCCGTTGGATTGCCCGGCGTGCAGACAAATAATAATGCGGTTTTTTCCCAGACTTCTGCCGGAACGGCATCAAAGTCACCGAGGTAATTATTTTCCTCAGTACAGTTGATGAAATAAGGTTTGGCACCTGCGAGCAGCGTCGCACCTTCATAAATCTGGTAGAACGGGTTCGGCATCACCACATAAGGTGCCTCTTCTCGGTTCACCAAGGCTTGTACAAAAGAGAAAATTGCTTCACGTGTACCGGAAACGGGCAGGATATTGCTGTCTGCACTGATGCTATTCAGCTTAAAGCGGCGGCTTAACCAGTTGGCAATACTTTCACGTAGTTCGGGCAGACCTTTACTGTTGGGATAAGTCGATAAATGTTTAAAGTTATCAATAATCGCCTGTTTCACAAACTCCGGTGCAGGATGCTTTGGTTCGCCAATCGACAGGGGAATTAATGGCATATTTGCAGGCTGGATATCCGTAAAAAGCCGATTTAACTTTTCAAAGGGATAAGGGTGCAATAAAGACAAGCTAGAGTTCATGAAATATGTTACCGAGCAGAGTGTTAGTGTTGACCGCTGACCTGATGTGAAGCCTCATCCAGGGCAGCTTTGAGTGCAGCTGCAAATTCTTGAGACTCAGTCGGGCTCATCGGGATGCCATTTTTTTTGGTGACAAAGAAAATATCTTCAGCACGTTCGCCAAGTGTGGCAATTTTGGCAGAGTGGATATCCAGCCCTTGCATCATAAATAAACCGCCAATTTTGGCAAGTAAACCAGGATGATCCAGAGTCGCAATTTCGACCATATTCTGATCCAGAGCCGCATTCATCGTAATATCGACTGTATTTTCAATATCGAAATGACGGAGTTGACGCGGAATGCGGCGTTGCATCAGACCCGGATATTCATCTGAATGGCTCAAAGCGTCTTTCAGGGCTTCAATGACGGTGGCTTCCCGTTCAGGGTCGGTGAGTAAGGTACCAAAGCGATCCAGCACCACATAGGTATCCAGACTAAAAGCTTTGGTCGCGGTAATAATCCGCGCATCTTGAACATCCAGATTCATACGATCCAGAATGGCAACTGTGGTCGCAAACAGGTTCGGTTTATCCTGAGTATAAATAAAGATCTGTACCGCATCCTGAGCATATTTTCGATGCGCCCGCATCAGCACCAAAGGCGCAGGATTATCGCCATGTTGTAAAATGGCGCGGGTATGCCAGGCAATTTCATCCGCGGTTTCTTTCAGGAAATAATCATCACCCAGTTCCTGCCAGACTTTTTCAACATCATAGAGCGAGAAATGCTCGACCAGACGTTCACTGGCTTCAAACTTGGTGTCTTCAATCAGCATCTGATAATCGACCGGACGGCCGAGACCAGAACGGATCACATCACGCGCCTGCGTATAGAGCTGACGCATCAAGGATGCGCGCCAGGTATTCCAGAGCTTGGGATTGGTGGCATTGATATCCGCAACTGTCAGGGTATACAGATAGTCCAGATGCTCCATATCGCCCATTTTTTCTGCGAATTCTTTGACCACATCCGGGTCGGAAATATCTTTTTTCTGCGCAGTCACAGACATCACCAGATGATTCTGGATCAGCCAGGCCACCAGATTACTTTCGCGTTCGGTAAAGCCATGGCTACGGCAGAATTTAATGGCATCGGCTGCTCCAAGCTCACTATGATCACCGCCACGACCTTTGGCAATATCATGAAAAAGAGCTGCCAGATATACAATGTCACGACGGGTCAGGCGCTGGAACACTGAACTGACCACAGGAAATTCCTTGGCAAATTCAGGTGCTTTAAAGCGATTTAAATTGCGTAGCAACAATAAGGTATGTGCATCGACCGTATAGATATGGAACAGGTCATATTGCATCAGGCCCAGAATTTGCCCAAAGGCCGGGATGTAATTACCCAGTACGCCATAACGCTTCATCGTCACCAGGGTGTCGTAGAGTCGATGCGGTGAGCGGATAATCGCCATAAACAGCGCCTGATGCACCGGATTATCACGAAAATCCTGATCAATGCGTTTTCCTGCCAAGGTCAGCAGGCGTAAGGTACGCGCACGAATGCCCTGAATTTCAGGACGATTGGCCAACAGGTAGAAAATTTCCAGAATCGCGCTTGGATTTTCCGAGAAAATCTTGTGATGCTGAACTGCTAACTTGCCATCGACCAGTTTGAAATTTTCATTAATTTCCTCAATCTGGCGTTCATATTGCGGTAAACGTGGGGTAATCACAGATTCATTGAAGTAGGCCAGCAGCATTTCATTGAGTGTAGAGACTTGCTGTGCGCTGCGATAATAGCGCTTCATAAACTGTTCAATTGGATAGTTCGGATGATGCGCCTCATCACGCACATAGCCGAATTTAGCCGCAATATCACGCTGATAATCAAACAATAAGCGGTTTTCATCGCGCTTGGTCAGGCGGTGCAGATGATGGCGAATTTCCCAGAGAAAACTTTCAGCTTCTTCGAGCACGCCCAGTTCAAATTCAGAAATAAAACCCAGATGTACCAGATCATAAATCCGGTTGACGCGGAAATGTCGTTTGGCAATCCAGCCGATCTGGTTGATGTCGCGGATACCGCCCGGTGCATTTTTAATATCCGGTTCCAGATTGCTTTCGGTATTGTTGTGCTGAGCATAGCGTTTATGCTGCTCATCCATTTTGGCATCAAAGAAGGTTTTATCGGTCCAGGTGCGTGACACGATGCGCCGTGGCCATTTGCACAGGTTCTCATTGCCAATAATCAGGCGTGCTTCGATTAGCGTAGTGGCAACGGTGAGATCACTACTGGCCTGACTGACACAATCATTGATGGTACGCACGCTGATCCCCGGTTTGAAATTACCGACATCCCAGAGTAATGAAATGAAGGTAGAAATCAGCTGTTCCTGCTCTGGACTAATCTCGTCTTCTGACAGGATCATGAGGTCGACATCAGAATAAGGCAGCATTTCACGGCGACCATAACCTCCGACAGCAAACAGGGCCAAATCGGTTTGATCCAGTTCGGCATATTTCCAGAGAAATTGCAGTGCTTCATCAATCAGATTGGAACGTGCCAGAATAATATCCCGAATCGACTGTCCATTTTCAAAACTCTCCTGTAGCTGATTTTCGACATCACTACGCCATTGATTGATGGCTTTAATGTCATGGTTACTTTTAATGTAATTCAGCAGAGGTAAGGTATTGATCATGAACAGTGGTCCGTTGGTATTTCAGCTTAGTTTTGATTAATGCTAACTTGATTTGCGACCTGAAGTGCCAGTTCGCGTGCCTGTTCAATGCTTTCAGCACGTGCAGTCGCAACGCCCATGCGACGCCGTTCGAAGCCTTCAGGTTTGCCAAACAGGCGCAAATCAGTATTGCCGTCTGCTAAAGCAAGATTCAGGCCAGAAAATGAAAGATTACGATCATCTACCCCGGCATAAATCACCGCGCTGGCAGCCACACTATGCCGTGTGGTATTGACCGGCAGGCCTAAAATCGCACGTGCATGCAATTCAAATTCGCTTTGGAATTGAGAGGCAAGTGTTACCAGTCCGGTATCGTGTGGACGAGGAGAAACCTCACTAAACCATACTTGGTCGCCTTTGATAAAGAGTTCTACACCAAAGATTCCGCAACCCCCCAGTGCTGTGGTGACTTTGTGGGCAATGCGTTTAGATTCCTCTAGCGCTGCTGGAGTCATCGGCTGAGGTTGCCAGCTTTCGACATAATCGCCCGAGTCCTGACGATGTCCGATCGGATCGCAATAAGAGGTTTCGATCTCGCCGGTTGCCGGATTTTTTGCACGAACAGTCAATAAGGTAATTTCAAAATCAAAGTCAATTTGCGATTCGACAATCACCGTACCCTGATTGACGCGTCCACCAGTTTGCGCATATTCCCAAGCCGCGTCTACCTCTGCAAAGCTTTTTACCCGAGACTGGCCTTTGCCAGAAGAGGACATGACCGGCTTGACAAAGTTTGGATAGCCGACATCATCACAGGCAGCACGGAAGGACTCTAAACTGTCAGCAAATCGGTACGCTGAAGTTGGCAGCCCCAGTTCTTCTGCGGCCAGACGGCGAATGCCTTCGCGGTTCATGGTCAGATTGACCGCTTTAGCCGAAGGAATGACGGTCGCAATATTTTGTTCTTCAACGTCAACCAGTACTTGTGTGGCAATGGCTTCAATTTCAGGAACGATTAAATGTGGCTGGATTTGATGGATCAATTGTTTTAATTCTTCAGCATCGGCCATATTCAAGGTATAGGAATAATGCGCGACTTGCATGGCAGGTGCATGCTCATAACGGTCAGCAGCATGAACTTCGACCCCAAGACGTTGTAGTGAAATCACCACTTCCTTGCCCAGTTCACCAGAACCCAATAATAGAACTTTATAGGCAGAAGCTTGCAGGGGAGTACCAATAGTCACGCTCATGTGTGTCATCCATGCTTGATTTTATGGACTTTTAGCATAGCAGAACTGAGCCGGCAGTTAAGCCAAGATTCATACAAAATTGTGATATTGTCCAACAGTTTTATTTATAAAGTTTTTCTGGATGTAAGTAAGGCGTAATTGTCATGTCACTGATCTGTCAGACTGATTTGAAGACGGTATATCCTGTTTTGGCAATAGCTTTTTTCTATCTACAACTGGTCGAGTATTAAAAAAGTATAAAAGAATACGGAAATGATTTTATTTGAGCTTTTTCTTTCAGGAAAAATGATAGGGATCAGCTAATTATTTTTATATAATAAAGACCTATACTATTCCATAAGCATAAGTCTTTATCTTGATTGATCAGTCAGTTCAAGCTTAAAACGTCATCGGCACATAGGTATAAACCAGACCATAGGTCAGTGCTGCGGTCAGGGTCGCCATCACGATGCGTTTGAATTTAAAGTACAACGCAGTGAGTACGATAAATCCGACCAGCATCGCAATACTTTTATTCGGTGTTTCTAATAATGGCGGTAAGGTAGCAACTACCAGCATGGAGCTGATTGCCGCAATGCCGATTGAACCCAAGGCAATTTTTAGCCACAATGCTCCGCGTTTTTGTGAGCCTTGCTGAAATTTCTGAATCACAAAAAAAGGCCCGAAGCGTGAGACGAAATTGGCGATCCCGACGACAATGCCGACCAGAATAATCTCTAGATTCATGCTTGATCTCCTGCATGTTCAGGATCTGGCTGTTTTAAGATATAGTGCTTGAACAGGCCGGCAAAAATACCGGAACTGATACCAATGAAAATCGCTGCAGACAGATCAATAAAGTAACAGGCCACAGCAGAAACCAGAATGGTGACAGTCACAACAAAAGTATGTTTCTTATCAAAAGCAGCCAATAGGAAACTCAGGAACAGCGCAGGTAACAGGAAGTCTAGAGCCGCTTGCAAGAATTGCGGCAGATTGCTGACCTGATCGGCAAATAAACCACCGAGAAAAGATCCCAATGCCCAGGACATCCAGCTAAACAGGCTTAAACCCAGCATCCAGGATTCAGACCATTCCTGACGCCGTTGCGAGAGCTTGATCATGCCGGAAGCAAAAACCTCATCGGTCAGACCCCAAGACCAGATCGCAGTTTTCTTTAAATTCAGCCGGTCTTGAATCAGGTTTTGCAGCGCAGGGCCATAGAGCAAATGCCGAATGTCTAGGGCAATCACCGTTAATGCCGTCATCCAGATAGATGTGCCACTGCCTAAAAGTGCGACCACAAGGAACTGGCTGGCACCTGCATACATCGAGCAGGAAAGAAACAGCGCTTCCCAAGCCGTAAAGCCAAACTGAGTGGCTGAAACGCCAAAAGCAAACGACACTGGTAAATAAGTGAAGATGATCGCTTGGCTATCTTTTGCACCTTGCCAGAAGCCAGCAGGTTGCGTAGCGAGTTGATTCTGTTCAGACACGACACACCTTGAAGGAGAGTTGAACGATGGGTCAAATGAAGATTGTGTATTCTACGTGAATTTAATAGCATAGTGCCGAAATGTTTAAATTGGCGAGCCTGATATGTGGATGTTCAAGACACGTACGATGCTGACAGCTGCTTTAATGAGCACTGCATTGTTGTTACAAGCGTGTGGGAATGACAGTCAATCGACTGATAAGCCAGAAATTAAACCGGCACCTAAACTGACTAATGATGCGACCACCTATGCCAATGCGGCATGGCAACTGATCAATAAAGTCGATCCACTGGTTTATAATAAAGAAGTGGATCAGCTGGAAACCCAGGTGCGTCAACCGGCACGTAAGCTGAGCACAGACTGGCGTATTAATGTCAAAATGACCGATTCGGTGACTGAAGGTAAATATGCTCTGTGTCGTAAAGCCTTAACCAGTCTGGAAATCTGGGCGCGTACCGTGATCGACAATGGCAGCAGTCTGGAACAAAAGCAGGCGGATTATGAGCGGGATAAACTGCAATGTCAGAATGCGATTGATAATCCTGAATTGGGAAATACTGATCCCAAACAAAAAGGCACCGCGATTGCTAATATGCAATAAACCTTTAGCCATTTAGTTATAAGCATAAAAGCCAGTCATTCAGACTGGCTTTTTTAGGATGAGACAACAGCAAGACTCTAAAAAGAGGGTATCCACACATGTTCTAATAAAATCACAAATACACCACAGATCAGGAGTGTGCTGCCAATTATGCGCTTAATCAGAATAGGTGTAGACATGGTCGATCTCCTTAAATATTTAAAGCTAAAGCGTGTTCAATGCTTCCAGATAACGACGATTCACTTCTTGCCAGTTCACGACATTGAAAAAAGCCGAGATATATTCCGGACGACGGTTTTGATAGTGCAAATAATAGGCATGTTCCCAGACATCCAGACCTAAAATGGGAATATTGCCATACATCAGTGGAGAGTCCTGATTGGCGCTGCTTTCTACAATAAGTGTTTGATCTGGCGCAACACTCAGCCAGGCCCAACCGCTACCAAAACGGCTCAGTGCTGCCTGGGTAAAGGTGTCTTTAAATGCCTCGAATCCGCCTAATTCATGTTCAATGGCCTTTGCAATTTCAGCTTCTGGATGGCCGCCACCGTCTGGACTCATAACTGTCCAGAACAGGGAGTGATTGGCATGTCCACCGGCATTATTGATCACGTTCTGTTTTAATTGCTGCGGTACTTCATTGAATTTGCTAATTAAGGCTTCGACCGATAAATCTTCCCATTCGGTTCCTGCGATCCCTGCATTGATATTATTAATATAGGTTTGATGATGCTTACTATGATGAATTTCCATGGTCTTGCTATCGATATGAGGCTCTAGGGCATCATAGGGATATGGCAGTACAGGCAGGGTATAGCTCATGGTCAGGATTCCTTTGCTAGAATGAAGTCATGTTATTTTTCATTAAATTTAACATACGCCTGAATTTAATATTTTTATATGAGAATAATTATCATTATTGTTAATATGTGTGAATTATGCGTTGCCTGTAAGTTTTCTACGCTCGGTCATCTTATTTCCTAGGCCATAAAAAAGCCCCAGATGGAGCTTTTTCATACAGTAAATACTTAGACGTTAAAACGGAAATGTAAAACGTCGCCATCCTGAACGATATAGGTTTTACCTTCTAGACGCCATTTACCGGCTTCTTTTGCACCCGCTTCGCCGTTGTACTGCACGAAATCATCATAAGCAATACATTCTGCACGGATAAAGCCTTTTTCAAAGTCGGTATGAATTACACCAGCGGCTTGCGGTGCAGTTGCACCAATTTTCACAGTCCAGGCACGAACTTCCTGTACACCTGCGGTGAAGTAAGTTTGTAAGCCAAGTAGTGAATAACCTGCACGAATCACCACGTTTAAACCAGGTTCTTCCATGCCCATCGCTTCCAGGAATTCAGCACGGTCTTCATCTTCAAGCAATGAAATTTCCGCTTCAATCTGGTTGCAAAGAGGTACGACAATTGCATTCTCTTCAGCAGCCAATTTTCTCACTGCATCCAAATGCGGGTTATTTTCAAAACCATCTTCAGCAACGTTGGCAATATACATGGTTGGTTTAAGCGTCATTAAGCCAAAGCCACGTACCAGTTTACGTTCGTCATCATCCAGATCCGCTGCGCGAGCCGGTTTGCCTTCATCGAGTAAAGGCTGGATTTTTTCCAATACTGCTTTAGTAGCAATTGCTTCTTTGTCACCACCTTTGGCAGATTTAGTCAAACGGGTAATCGCTTTCGCCACCGCGTCGAGATCTGCAAGCGCGAGTTCTGTATTAATCGTGGCGATATCATCCAGTGGATCAATACGACCATTCACATGAATGACGTTTTCATCTTCAAAACAACGTACCACGTGAGCGATTGCATCAGTTTCGCGGATGTTGGCCAGGAACTGGTTACCTAAGCCTTCACCTTTAGAAGCACCAGCGACCAGACCTGCGATGTCCACAAATTCCATAGACGTTGGAATCACGCGCTGCGGTTTAACAATTGCTGTCAATTTGTCTAAACGTGGGTCAGGAACAGGCACGATGCCGGTATTTGGTTCAATGGTACAGAACGGGAAGTTTTCTGCAGCAATAGCAGCTTTGGTTAAAGCATTGAAAAGTGTAGATTTGCCAACGTTCGGCAAGCCGACAATACCGCAATTAAAACCCATGAAATAACTCACAAAAGCGTTATATAAAAATTGCCCCCGATTTTACATGAAAGCACGGCTAAAGTCAGGTCATGCACTTGTGGTTTATTGCAATCAAATGCTTCTTATAACTTAAAAGCTCCGCTGAGCTTTCCCGGATTTATTATGAGTCCGCCGAATATAGAGGAATAATCAGCCAGTATTGTACTTTTGGATAAAAATCACATTGTTTTTCTAAAATTGAGTGACTAAAGTATCTGAATAAAACAGCGGCCTATACGCCCTGATCCAATAACGATAAACATGGAGCATGCATGCGAACTTTATACCAGTTTCCTTTATCTCACTTTTGCGAAAAAGCACGTTGGATGCTGGACCATAAAGAGCTGTACTATGTTGCTCACAACCTGATTCCCGGCGTACATCGGGCTTTTGCCCGACTGAAAACAGGACAGAATCGTCTGCCTATTTTGCGCGATCAGGACAAATGGATTGCAGATTCAACCCAGATTGCGCTTTATCTGGATGATACTTATCCAGAACATCGTTTATTGTATGCTGAAGGACATTTTCGAAATAAAGCCTTAGAAATTAATGAAATTACTCTGGAGCTGGGTCGTCATGTCCGCCGCTGGATGTTATCTCAAGCGCTGACTTCCGATCATGAATCTCTCGATATTTTAATTGGTGAGCAGGGCTATTTGCGCCAGTTTGAAAAATTTTCTAAACCTTTATTAAAAGCGATGGTCGCCAAAGGTTATGCATTGAATGAGGAAACTGTGGCGGAATCCAAACAGCATATTGATGTCACTGTACAGCAACTCAATCAGATGCTGGTTAGTCAAGGTGGACATTATTTTGTCGGAAATCGTTTAGGTCTGGCGGATATTGCTGTCTGTTCTATGCTTGCTCCATTATTGGCGATTCCGGGGACGCCATGGGAAAAAGAAAATTTTGAAACCTTGTCCGAAGAATATCGTGATTATCAGCAGCATTTAAATGCGTTGCCTCTGGGTGAATATATTTGTCGTATTTACCGAACCGAACGCAATGCGCGAGTAGACTGGCGTGGTGTATAAGCTTCAAGGCAAATCCTAAAATTAAAAACGCGCATTTGCGCGTTTTTAATGAGATGATGATTAACCCCAAGGATTATTTGGGTCGATATCAATATTTTTACTAAAGTGATTGAACAGTGAACCAAAATCAAAGCTGGATGAACCACCACCACTGCTGATATTTTGAATCGTATCTTGAATGTCAGGCAGAATAGCAGACAAGTCAATATTGGAATCTGTGGCACCCACATCTTGGACCAGATCACCTGGATCGGGTAATTCAATCGAAGAGCTATTATCAATCAATTGCCCAATGCCTCCGGCAATGCTCCCTGGATCAAACCCGTTTGAAGCAGAGGAAATTCCTTCGATCAGAGTACCCAGATCCAGATCACTATCTAGATTGAGATGACCCAATAATCCTCCTAAATCTATGCCATTTGAGCCATTCGCGATCAGGCCGCTGAGTAAATCGGTAAAGCCATCGAGATCAAAATCCCCCGCTGCATTCTCACCGACAAAACCGCTAATTAAATCTGTGATAGCACCGATATCAAAATCATTGCCTGTATTGCCGCCGATTAAACCGCCGATCAGATCTGCAATCGCGCCGATGTCGATATCACCTAGTGCACCAGACCCACCAATCAGACCACCAACCAGCTGAACGATTTGTGCAATATCAATCTCGCCATTACTGCCGATGAGGTTGCTGACCAGATCTGCAATCGCAGCAATGTCGATGTTGCTTGAACCACCGATGAGACCACTCACCAGTTGGGCAATTTGTGCAATATCAATCTCGCCATTACCGCCGATGAGGTTACTGACCAGATCTGCAATTGCAGCAATGTCGATGTTGCTTGAACCACCAGAACCGCAGATTATACCACCAACCAACTGAACGATTTGTGCAATATCAATCTCGCCATTACCGCCGATGAGACCGCCGACGAGTTTGGAAAGAGCACCAATATCCAGATTGCTGCTATTGTTCGCCATTAGGCCATTCAACAAGTTGGTGATCTGGCCAATATTAAAACTGCCTCCATTGGATTGGGTTAAGCTGCTGATCAGACTCTGAATATCTAACTTCGAAGCATTTGAACCAGACAACTGAATTAATAAATTGCTCAGATTTGCGCTGTTCAGACTATGTCCAGAGAGAAGGCTGTTTAATAATGAGCTCACGGAAGGTTGTGAATTAGAGCCGTTTAGACTGCCAATGAGATTGCTAAGCGTACCTGAGGCTGTTCCAGCGAATAAGCCACCTAACAGGCTTTTAGTTTGTGTTTCAGCCGTTAAGACAGGACTCACCTTGGTTTTAATCAAACTTAAAATTTTAGAAGCCATGAGCATTCCTTATTTAATATTTTTGAAAAATGCTATTTTTACTTTTAGTGCGGCTTTGTTTTAATCTATTTCTATACACTTGTAAAAGATAAGTGGCTGAACTGTGCGGGTACTTGAAGGTCTGGCTTATATTTTACTGGACTAATTAAACTTAAACTATTAAAAAATAAATAATTAATAGAAATTACCATTGGTCATTTTTTAGAATTATATGATTAACGGTTATCTGGTTCAGGATTGAAAGTTACTTTATAAAATGGCAGAAGATTTGGAAAATATTTTCAGAATATGAAAACTTTGTGAAAAATAAATAAATATTGTATAACAGGGAGAGTGCAATATTTTGCTATTTTTATTGATTATTAAGAAAGAGTATAAAAATGGAACTGGATCGTTTCGATAAACATATTCTAGAAATATTGACCCATGAGGATGTCAATCTGAATGAACTGTCAGAGCGGGTAAATTTATCTGTGAGTTCAGTCCATCGCCGGATCAAACACTTGATCGATCACAATATTATCAGTGGCTTAAAGCGTGAAATTAATTATCAGAAATTAGGTTTCACGCTGCATGTACTGTTACAGGTGTCGCTAAGTAAACATGATAGTGATACTTTTGCTAAATTTCTGGAAGAACTGGAAAGTATTCCCGAAGTGATTAATGCCTTTTTGGTCACCGGCCAGTCTGCGGATTTTATTGTCGAAGTAGTGGCGCGAGATATGGAAAATTATAGTGAAATTTTACTCAAGCGTATTGGGAAAATTGAGCATGTGGTTGCACTGCATTCGAGCTTTGTCATTAAAGAATATAATGTCTTTAACTGTAGCGGACTACTCAATAAAGTTTGATCCTATGCGAGAGTAGCAGACAGCCATAAAAAAACGCACCCAAGGGTGCGTTTTTAGTTTTGATCAAGCTTAAGCATCTAATTGCGCCATCACTTCATCAGTAAACTCTACGTTGGTATATACGTTTTGAACATCATCTAAATCTTCAAACATATCGATCATTTTCAAAATCATTTTGGCTTGATCAACATCTGTAATTTCAGCTTTGGTTGAAGGGCTCATCACCACTTCAGCATTGTCAGACTTCAGACCTGCTGCAGTGAGCGCATCCTGTACATCACCAAAGCTTTCAGGCGTGGTAATTACCAGAATTTCATCTTCAGCAATTTCAATATCTTCCGCGCCTGCTTCCAAAGCTACTTCCATGATTTGATCTTCTAAAGAAACATCTTCAAAAGTGATCTCGCCACGTTTGGTAAACAGATAAGCCACTGAACCGGCAGTACCTAAGTTACCATTGGTTTTTGAGAAGCAATGGCGAACATCAGGAACAGTACGATTCAGGTTGTCTGTCATGGTCTCTACCAGAACAGCAACACCACCTACACCATAACCTTCATAGGTCACTTCTTTCAGGTCGTCGTTATCTTCGCCACCCGCACCACGTTGAATGGCACGGTTGATCACATCACGTGTCATATTTACAGATAATGCTTTTTCAACCACCGCACGCAGACGAGGGTTGCTACCTGCATCTGGACCACCGAGTTTTGCCGCAGTGGTTAATTCACGAATATATTTGGTAAAAAGCTTACCACGACTCGCATCTTGTTTTGCTTTACGATGCTTAATATTGGCCCACTTGGAATGACCCGCCATGCGAACTTTGCTCCTTGTAGATTGGCTGTATGCCTATCAGAATGCCGAAATTCTACCATAAGCTTTTTTTTAAAAAAAAGTGTCTGGATTTGAGATTTCAGGATAAAACAAAAAAATTGTATTAAATTGATAGAAAAGGGGAATGCTATAGTGCAGTTTTTGATTTTATTTTTCAAATTTATACAAATGCTTTAGGAGGACATGAACAGCAAAGGATCTGTTCATGTCGAGCACTGTTACTGAGCTTATTCCGGAATGACAATATCCAGATCCACTTTATCTTTATAGAGCTGTTTGATTAAGGCCAGATCTTGAGCCAGATCTGTTGGATAAATCTTGCCTAAAATGCCACCTTGTTTGGTTCTGGAATTGGCATATAGCAACACAATCGGCACATTGGCAGCTTTGGCAATATGCCAGAAGCCGGTACGGATCGGTTTACGTGCTTCACCTTGCTTGGCACGTGTCGCTTCTGGTGCAATCACCAGATTAAACTTTTCATTATTCTGAAAATGCTCCACCATCTGGGTCACGATATCTTTATTGGCCTTGCGGTCAACAGGAATACCGCCGACAGCTTTTAATAGCGGTTTGAAAGGTCCTTTAAATAGTTCTTTTTTGATCAAGGTATGAACTTTAAGATCATAAATCTGGAAGAGGGCAATCGACAGCACCGCATCCATCATTGAAGTATGTTCAAAGCCAATAATGACCTGTTTGTCTTCGAGTACATCTGGTTCGACATGATATTGCCAACCCGCAAGTTTAAATGCAGATTCGCCAATGAATTTATTTAGCATAAGCACAGATTAAGTAAAAGCCATATGTGGAGAATCGCATAATTTCTTCTTGTTCGGCCATTCAGTCAATAGGCTGGCAAATAAAACGTGTAAATAATGTAGAAATCTATAATTTCTTGATCTTTTTAAACTGAAATATTAAGAGCTAAAATGTATAAATAAAAAATTTTGATATTAAAAAAGTATTATTAGATATAAAAAAAGTCTTAAAATGGTGAAAAAATGACTATCCAGAGCAAGATTTAGTTATTAGACTTTTGTCGAAGAAGAGAAGGGGTATTAATCCTTTCTATTTTGTTGTTCTTTCTACTCTGAGATTGAAAACTATGACATACATTACAGCCTTTGTAGTCTCTTTATTGATTTTAGTGCTTATAATTGTATGGTCTTTCATCGAAATTAAGCAGGATTTGCGTAAAGAAAAAGAAATGAAGTCTCAATTCTAATTTTTCTTTATTCTGCAGCTCATATACTTTTCCATCATTTTTAATATTTTATCAAATATTTTTTGATACTTTATAAATATACTGAGACGTCAAATCTATCAAATGTATGCTTTATTCTATGAGGTTGACGTCAATATTTCAGGCTAGGCTGCCTTAAATTGATCTGTATATACCCATTTTTCTGCATGTCTTTAGACTGAAGTATTAAAGAACTAGAATTTCTTTCGAATCAAGTCATGATGATTGCTGCCTAAGTGTTCAAGTGGTTATAAAAGTACTTGTCTTTCAAAAAAATCTTAGCTAGTATTCATGACGCTTGAACTTATTGATAAATAAAGTTTTCAGCATGTAGGGCCTATAGCTCAGTTGGTTAGAGCAGCGGACTCATAATCCGTTGGTCGACAGTTCAAGTCTGTCTGGGCCCACCAAATTTTATAATCATATGCACTCATATGATACTTAAACCCTTAATTCTAAAAGAGTTAAGGGTTTTTTATTGCTTTGTTTAAACTTATATAACTTCGTATGGGAACACGCTCTGTGTATCCTTGTTTGTATCCTAAATTTAAAATATAACTCAGGGATACACCAAGGAAAAAATCACTGGAGATTCCATAAGTTATGAATGTTTTTGATGTTAATACTCACGATGATATTCGTCTAAGATCTGTATCGCAGAATACAAAGGTTCGCCGAAAAAAAAGTGTTGAAGAAATTTATAAAACACTTAAACCCAAAGCGAAAGAATATCGTGAGCCTACTGATATTCCAGGTTTGTATTGTAGGGTTAAACCGAATGGCAAAAAACATTGGCAATATCGATATAAGAATGATCAAGGAAAATGGGCATGGATAGGATTAGGTAGTTATCCATCTGTAAGTTATGCGCAAGCACGTGAAAAAGCAGAGGCCATGACGCTAGGTGAAATACTAATTCAAACACAGGTTGAGATTAAGAAAATTCAGCTTGAGGAGGAAAAGGCTTTATTCTCGCATCTTATTTATGAGTGGTTAGAGCGAAAAAAGCAGACTTGGGCTGCTGATACTTATAAAAAGGAAAAACAATCGGTTGAACGACATTTAATTCCTGTCTTTGGACATCGACCATATAAATCAATTACACCAGCAGAATGGTTGGAGTTTTTTACTAACAAGCAAATGAATGAAGGAATTTATAACAGAATTGAAAAGCTTATTTCATGTTGCTCAGGTGCTTATGGTTTAGCAAAATTTAAAAAAGGTATTTTATATAATCCATTGGAAGGGATTGGTGATTATTTAGCGAAAGGGGAATCTCAAAGTATGAAGCATGTAGCTATTCAACAGCTTCCAGAAATGATTTCATTAATTCGAAATTCCTCATCCAGACCGATTGCAATAGGCTTAGAACTTTTAATACATATGTTTCCTCGTCCAGGGGAATTGCGACAGGCGAAATGGGAGCAATTTGATTTTGATGAGGCGGTGTGGATACGTCCCTCAAATATAATGAAAAAAGGTATCGAACATGGGATTCCTTTGTCCAAGCATGTCATTAAATTATTGATGGAGCTAAAGAAAATTTCACCTGAAAGTGAATACTTATTCCCAAGTCGCGATAGCATTAATAAGCCAATTTCGAATTTAACATTTAATGCGGCATTGAATCGATTAGGTTATCGAGGAAAACAAAATCCACATGGATTTAGACATATTGCATCCTCCAATTTGAATAAACGCTATAGTGACAAATGGCAGGTGATCGAATCAGCATTGGCTCATTTAAAAACTGGGGTCAAGGGAGCATATGATAAAGAGGCACACTTAGAAGAACGATATGAAATCATGGAGTGGTGGAGTGGTTATATTGAGTCTTTACTTAAGCATTAACACAAAAACGTGATCACTTTTTTTGTGTTTTAGGACGGATGGGATTTGAATTATTTTTTTTTGATAGCATGGTTTCTCTATTATTAAACGAGGATCCTCAATTGGATCATTTTAGAGCACATACATCACATACTCGTCGTAGTATTGTACGTACTGTTAAAAATTTTGATGATTTAGATATACCAGTGGTTTGTCACAATATGAAGCCATTTCGCTTAAAATACAACCAAGTTTGTGAGTTGCTTAATGTAACACGAGATTGCTTACGTAAAATCATCGAAAATGATCTTTCATTTCCAAGACCATTGAAAGAATGTAGTACTCGTCAAGCAGCAGTATATTTTGATACAGCTGAAATTGAAGAGTGGTATAAAACTTACAAAGCTAAATGTAGGAGTGAATAATCACTATTTAAACAACCATCTAGGCAATACTAGATCATCAATTCCACATAGCAAACACACAATGTGTTTATATCCATTTCGGGGCTATGCAAAAAAACCACTTTAAGTGGTTTTTTAATTTTCTAGTCTTCAGATTCTATATGCAGGGTCGACTCTAGCTATGATCTAAAGAAACAATAAATTTCTCAATCATTCTTCGCTCAACCTCAGGTAATTTTTGCAGAGTGCTCACAAGGGGATCAACACCTAATGCACTCATATCTTTACTTCGTCCTAGGATGTAGTCTGCTGATATATTAAGTACGACAATGAGCTTATAAAAATTTTCTAAAGAAGGTTTACGTGAGCCCGACTCAAAATGCGCAATAGAGGTTACTGGTATTCCCGTTTTTTCAGCAAGTTCTTGCTGTGTCAGCTTTCGTATCTTTCTAACTTCTTTCAATCGAATCTTAAATTCATTCGAGTCTAATTCAAGTGTCATTATTACCGCCAAATAGACAATAAAAACTTGACGTTTTAGTCATGTTTTTATATAAATATAGACATAGTTTAGATGCTTACTTGTAAAACGAGAAGCAACTAAATCATTACTTGATAAAAATCTAAATCAATTGAAGGCCAAACGCTCATGATGAATTATTCTTCGAGTCGAATTGTGACATCGATGCATCCTAGTATTCGCCATCTCAATATTCGCAATGTAGCTAAAATTGTAGCCTCAAAAATTATTTGTAATACGCAATTACAGTTGCAATATAATCCTGACTTTTGTCGGCAACTGGGCGTATCAACCTATCTCAACACGCACATAGGATTAGCTTATTTCATTGATGATCGCTATTTTGACCATTATGGTTTACAACCAGAAAACTTAATAAATTTTTCAGATGTCTATGCTCAATTGTTGCATGACTTTTATGAGTTTTCAGGTTATCAGCCAGATCAGCTATGATCTAGGTTGCGACGGCGTACACAGGATCAGTAAAACCAACATGCAATAGCGTAAGACGGTTAGTGCTTTTCCATTGTTTTGGGATACTAGCTCAAACTTAAAAGAATTATTTAGACTGCTGTTCATGCTGCAAGATAGAAATTTAAACTGCAGTCGTTCCATGAGCTTTTCCTCAGAGATTTCAGAAGATATAGCAATCTGCCAATATTTTTCTGGAAATAAAGAATAAATTCCTGTCAAAAATCGATTTGCTAGCCTTATATCAGCACTATTAAAGATTAATCCAGCATGTGAAATGTTGGCTTTCATTTCAAAAATATGTAGTGCATTTAAGATGTTTGCATCATCACTTTTCAATTTATTAAGCCGTTTAAAAAAATACTCTAAGACTATTTTTTCTTCCTTGGTTTCAATATGTGGAAGTATGCGTTGTGATTTATCAGCATCAATAATGAAGCGAGGTCGGTTCTTGCGATTTTTGAGTTGTTTGAGCTTAAGTATATTTTGTTGCCACAGCATGAGTGTCTTAATTGGAAAGTCATACTTTTGAGACAGAAGCTCAGGTGTATAAGATTGATCTAATGCTTTGAGTATTTTTATGATCAGTGCAGACGGATATTCTGATCGAGCAGTACCATAGATGCAATCATCAGTAGGTTTTTGCTGAATTTCTTTTTTATTGATTGGCATACTTGATTGTTTATCTATGCCTAATGGTATTACATGAGTCGCTTGAAGCATTTGAGTGTCAAAACTGCTGAGGTGGATCTCTTGAGCATGTTTCAACGGCGTTATCAAAGTTGGACAGATTTTTTGAATAATTTGGGTGGAAAGCATCAGATCAAATTGACGTAATTGAAAACCTGCCATCACATAGCTGAGATGGATATAGCTTCGGAAAGTCTCGTTTGGTTGAATATGACCGAGCAGGTGCGCAATTAAATACCAGTTGTCTTGTGGTGCTTTAGAGCGTAATAGATGACTTCTGATGAGGTTGTAATGATCGTTTGAATAGTCCGTGAAGGTAGCAACAAACGTGTAGTCCATATTCAGGATTAACGCGAGATTATTTGCTGCTGTATGTCTGAGACTATGAAAAGTATAACGATGTTCTGGCAATAATGTACCGAGTATTCGTTGAAATGGAATAGTCACCATATTAGGTTTAAGGCGTTCAGTACTGTTCCACATCGTGAACAAGTATTGACTGGGCCTATAAGCACGGCGCCGTACTTGGCAGTAATGTTGAAATTTAAGATGCTCCTCTTGAGTTAGTAGAATTTGAACGTTGAGATTGCGTTCAGCACTATCTGTTTTAAGTAAATGTTGTTGATGCTTTGCACGATATGGACGTATCCAAATTGAAGTGGCTTGAATACCTTCAACATCCTTGATTCGCATGCCGAGTATTTCATTAATCCGCATGCCCGTACGAAACGCTATCGTATATACGATACTGAGCATTTCTAAATCATGGGCTGTATAGCTTGGGCTTTTATAGTATTCAAGTCGCGCAAGTATCTGTTGGAATATTTTTGCAGAGATGATTTCGGCTTTCGGTGAGCTTAAATGAAACCTTTCATTCTGCATTGGGAACACATCAGCATCAAATATGACACGCTGAAAGTGATGAAAACGTTTTAAGAGATCAAATTTTTGTGATTTAGATTTACCGACGCCGTTTAACATACGCTTGTAGATCACTTCTAGGTGATCATTGAGATTGCATTCTTCTATAAAATCGGTGCTATGTAATAACCATGACTCGGCAAGTTTGGTGTAATAACTATAGATTGAAGAATGACGAATCTTCTGCTGTTGATTGATATAGCGTAAGTACTTGTTTTGATCGAGCTGATAAAGCTCTGTGATTTGCTTAATATCTTCTGTAGTCGGATGAAATAAGCTAAATAGCCAAAGCCCAAGCCGTTTCGCATTTTCTGGAAGATAGGCATGTTGGCTGTGCAGCAGGTTACATAGATCCGAGGTAGTCTTATGCCTATTTTTAAAGAACGTCAAAATTTGTTTATGCAAAGCAGTAAGTGCCTCAAGAGGATCTTCAGTGTGTAATTTTTCCTCTTTTACTCTGTTGTTGATATTTTGGGGCTGTGGTTCTTCAGTTTGATCGGAGTGGTCAAGTATTAGCTGAGGTGAGAGATAGCGTTTAAAAGCACTTGGACTTAAGCCACAGCTTTCTATTTCTTCAGTTAAACACTGTGCAAGCGCAGGGCTTAATTTGACCTTGTCTAGTTGCATAAATGAATGACTGGAGGTTTGTAAAAGCTGATTAAATTTCTTCTGGTTAAAAGAAAGCTCTAAGGCATTAAAAACGTAACGGATATAAGTGTAACAATCGTGTTGGATATCTATTAATTGTGTCTTAAATCGAGTAATCCAGAGCTGTGTTAGCCGGTCTGGTACAAAATTTCGAGATTTCCTTAAGGTTTGTTTAGGATCATATAAATCACCATATTGCGGCGATTGAGGTTCTAAGAATAGAAGCGGAAGTTGTAAGGTCTGAAGATGGTAGATTGCTTCATCAGATTTGAGATGTTCAAGTAAAGCATTCAAGCTTGAATGATGTGAAAGTCCGCCGTACAGGATTGCACTTATAAGAAGATTGCCAACAATTTCATCATCCGAAAAATATTCTACAGTATGCCAATAACGCCAGAGTCGCTCTTTTAAATATGTGAGATATTTCGAATTCTCTAACCAAGATTCATTAAAGAGTAAAGAGGCTCGTTGAATAGAAGCGAGGTGCTGCGTAGGCAGTGGTAAGTCTGCATCATTGGTGCGATTGTATTGAATGATGTGTTTGCGGAAGTGCTGATAAAAGCTCTTTTTTAAAGAAAAGCTTACTTTTTGTTGCTCTAAGTGCTGAATCACTTGGTTATAGAGATCTGGGAAATTTTGTGATTGTTGTGCCTGTTGTAATTTTTCTTGGGAGAGAAACTCCTCAATAATCAATTGAATATGTAAGCGCTCTTTCATTTGTTTTTTATTTCTATCTTTAGCACGGCGCTCATGTGCATAATGTTTTTGTTTAAGCATGTTCATACATCCCATCAATTTGGTAAGCGTGCTGCATATCGTTGAGGCAGTTGGCGAGTTCTTTATATTGTTGAAGCGAAAGACTTGAGAATTTTTGCCCCATTTCTTGTTGGTTTTGCTCATGCCCAAACAAAGCCAGAATGAAGTTTTCATCTGCTTTTTCGGTGAGATATGCACGAGCTGTGTGCCTAAGCCAATTGGCATGATCAAGTTGCATAATACGAGTGAAACTGTTGACTAAATGAGGGCTGAGGGCTTGCCATTGACCATGTTGATAGACACTGAGAAGGGGTCTTTTACTGCTTAAAATTTCTTGAATATACGGTTGATGCTCTGGGTGTAGTTGTTTAAATTCATTTAAGTAGGTAATGAATAAGCGGATTTCCTTCACAACAAAATCACATAATGGGATTAAACGCCCATCATCCGTTCTTGAGTGAATTTCTTTATCAGAAATCCAAAGCCACTGTTGTTTTAAATCGAAATTTTTTAAGAAACCCGGGAACTCGCTGACAGGTCGAGCAGCACTGAACAATAATAAAATATGCCACAGCCAGACATTGTAATGATTGAACATCTCAAGCATTTGCCCATGGTGTTTAGCTTGAATAATCTGATGTTGTAAATATGCAAATATCGCCGTCACTGTTGCAGGTTTCGGCGCTTTACAGCTACCAAATCTTTCTCGATCATCATCAATGACATGGATTTCTTTTGCTAAATCATTTGATAGTTGTTGTACTGTACCCTGATAGCTTTGCTGCAAACGGTAGATTGGATACGAACAATATGAAATAGAAACTGATCGATTTGCATCGATGCCTGTAAGAATGTCGGCTAGTTGTTCATTTTGAGTGTAATGGTAAATACAGTGATGTAATAAAACACTTATTTTTTTAGTTGATAACGACGGAATGAAGAGTTCTTCACGGCATTTTTTTAATGCATGTGCGACCTGTTCTTGCTTCACTGTTGGCGGTTGTCTTAAACCCTCTACCAGCTCTTTTACTAAAGGCAAATCGAAATGGGTCACCTGATTAAGCAATTGGTCTTTGTATTCAAAAGCAGAGTCCTCAAACAGTGTGAATTTGGAACGTAGAAAATATTGATCGTTTTCAAAAATGACCTTCTGTCGTTTATTGAGTGCATAGCGTTGTCTGGATTGTAGATATAGCCATTGCTCAATAGGAACACCACTCAAGAAACTGAGTAAGATAAAAAGATATGCTTTGTTTTTTTCTGGATGATTTAAATAGAGTTGATGACAATGTTGTACAAGTAAGCTCAGGCTATTGAAGTCTGGATAATGCTTGCTACACATAAAATCATGCTGCTGTCTAATAATGTGTTGTTGTGTGAGCTGGCTAATTTTATGTTGTAAAAAACTAGATTGGCTTGTTAATGGCGATACCTGTGCTGTATTGATTGAGTATTGCTGATTTGGCTGTTCATCCTGTAATTTCTCGTAATATAGAGCAGGATCTTCCTTTTGTAGTATGTCTTGTGGGCAGCATAAAATTGCGCCGTACTCATCTAGATAATGTGGTTCATCTATGTGTTTGGGCGGTGCTGAATAATTTTTTTTAGGTTTCAGTGCCAACACATAATCATAAAAACGCCGTAGATCAAGAATCAATAAATATTGAAAACGGTTCAGATTAGAATTGGTTTCTAAGCTGCGTAAGCTCTTTACAAACTCAGCTAATGGTGTTTTATCGCTAGGAAGTTGTTGCCATAGCCATAAATATTTTTGTTGAGACTTACTGAGCTGTGTTGCTTGCTGCGATGCAGCATAAGCTTCATTTGCTAACCTAAATCGATCAAGTACTTTAATAATCGTTGTTTGATGGTCTTTTTTACCTGAATTTGGAATAGATTTAAGAATGCAGACAGCATGTAAATTGTGGACTGACCATCGCTGTATAACAGAATGCTGGGAGTGCTGTTGTACTGAATAAATATAGGCACAAATAGGATGTGCTGAAACAGAAGGTGGAGCAGGTAGAAACAGTGATTGGTGATTCTGCTCTATCTCATTATCGAGCTTTAATAACTGCTTCAGTTCAGGAATATCAACTGTGCGATTTAGGTATTGCTCAAGTACTTCAGCATAATGATCGTGTATGAACTCTTGCTCTAAAAGGCGCTGAATTAATTGCTTAGCCTGCATGTTGCGCTCTCCAAAAAAGGTTTGGGCTCGGTTCAGAATGTTTGAGTGCTTCGCATTTTTCAGTGAGTTGCTGGATTTTTTCGGTGTAACTAGAATGGATTTTTTTTTGTTGATACAAGAGCTGATTACGACTACAGTCGATAAGTTTTGCGAGCAAATCGAGCGATAACTCACACCGTGGTTTTTCATGATGAAGAGCGTTTAAATCGTAAATTGCTTGTTTTGAGAGTGATGTATTGAGTGCACTTAATAAGCTATTTGGTTGGATAAGGTTAATCTTAATTTTAAGCTCAGTGATTAATTTGAATAAGTGCCAGCTCAATTGATATTCAAGCTTGGGTAAATCAATGTCGGTGAGCACAACGTAGCTTGCGTCTATACGCAGATTTTGCTTTTTGGAGGCGTATACAAGCAGAAAGTTATCTAATACACAGAATTCACTCCCTGAAATTGTTGAGAGACAAAGTAACTTGATATCTGGCTGAATAATTGAAGGCAGCCGTGCCGCCCTAAATATTTGTGCATAGCAATTGTAAATTCCACTTAAAGGTGGATATGGAGCAAGGATGACCTGATGTGAGTCAAACTTTGCTTTAGCGTTTTTCTTCTGACCTGATTGTTTAGATGCCATATTCATGCTCCTTATTTTTTTAATGTATATAGAGACATGCTTAAAAAGTTAATTTCAAAAAAAAGATCAAGAAAATGGTTATAAATGTGGGTGGTTTTTGATGAATTTGAATTCTTTTTAAACTAGGCTAAGGGTTTGCTTAGATAGATTTTTTTATTTAAGTTATTGATTCTTTGTTTTTGAATGTGGCTGGTTTAACTGTGTTTTGTATTTTTCTTATTTTATTTATACGGAAGAACGGCCAAGATTGAGTCCATCGGAAACTGATGATGGGACGTTCATTATGTTCAGTTTTAGCTAGGGTAAATGCGCATTTAGTTAGGCATAGATATTAACAAAGAACTGGCAACTAACATGAGAGCTGTGCCATATTTGGATCTAAAGATTTTGGTATTTTGACTAGATTTTTATATGACGGCGGCACAACACATAGCTAGATGAGGATAATAAATAATGAATTATTCTGAAAATGATAGTCCGATATATATTGCGTCAGTAATAGGTGAGCGCTTAAAACGCATCCGATTGAATCAAGATATGACACAAGCGGAGATTGCTAATAAAGCTTGGATTAGTCGGAGAGCTGTCCTTAATGCGGAGAAAGGCGACGTTCGACTAGTAGAGCTGATCGCTATTTTAGGTGCGCTCAATATGTTGGGTAATCTAGATCAATTGATACCTGAAGTATCATTTTCACCGATACAGTTGCTTAAGCTCAAAGGTAAAGTTCGCAAAAAAGCCTCAGGTAATAATAAGCGAACTCAAAAACTGGTAATACAGACTGCAAAGCCAGAATTAGATTGGTGATATACCTTCACGATAAAGAGCTTGATAGGTTTGAGTGAGTACCAAAATGGTATGGACAGACGTGAAGGGCTTACTAGAACAAACTTTTAATGATCGGTTGTATTTTATATCAACCTTCAATCTGTCCCATTGCTCATTATTGAGCATAAAGCTAAAAATTTCTTTATTTTCAATAATACTTAAAAAACTCATAGGCATACTAATTAATATTCTTTTGTACAGTCTATCTCTAGCAAAACATGTTGTAAATCAGGCACAATGAAACTATAAATTTCAAGTTTTTATAGCCTGAGTGCTAGCGGTATTTTTTAATGACAAATAATAATTTTTCACAAGTAGCAGCTTTTATCTGGTCGGTTGCCGATCTCCTGCGTGGTGACTTCAAACAATCGCAATATGGTCGTGTGATTCTACCCTTTACACTGCTTCGCCGTCTGGAGTGTGTATTAGCGCCTACCAAATCGGATGTGTTGGTTGCTAATGAAAAAGAAAAACAAAAAGAAAAGCAACTTCCTGAAGATGCTAAAGAAAAGATATTGCTCAGAGCCACAGGTGGTTTGTCATTTTTCAATACCTCAGAACTGGATTTAGGCAGCCTGGGTCAAAAGGACATCCGTTCAAACCTCAATACTTATATTCAAAACTTCTCCAAAGACGCACGTGAAATCTTTGAACACTTCAAGTTCGACGAATTTATTGGTCTTCTGGATGATGCCAACTTGCTTTATAAAGTCGTTCAATATTTTTCAGACCCTAAAATTGATCTCAGTCCAAAAAATATATCTAACCATGAAATGGGCTTGGTGTTTGAAGAACTGATCCGCCGTTTTGCCGAAGGTTCAAATGAAACCGCAGGGGAACATTTTACCCCGCGTGACATCGTTCGTTTAACCACAGGCCTAGGGTGTGTCCTCATTTGAAGAATTGGTTTTAAATACTTAAAATCCTCCTTTGAGTTATTTTTATTTCTACACTTTCAATGGCACGCACACTTCTTACCGATGATATCTGGCAGAAAATTCAAGA
>NZ_VPCT01000040.1:0-4803 GCF_013418055.1 Acinetobacter sp. YH12208
TCGCTCGTAGACACTCGCTCTATAAGACCATGTATTGTTTAGATAATTTTAATAAACGCCAAAAAAGAAAATTTAAATTTTAGCGTGAACGTGGCTTATGGCTTTGTGTTTTTGATTCAGCCAATAGTTTATTGGCTTCGTCATGTTTTCCTTGCTCACGTAAGGCTTTACGTGCAAAAAACGCCTGTTTTTCTCGTTCTTGTTGTGCCTTGGCTTCCTGTTTCCGCTTTTCCTGTTCGGCTAACTTCCGTTGTTGTTCACGTTCAAGGTGAAGTCTTGCTCGATCATGTTTGGCTTTCAGGTTCGGATTAGCTTTGTTTACGATCTCTTTTGCCCGATCTGTATAGCGTTCAGGTTCTAAACGTGGGGTTTTGGTCTTTAAATCTCGTTCCTGACTGTCCAATTCTTGCCATTGGGTTTGAATTTCTGCATTTGCAGCATCCCATTTGCCACTAAAAAACAGCGGTTTTTTGCCTAATTGTTCTTTTTGGTGTTCAAGATTGGTTTTGGATAGTTCTATTTGCTCCAAAACAGCGTCTATTTGCTCGATTTCTGTTTTTTGGGTAGTTAGTGCTATGTTTTTTGCTTCCGTGGCTACAGCGTCGTTATATTGCGAAATAACGCTATATGCGATTTTGGTCAATTCTTCAGGTGAACGCTGTTCCTGGTTTTTTTCTTTTTGGCGTTGCTCCTGGTCTAAATTTTCCCTGGTCTGAATCAAGTTATTCAACAGTCGTTCAGATGCTTGTATTTCTTGATCTAAACCTTTGATGTGTTGGCTAAATTGGTTGCGTTCACGGATGGCATCATTGGATAGACTGATTTCGGTGTCTATACCTTGTCTGCGAAGCTGGGTAACTTGTGGCCCCTCATGTTGAGTGGCTTCAAGGTCTATGCCTTGATCTTTGTAACTACGGTGATCGACACGATCTGCAAAGCCATGTTTTTCTAAATGGCGGTTGGTCAATTCTGCAAAGTATTCTCTCCAGTGGCTCACGGTTTCACTGGATTGCTCTTTGTTGAAGTCTCGATTTTTCTTTTTGGCAAAGTCGCCTGTCTGTGGGTCAATCTGCCGACTGGTGAACATGATGTGTGCATGGAAGTTTCTCTCATCACTTCCGCTTTTGGTATGCGGAGCATGGATACATGCGTCCACGATCACACCATGTTTTTCTACAATTTCCTGACATAGCTCATCGAGCAAGTCTTGTCTTTGTTCTGCATTAAACTCATGGGGAAAGGCAATTTCAAACTCTCTTGCTAAGGTTGCATCTTTTCTACGTTCAACCTGTTCAACTGCATTCCATAATTCTTGACGGTCTAATAATTCTTTTTTGGTGTTTTCAGGTGCATAGATTTTTTTAGATTCCACACCTGTTTTTTGGGTGTAGTCCTGAATTTTACCTTGATAATGATCTTCTAGTTTTTCACCCGAACGATAGGCAGAACATGCAACGGCTGAACGCCCTGCACTTCGGCTTATCGCTTTGACTGAAAAATGAAAGATTGCCATTTTGCTTTTGCTCTTAAATTTGGGTTTCCAAATTTCCCAGCTTGCATAAGCTGGTTTGGGGTTGTAGGGGGAATCCCCTGCCGTACTTCCATTGAATAAAAATCGAAGATTTTTTTCAATGGTAAAGTGCGCCCTTTGGGAAAACCACGATAGCAGATAGTACCTTGAATTTCAATTCATGTACGCTTATGCTAACTGTGGTTTTTTTAGGCATTGGAGTTGTAATGAAAGTCGAATCTTTGGAACAGCAAATTGCTAAACAAGAAGAACGTTTGAAACAGCTTAAAGCTCAGAAGCAAGCTGTTTTGGCTCGTGAAAAAAAGAAAGCAACGGATCAACAACGAAAAGAAGATACTAGACGTAAAATTTTGCTTGGTTCTTTGGCGTTAAAAAAAATGCAAGATGATTCAGAAAAGGCAAAAATTATTGCTGATCTTAATGATTATTTAACAGAAGATAGAGATAGATTGTTATTCGGTTTACAACCTATTTCTAAAGGTGATTAAACATGAATAAAATAACGCTATCCTTGCTTGCCATTCTAATATCTGCCCAAGTTTCGGCTGAATCTATCTTAGATATTGGCGATAAAATTAGAAAATATCGGGCAACTTATCCTGATGCTACTAAGCAACAATTGGATGATTATGCTCGTTCATTGGTAGGGCAATCTTCATCAAAAAAAGTGGCAAAGACTGCAACAACAGCAAGGGTAGCAACCTTATCAGTGATTCCTGATATTCCTGATTATGAGGATGTTGCTGAGGTGGTTGGCGATTTAAATCCGCAAGAAAAAGCCTTGTATGATAGTGATCCTGCCAAGTCTCTTTTGTGTCTGGCCAATGGAAAGTTGGCACTGGATTACACCAAGCAAAAATACACCTTAGAAGCTCGACACAATGGCAATGGTGATGCTTTTAGACATGCCTTATGGACGTTTGGCATGGCGGTAGATGTGGGATTGCCATTTGCTATTCAGTGGTCAAATGCTCACGAGTATGGGGCGACTAAACAGCCTGAACTTGAGCGAAAAATGGATTTGCACAACAACCAAATAGGGTTGTCTTTGGCCGTTCAAAATCCTTACACCATGTTCCATTCATCATTTATTAATATTGCCCAAGCTAAGGTTAGAGCTGGCGATCTGCTACGCATTAAAAACGATAAGTTGGTTTGGACGAACTCAGAGGGCGAATTGAAATGAAAAAAATTATCCCGGTCTTGGCTTTGTCAGGATTGTTATTGGTTGGGTGTGGCAAAGATGAAAAAGGCTTTATTGTCATTAAAAATGAAACAGATAGCCCTTTAACAAATGTGACTATCCATTATGCTTCCCCTAAAGTTGATGAAGTTGTAGGAACAATCAACCCTAAGTCATCATATAAGTATCCAATCAATTACACTTACAATGAAACAGCTATTGATTTGATTTATATTGATAAAAATCAAAAAATCACAACAAAAACTGTTGTTGGATATTCAGCAAAATATGACAAGGAAAATGTGGAAGTCGTAATTAAATAATTATTTTGGGTTTGATTTTCGCCATTCTTCCATGAGTGCAGCGTCTTCCTGTTCAAAGGTGGTTTCACCGTTCAGGATGCGTTGCTGTCTTGCTTCATCAGCTTCTCGACTGGCATCAATAACCTCTTGAGAAAATTCATGATCTACGATGCCTTTAGCACTTCTAAAGGCTTCCAGTAACTGCTGTTTATCTGTCATCTTAATATCCTAAGAGTTAAATCCTGCTTGTACCAATAGAGGGTAAAACGTCCTGAATTTTTCAGGCTCTAAAAGCATATCAGCAATACGTTTTGCAAAGTCTTCGTATGATTCAGTACCTACTGAATACTCACTCATTTCGTGCATTTCAGACAGCTTGTGAGCGAATAAATGCCGTTGTGCATCGGTCATAGGGATAAAGAAATCAGGGGTATTTGGATCTCGTTTCGGGTCAACTGGCTTTTCAATTTTTGGCTGTTGTTTTTGTTTAAGCCTGAATGAAAAGCCTGAAATCAACCGCCCTTTTTTATGCTGTTCATACGTTACGTTAATGTCTGTATGTTCATTGATCTGTTGAATAGATGGTTCTAACACACGCTTTTTAAAGTTGTGCATAGCTGTGTATTCATCATCTAAAAGTCCTAAACGGTTTCTAAACTCACCAATTTCTATTTGTGGAACTTTACCGACTTCACGCCACGCAATGAGAAGCTCATACAGTCTTGTTGCGTATTTACTGGTTAAGTGTGCGACTTGTTTAGCTTGATAGCTTGTGAAGTGTTCTTCCAGTCGTGTCACCAATGGCACAACATCAGGCGCAAAGGTTATTTCTAGCAATGCTAAATCATCAACATAAAAAATTCGGCTAACCCAACGTGACCGTACAATGCCTGTTTTACCTGTTCTTTTATATTCGGCGGTATAGCTGAACTGTCGATTAAACAAGTTGTTTACGGCTTCTCTAAGGGCTTTATATGACGCATCAATTGACACATTAAACAGTTTTGCATAATCACTAGCATGTATTTCTAGCTTACTGTCCGCTGTGATGCCCTGCCCTGATTCTCTGGCGTTAATGATGGCAAGCATAATCAAACGCTGTTCTGTTAATTCCAAGTTGTAACTGGCATTGATTAAAGCATTATCTTTCACTACTAATCCGTTTTTCATTATTGAAGTACACTATTTTTAATGTATGTTTAAATACTAATATTTTAATGTACTTTAATCAAGAGCTAATGTACGTTTATATAAGAGCTAATGTACGTTTATATAAGAGCTAATGTACGTTTATATAAGAGCTAATGTACGTTTATAAACTCTGTAATGCAGTCATATCAATGTTTTCAGCCTGTCTAAAAGCATTTAAAAGCTTTAAAAATAATTAAAAGCCCAACGGCAGGGGAGTGAAACTGCCCTAGGTACTCGCTAAAGCTCGTACTCTATTGCTGTTCGCTACGCTCACAGCGAGGGGCAGTTTTGGTTAATTCTGTTTGTGAAATCTAAAAGCAAAAGCAACTATGAATTCGCTTCGCTCATAAGGCTTTATGCTCGCTTCGCTCGGTCTAGGGGTAAATTTCGGCATGAAAATATAGATTTTCTAGGATTCAGGTCATTTAAAAGCGGTTTTTCAGAGGGTCGATGGTCGAATATTGCTAGTTCGCTCGTAGACACTCGCTCTATAAGACCATGTATTGTTTAGATAATTTTAATAAACGCCAAAAAAGAAAATTTAAATTTTAGCGTGAACGTGGCTTATGGCTTTGTGTTTTTGATTCAGCCAATAG
>NZ_VPCT01000041.1:0-4584 GCF_013418055.1 Acinetobacter sp. YH12208
CCGAACTCAGAAGTGAAACCTCTTTGCGCTGATGGTAGTGTGGGGTTACCCATGTGAGAGTAAGTCATCGCCAGCTCATTATTCGAAACACCCCCTGCATGAGCAGGGGGTGTTTTTTTGTGTGTGGAGTTTATAGCAAAATTAAAAAGTAAAAATAATATTCTGAATTTACTCAAGGTTATTTGCTGTTTTTAAATCAGCCTGATTATGTTTTAATCATTAAAATTTAAAGCCTAGGAATCTGCGTGTTTGAGGTATTTACACAGCTCTGTGGTGGAATCGGTTTATTTTTGCTTGGTATGACTTTAATGACCGAGAGCCTTAAAGATATTGCAGGTGAAACATTAAGACAATGGTATTGGCTTTGTCAGTGCAGGCGTACTCTCTTTTTCGCAAGCCATTGGTGTAATTATTGGCGCCAATATCGGTACAACCAGTACTGGCTGGATTGTGGCTTTTTTAGGTTTAAAGTTTTCTATTGGACAAGTGGCTTTGCCTCTCATTGCCATAGGCGCTTTACTTAAAATATTAGCACATGGACGTACAGCGCTTACCGGCTTGGCGCTTGCGGGATTCGGCCTGATTTTCTTTGGAATTGATTTGCTTCAAGTAGCAATGTCAGGTGTCGCAGAACATCTCGATCTTTCAATTTTCTCGACCGAAAGTTTTGCTGCAAAGCTGTTATTGGTACTTTTCGGTTTGGTCATGACTGTGATTTTGCAGTCCTCTAGTGCCGCCATTACAGCGACACTTGCTGCATTAGCAAGTCAGGCGATTCAGCTCGATCAAGCGCTTGTGCTCGTCATTGGCCAGAATATTGGAACCGTTGCAACTGCAGTACTGGCAGCCATCGGTGCAAATGCGAATGCAAAACGAACTGCTGCTGTGCATGTCTGTTTTAATGTCGTGAGTGCAATTTTTGCATTTTGTATTTTGGTTCCCTTGTTTTTATGGCTGTATCAACCACAGTATTTTTTATCTGGTTGGGATCATGTGGTCATTGTGGCAGCTTTTCATACAGCCTTCAGTGTATTTGGTGCCTTATTTTTTATGCCATTGATTCGCCCCTTTGAACAGCTGTTGGTGAAATATATTCCGGCACATGAAGATTCATTATTACAGGCCTTAGATGAAGCCAGTTTGGCAGTGCCTGCGGTCGCAATTAATACGGCAGAACAAGTGATCTTTAAAACCATATTGACCCAATATTCCTGGATTCTAAAAGCCATCAAGTCAGCAGAATTGGTTTCGGCCAATGAATTAAAACAGCAAGACGAATTAATTTACAAATTACAGGATTATTTAGGAAAAATTGTTGTGCCTGAAAATAGCACTGATCAAAGTCGGCTCTTTAGCTTATTAAGGATGATGGTTTATCTGAAAGTGTTGCGTAGTGATTTGGAAAATCTAAAGCATGTTGTGAGTATTCGTACCCAACCCGCGATTCATCAACTTGCCTTGGATTTTATCCAGATTCTGGAAAATGCTGGAAATAGCATGCTAGATACTCGCTCATCTGAAGATTTGAGCCAGTTGTATATTGAAATGGGACATCTAAAACAGTGGAGTAAACAGCATCGTAGCGAATTACGTGAAAAAACTAATATTTATGCCTCAACGTATCAGCTGAATGCAGCCAAAACTTTTGAGTTATTGGCTGCTCAGCGTTGGTTAGATCGCTTAGTTGCGCACAGTTACCGTTTGATTAATGTACTCAATGAGCGTCAGCAAACACTTACAATGCATCAAATTGACGACGAGCATGTTTAAGAGCAGATCTGAGGCCTTCTTCCAGCGTTGGGTGATAAAAAGGTTTTGCCAGGATTTGATGAATATCCTGATCTGCATCAATGGTCCAGGCCAGAAGATGGCCAAGATGTTCGGCTTGTGAACAGAAGAGTTCTGCGCCTAATAATTTGCCTGATTTTTTATCAATATAAACTTCAATACCACCTTTATTTTCAGCAAGAACCAATGCACGTCCTTGATTTTCATAGGAGGCAAATCCTCGAATAAATTCAATATTTTGCTGTTCTAACTGTTTAAAACTTTGTCCGATAATCGCCATTTCCGGGTGAGAGAATACGATTGCCAGTGGGGTGAGTGCGGGAATCGGCTTAATCTCGGGATAATTTAAACAGTTATGAACCACTTCTTTACCAGCATGAGCAGCTTCGTGCTGAATGGGGGCATCAGGTGCGGCATCACCCACTATAAATATAGGCATATCTGCGAGTTGTTTGGTTTTTTCATTGATAGGCAATTTTTTGATATCAGCAAAACTAGGCTCTAACTGATTTAAACCTAATCGATCCAGATTAGTCTGACGGCCTGTAGCGCCCAAAATATATTCAACTTGAATAGTTTGAGCTTGATCATTTTCAGTAAAATTAATCTGGATATGATCAGCTTGTTTTTTAACTTGATCTGGCAAGATTTTGAACTTGATATTGAGTTCTTTACTCAATTGCTCCTGTGCCAGCTTTTGTAAGACTGGACTGGTTAAGGCACCTACTTTTTGGCTACGAGCGAACAGGGTAGTGTCTACGCCCAGTCGTTGCATGGCTTGTGCCAGTTCAATGGCAATCACACCACTTCCGATCACTGCTAAAGACTTGGGTAATTGAGAAAGTTCAAATATCTTATCAGAAGTTAGATATTTATCTCCTAATTCTTCCTTGAATGTTTTATCGATATTAGGTCGTGAACCAACCGCAATAATGAAGCTTTTAGCCTGATAAGCTTGTCCATTGACTTCAACTGTATGGGCATTAATAAACGTTGCATGACCAGAAATTTTATGTGAAGCCTCCCATCGATCAACGCCTTTTAGGGTTGCGCGAATGAAACGTTCTCTTAAGCTATGTAGACGTTGCATCACACCTGAAGTATCTATTACAGCTTCATGTTGTAAAGCGAGGTCTTTCGCGGATTGAATGTCATGCATGCGATTTGCAGATGAAATCAGAAGTTTGCTTGGCATACAGCCGACACGTGCACAGGTTGTATCCCATGGGCCGTCATTAATAATTAAAATATTTTGGGTGTATTTGATGGCTTCGTTATAAGCACTGATCCCTGCAGTGCCTGCGCCAATGATGATGAGGTCGTACATATAATAGACTTTCTAGAAATTTATATCCTTAGTTCCAATATACAAAAAAGCCCTCTCTAAAAGAGGGCTTTTATTAAATCTTTACATTAATATTTTAGATTTGTTGGAGAGGTCAAATTTGTTTGAATAGTACCATTATTATTTGTTGAAGTACCTTCATAGGTAATTCCATCAATAATATGTTTGAATTTCAAAATACTACCATTTAAAGATTCTTTAAATGTGAAAATATTTTCTCCCTCCAAATGAATACTTGCAACAAAGTTTTTTTCATTTTTTGATGGAGATTCATTTTCTACACGTGTACCTATAATTGCACTTACATTTGGAATATCAAGGATTTGTTGTGCATTTGCTTTGACTCGGTATGTTGCAAGTGCTGCTGGATCACCAACAACTGAATTAATTTCGAAATTAACTGTTTCGACTTCAGGTGTATTTGGATTATCGTTGGTTAATACATCAAAACTTGAGTTGTTTTGCAGGACATAAAGTTCACCATCTGTAGAGGTTGGGTCTTTATAAATACTTAGTGCACCTTTGGTTTCGGTGGTTTCATCATCATAAGTTAGAGTCACCTCATATTCACTATTGGCTGCATTCATGCTTACAATACGCAGCTGATCTGATTGTGTAAGACCCCATGACTGCTTGTAAGGGTATCCAAATACACCAGTTACCCAAATATCATTAAATTTTTTATCAGCATTTCGATTATCAAAAATAATAATCATAGTTTTTCCAGTGAACTTATCAATTTGTTCATCTGAAAGTTTCATGCCTGTAAGTTCATTATCATTCACATCAAAATCCCATGTCGAATATTTATTAGGATTTACTTTATTTAACTGATTTTTGATGGTTGCATCATTAAAAAGAATATAACAACTAGTATTTGTATATGTGCCTGAGTTCATACACTTTTCACGATATACAAAAGCAGACTTATCTTGATCAAATAATTTTTTGGCATCTAAGGCAAGTTGTAGAGGACCTTGTGCAAAGGTATCTAAAGCATGATCAATATAGCCTTTAGCTGTTTTTTCATCATTTGGATCATAATTTCCAAATAAGAATTGACCTTCACGTTTTATAGTATCTAAGATTTGCTGAGAAGTTTGTTCCCCAGATGGAACACTTGAATTGTCACCATTGCTTGTTCCAGTTGAAGGTGATTTATCATAATAACCATCGCCCCCACATGCGGCTAAAAAACCTGATAAAGTGATAACAAGCACACTTTTATTAAACTTCATGTTTTACCCCAAAATAATTATATAAAGAACGCCAATCTCAACTTAAAATGAGTTTTTCGAGTTGAATTGGCGAATGGCCAAGCTTCTTATTCAAAACAACGCAGACGGTGTGTGACAGAATCTTTCTGATAAAGCGATGTGATAAATGCCATAAATCTTTTGCTCTTACTTTTTGGATATTAAAGCGATCTACCAACTGGCCAATGACGGTCT
>NZ_VPCT01000042.1:0-4359 GCF_013418055.1 Acinetobacter sp. YH12208
AGTCGTAAGTGCGCATTTCATGAAAAACACGATAGCATATAGCCCGCTTGAATTTCAATTCATAGGGCCTTATGCTTGAGTGGTTTTCTATATCCCGAAATCTGAATCATGACAAAAGCTGCTGAAAATCTCGAAAAGAAAATTGAAGCCCAGTTGGAAAAGTTGAAACAGTTAAAGGCTCGTAAACAGGCTATCGAAGCTAGAGAAAAATCAAAACAAAAAGAGCAGGAAAGAAAAGATGATACTCGACGCAAAATTTTGCTCGGTTCTTATTTGATTAAAAAAATGAATGCCAATGAAGCCAATAAAGAAAAAATACTCGCTGAACTCAACGAGTATTTAACAGAAGACAGAGATAGAGAGTTATTTAATCTTAAGTGTAATTAGTTTTTATTTTTATACGTTAAAACCATGCTCTACAAGCAAAGGAAAGAACATTTCAAAGTGTCTTTTTTCTGCTAGCATTTCAGCTAAAAGTTGTCCGAATTGTTCATAATTTCCAGTACCAATTAAGTGGCTATACTCACTTTGTACACGCTCATCATAGGCAAGTTTAGATCCAAACTTAAGACGTTGTGAATCAGTCATTCGGTTAAAAAAATCTCCTATATTTTTGTCTTTTTTAACTTCAGTTCTTATTTGCTTTTGCTTAAATTTGAATGAAAAGCCTGTAATTGAACGCCCTTTTTTGTGTTGCTCATAAGTTGTTACGATGTCTGTATGTTCATTGATTTGTTTGATTGCTGGTTCTAATACACGCTTTTTGAAATCACACATCGCTGTATATTCAGTATTTTCAAGCCCAATTCTATTTCTAAAGTCACTTAACTCAATTTGTGGAACTTTGCCAACTTCGCGCCAAGCAATGATTAACTCATAAAGCCTAATAGCGTATTTACTTGTAAGCTGTGTGACCTGCTTAAGTTGATAACTAGTGAACTGTTGCTCAAGTCTTGTAATCAAAGGCACTACATCTGGTGCAAAAGTGATTTCTAATGTAGCTGAATCATCAATATATTTAATACGGCTTACCCATCTAGACTTAACAGTTCCTACATTTCCCTTTTTATCTTCTTCTTTAAATGAAAATTGACGATCAAACAGGTTTAGAACAGCACTTTTCAGTGCTTTGTAAGCACCATCGTTACTAACATTAAAACGACTAGCGTAATCATTAGCATGTATTTCTAACTTACTATCAGCAGTTATACCGTTACCTGTTTGTCTTGCATTAATGATTGCAAGAAGTATTAAGCGCTGTTCGGTTACTTCTAAATTATAACTAGCGTTCATTAATGCGTTATCTTTCACAACAAGCTCATTCTTCATCTTCAAAGCATATTATTATTCAAAGTAAGGACACTGTATAAAGTTATCATTAAAAGGTCAATATTAATTAAGTCCTTAAATCAAGACTAAATGTCCTTTTATAACCGACTAAATGTCCTTTTATAACCGACTAAATGTCCTTTTATAACCGACTAAATGTCCTTTTATAGGGCTTGAAACCCTTCTGTAGTAAGGGTTTAAGAGTGTCTAAAAGCATTTAAAAGCTTTAAAATATATATAAAAGCATAAGTGAGCATGGAAAACAGCCCTATGCCCTCGCTAAAGCTCGGACGTTTTAACCTCGCTAAAGCTCGGTTGAGGGGCTGTTTTTTTTAAATAGAAGTTGAGGATTTAATAAAAAAAGAAACTAGGCCTTCGCTTCGCTCAGTAATCTTTATGCTCGCTTCGCTCGTTTAGATTCTAATTAATACAGTTCGCACCCTTCGGGATGCTCTATATCTTTCGTTAAGAAGCAAAGGGGGGGCTTGTAATCAGGGAAAAGGCAGGGGCAAAATTTTAATGCCAGGTGATCGCTCGTAGACACTCGCTCGGTTCTTACTGGAATGAATTTAATTATTAAAATATCTAATTAAAACCGTAGAACATAAAAAATAGAAAAGTTGCCGCCCTGTTGCTCTATGATTCAAGGCGGCAATCTCTAATATAATGATATTGAAGGAAAAAACAGTTATATTATGTTAATTTTAAGAAAACTTCAGAACTGATCTACTTACTGATAATAAATGCTCTGCCTAAGCGTTTTAGTATTTTTTCGATAGTGGGTTCTAAGACTTCTGGAGTTAGATTTAGTTTAATTTCTACAGGATAAGAGGTTAATAACTCTTTGATAGGAGGCCTTTGTTCATCAGGCAGACACTCGATTAGAATCATTAGAACTTTAGGCTCGAAGCATCTTTTTGATGTGGCTTTGAGAGTTAGGCTAGGCATGGACCACCTAAGTTATAATATTTTATATAAGTACCACTATATCAGATATTTAAATAAAAAAAATCCCAGCAGGTGCAGTGCTGAGATTAGGCGCTTTCTGGGCTTAGTTATTATCGTTATCAAAAAAGTATAACTCAGTTTTTGCTTAATTAACTTTCTTTTTAACTAACTCCAATTTACTTAACTCTTGCCTTTTTTTCTGATCATTTTCGATCTTAATAACCATAGCTAAAATGAAAACCATTACTATAAAACTTAGGAAAATCAAATGTTTTCTCATTTTTAATTCCTTTTTTTAGTATCTAAGAGTGCCTTTATTCTTTGCAAATTGATATGACATAAAAAATCAAAATTTAGCTCGATGCTTTGAAATATGGCTTTTGCCATGTTTCAAAGTCGAGCCACTTTGCGACACTAAATATCTGATAGGTTTGGGAGGAGCAGAGCAAAGTACCAGCGGCAATTATTTAGGGTCAATCACACAATAATCGCCATTTTTCCCATAGCCACATTGTTTTGTCATCACTTTAACGCATGTTTTCCCATCACATTTTGATAGATCTAAACTGTATTTTTTCAGGTTGTTTACTTCCGATCTGCGCTGCTGGATTTCATCCATACTTGGGACAAATAAAAATAACGCCAAGAACAGCACCATTACCAACGCTACAAAGGCGCTGGCAAACACGGCAATAAATTGATAGTTAAGACGGCTAGTTGCTTTATCTAACTCCTCAATACGGCTCTTTAATGCCCCTATAGCTTGTTTATTTGTCTCCTGTAGTGACTTTTCAGCCTTATCTAGTACCCCACTAGCTACTTGGGTGTAAAATGTCTCTAATCGCTTCTTATCGTCTGCTATGGCTTCCCTGTATTCCTTCATCGAAGCTAATAAAATATATAACTGGTCGTCTAAATCGTTTTGATTGCTCATAGGGAAGGCCCATTTCTATTCATGCTTTTGCGTTGTTTCAGCTTCATAGCTTGTTCTTGCTGTAGCTTTAACCGCTTTTTATGTTCCAGTTCTAGGCGTTTAGCTTCTTGATCTTTCTTCCATTGCTCAAACCCTTGTTCAACACGGTTAAAACCCTGTTCTAAGGTCTTTTCCTTGTGCTGTTGTTGGTATTGGAGCTGCTGGCTGTTCTGCTGTTTGATTGTGTCGTTGAAACGGCTGATCTCAGTATCTATGCCTTTCCTACGCATCTGGGTGACTTTGCTGCCTTCATGTATGGTGGCTTGTAGCTGATTGCCCTGATCGGCATAGCTGCGGTGGTCGATTCTTTCCCGATACCCTGCATATTCCAGAGCATGATTGGCTAAGTTTGCCCAGGTGGCTCGAATCTGTTTAATTTCTTCCTGGCTTGTTCCCATGCCTAGGCTTTTTCTTTTGGTGTTACTTAGTTCAATTTCCGTTTTTTGAGTAAGGACTAATTTATTTTCAGGGTCCAATTCTGCTTTGCGAGTTGTTAGCAAGATATGTGCATGATGGTTTTTATCATCTCCACCTTTGCTGGGTGCATGAATCGCTAAATCTGCGACCACCCCATAGCGATCTACTAAGGACTTGGCGAAGTCTTTAGCGAGTTCCTTGCGTTGTTCTTCGTCCAATTCATCAGGTAAAGCAATAACCCATTCTCTAGCGGTTCTGGCATCTTTGCGGTTTTCCATTTTTTCCGCCAGATTCCAGAGTTCGGCACGATCAATTTGAGTATCTAAGTTCGAGATAATTTCGGTATAAGCCACACCTTCTTTTCTCGTAAAGTCGTGCGTTAATCCTGTCCGTTCATCTGTCAATTTTTCTCCTGCACGATAGGCCATAGATGCTACCGCAGTTCGTCCAGAACTTCGGTTAATGGTCTTGGTCGTACAGTGATAAATTGCCATGCCTTAGCCTTGTGATGGTTTTGCTTTTGCTTTTAAAAATTGCGTAGCAATTTTTTGGGGTTAAGGGGAATCCCCTTACGCAAACTTTGACTTGGATGAAATCCAAGTCGTAAGTGCGCATTTCATGAAAAACACGATAGCATATAGCCCGCTTGAATTTCAATTCATAGGGCCTTATGCTTGAGTGGTTTTCTATAT
>NZ_VPCT01000043.1:0-4047 GCF_013418055.1 Acinetobacter sp. YH12208
TCATAAAATTTATATAAAAATTAAAAATAAGGAAGCAACTCTGCAAAAGCCAACAGAGTCAAAGCCTAAAGAATCTAGTCCAAAGACTACTGAAAATAGTGCTGTCCCAGTAGAGATGAAGCAGGGAACCATTCAGAAAAATATGGCTCCACAAGAAAAGCCACTTACTGTGATTAAGAAGCGAAAATTTGCTTTAAACAAGAATAAGTAACTTGTAATGTAAAATTCTAAACAAAAACCCCTCTAAGTCTTGCAACTTAGAGGGGTTTTCAAGTAAATTCAGCGGTACGCAGTTATTTGATGGAACTAACATCAAGTAACGAAGATCATAAGGTTTGGCGACCGTTATGATTTCACCAAAAGGCTTGTACCTGAACTCTATTTTCACAATAAACAGTGTTTATATCAAGCCTCAAAATGATAAGTCTTCGTTAATTCGTGTTTTAAACCATCAAATAAGCATCCTAGATCGAGCTTTGCCCGCTTCTGCGTGTCCGTTTTACGGTCGGCATGCAGTACGTGTGGTAGGAATAAGTGTCACTGGCGTATTGTAGCTATAGTCGAAAGGCTAAACCGCTTACAGGGGAACTTCACATAGGCGGAGCGTTAGGAGTAGTTACATAGGACTTGTTAAGTTGTACGTTGGGGAAACCCTCGCAGAGATACAGGCAATGTAACGACAGGGAGCGCGTGGAGCGAGGTGCAAGACTTTGAGTCCTTGTCTGCATAGTCAGCAAAGCTATGTGCGGATACGACCGATATACGTGGCTCCGAAGCCAAATATATACAGGTAAATCGGCAATACTTAGGGGATATGTCATTTTTTCAAATGGCTGCCCTTAGGGTGAGTATTGCCGAAACTCTCTCAACCGTTTCCAAAGCCAAAGCACGAAGTGCGACGCTTTGGGGGCGAGTTGAGAAGTTGAGAGCATTTGCTTTTTATGGTTAGGGGGGGATGGTTCGTAATATTTATAAAATTCTGCTTAGGCTATTAACTTTGTTTTACTTTTTTCTTCTATTAGGGAAACCATCTGAAATTAATCTTTGTCCCATTAGATTAGCGCAAGCTGGATGAAAAACTAGCATAACCCAAATGTCGTGACCATCAACAGATCCATCATGATAAACAACTGGGCCAGTAACTTTTTCATGGCATATAAAACATGTTCTATTATCGCCATTCTTAAAGCCATCTAATAAGCAATTTTCTATATCTTCAGCGAAAGCCATTTTAATTTTTCCTTTATTTAAGCGTTATTTATTATATATAAATTAGGGGGTTAATTTATGTCGCATCCAATATATTATGCATCTATTACTGATGAAGCCATGTACTTAGGGCAACTAGCATCAGCAAGTAAACAATTTATAACTACTCTTAGAGAGGTATATCCAGAGATTGAAGAACCTCCAATGGTTACTCAATTTTCTATGGAAGTTGCAAATTATCAAGACTGGTTAATCAATACAGTAAGTAATCGCTTAATTTCATGTGCTACTAGAATGAGAGTTCTACAAGATAGTTATGATTTTTCTGTAGAAGACTATCCTGAATATAGTGTAGACAAAGAAGCTTTTAATAATATTCCAAAAATAGTAGAAGTAATAAAAGGTGATTTTAAACAATCTATTAGAGAGTGTTGCAATAAAATAATTCATGCAACTTCTTACGAATTAGAATTTGAAAAAGATTCTTTTGGAACAGAATATTGGACAGGTTTTTGTATTTTAAGTGGACAGTACAACAAAAAAGAGTGGTCTGTAAAATTGAATACTATTCTGTTTAGTTTTGCTATTAGGGAATATATAGAAATCATCAAATACATGTGAAAAGCATTAATTGGTTTCAATTAATGCTTAGTTAGTTTTATTTTTGACGCTTATTAAGCATTTCTTGTCCTAAATCTTTCCAAATTTGCCATTTCATATCATTTGGATCAATTTCAGCAGTTTTTAGAAGTACTCCAAGCAATTCTGCAGGATCTCGCTTATCCAGGTTGGCAATCTCAAAAAGTGCACCTAATTGAATGAGGTGCCGTGTCCGAGCCTTTCTTTCAGCGTCCTTTTCAGCATTCAGTAATTTTCTAACCGCTACTTTTTGCTTATTTGCTCGATCTATGGCTTTTTCAGCTTTAATCAAGGCATTCAGCTTTTTCTCTTGGTCGGGTGTACGGTATTGGATTTGAGCTAATTCTAATAAAAGTTTTTGAGCATCATTGGGATTTTTTAAAGCAGAAATGTAGGTTAGTTTTTCAGACAGCCAATCATTAGTCATATTTGATTCCATTAATTCAGATACCGCAAAAGCACAGGCTCAATTCTCAAAGAACGATAACAAAATAATTACGTCCAATGTCCGCAATTTTGTTAAAGTTCGTTCTAGAGAAGTTCGCCTGTACTTCCATCAAAAATTTGATGGCGCGCTTAGACGTTTCTCAATTTCATTGAGAAACCTAAGCACGTTAGGGACTTCATCCCTAAAACCCTGAAACTTATTTTTTTCGTTCAATTGAAAATTGAATGAAAAAAATAAGTACCAAAGCTAGGAGCAACAGGATGCAACTAAAACAGGTATTGGGAAAAATTAAAGATATTACTTTTGGCGTGATCGCAGCACCGCTAATCATCATCATTATGATGTGGGCTTCGATACTTGATCAAAGAGCGTTTAAGAAAGAGCGCAACCGAAAAAAGGAACAGGATAAAACCTAATGGCGATTGCTCGTTTAAGTGTCAAAGTCGGTAAGGCAGGTAAAGCAGCACCGCATGCCGAATATATTGATAGGGATGAAGAAAAGAAGCTGAAACAGGAACAGGCAGAAACTGATCTTGAACATAGTGCTTATGGAAACATGCCGAAATGGGCTGAACATAATCCGATTACCTTTTGGCAGGCAGCCGACCTTTACGAGCGTAAAAATGGCAGTACCTATCGAGAATATGAAATTGCCCTGCCTAGAGAGATGAATGCCGAGCAACGCCTAGAACTGGTTGAGGACTTCATTCAGTCTGAGATTGGCTCAAAATATCCGTATCAATTTGCGATTCATAACCCTAAAGCAATGGACGGCAAGGATCAGCCTCACGTTCACCTCATGTTTAATGAACGTCTGCAAGATGGAATCGAACGAGATCCAGAGCAATATTTCAAACGCTATAACGCCAAGAATCCTGAACGTGGCGGAGCTAAAAAAGACAATACGGGCAAGGATTACCAGGAACGAAAAACTGATATTAAAGACCTACGCCAAAGATGGGCTGATTTATGCAACAGCCATTTAGAAAAACACCAAATTGACAGTCGTATTGATATGCGAAGCTACAAAGAGCAAGGCATAGAGAAAGAACCCGAAAAGAAACTATTACCAAGCCAAGCTAAAGACCCTGAAATCAGGGAAGCCTTGCAACAGTCACGTATAGCCTATAAAGAGCTTGAGCAACTAGATTTAGGCGACCCTAAAAAAGACCTGAAAGACCTCAAAAACAGCCCAATTTCAGATAAAGAAATTAAACAGGGTATTGAGAGCTTTAAGGCTGATTTTGACAGCTTTAAACAGCTTGCTTTGGAACAGTACAAACAACAGCAAAAATTAGAAAGAGAGCAACAGAAAACAATGAAGTTTAGAGGGATGAGCCGATGACACCTGATGAAAAAAAGCTATATGCACTGATGGCAGTTGCAGAACAACAGCAGAACCTAGTCAATCAGGCCGTTAAAGAGCTTCAAATCACGAAAGAACACATTCAAAGCACTATTGCTGGGCAAACCCACCACACTATATCAAAAGCGGTAAATGAGGGCTTACAGGACGGTACAGCAGAACTTATTAAGACCGCTAAAGCGCTTGGACGCTTGAAAAACTCGATTGAATCAGCCAGTGATCAATTTTCATGGAAGTTAATCACCACTTTCTTAGGTGTTTTTTCAGTTCTCATACTGACTATGACGTGGCTATTTGCATCTTATATTAAGCCTTTAGAGAATATTCCAAAGATCGAGAGTTTAAGGCAGCAAGGTATTCAGTTTGATATTCAAAGTTGTGCCGT
>NZ_VPCT01000044.1:0-3630 GCF_013418055.1 Acinetobacter sp. YH12208
GTAAATTTTCAGCGTTGCTGGCTCCCCGTCAGCCGGATTGGGTTGCATCGCAGGGGTGTCGAAAGAGTCAACTGCGGTCCAAAGCTGTTGGACTTGGGTGAAAAGGGCGTTTATTCTTCCTATACGTGAACCGCATCCTACGGAATGAGTAACCCTTGCCCTATTGTGAGTAGAACGTCGTATAATTCAAACGAAAGCAGTTAATAGGTATGAAATATCACAGCACAAAAGAGCGACAGGACATGTTTAGATGATGTTATTATAAAATAATAACATCATGGATGAATAAAAAATAATTTTCTATCTTTACAACTATGTTATACTTCTATGATAAGGCTATGATGGCAAAGCCTTGGTTTTCCTAATCAAATAGTCGCCGAGATGGCTTCAATGCGACAGTAGGTCTACTGTCTCACAATTAATTCATGTATCAGATTTTTGTTCCCTGATGGGAAGTGTTATCCATACGAAAAGAATATGGGTAAAGTGTTACACCTGTATATGACATTCAGAATGTCCTGTCGGGGGAACTGGTACCAATTTAATAAAAGAAAACAGTATAGAAATGACAATCGAAGATATGCAAACATTAGCCCTAGAGCATGGGCTGAGAATTTCGGAAGAGATGAGCGTCAATGAGATGGGCATCGACTTTAGAGTTGCCTTTGTAAAGGAAGTAAACGGTGAGAACTGGGTACTCCGTATACCTCGAAGAAGCGATATGCTTGAACAAATCGAAAATGAAAGTAGAATATTGGATTTAGCCAAAAGAAACCTGTCGATCAATGTCCCTGATTGGAAAATTGTATCGGAGCGCCTAATAGCCTACCCTTTACTGGAGGATGCGCCTGCTCTGACATTCGATGCGATAACACATGAGGTTTCTTGGAACATAGATCGCGATAGCATAGCTTATGTGGAGTCTCTGGCAAAATCATTGGCCGAATTACATCGTATTACAGCTGACGATGTGAGAAAGAGCAACTTGAAAATAATGACTCCAAGTGAATTGAGGACCGAAATAGCTGACCGTATCCACTTGGTGAAATCTGAGATAGGTATCAGCGAGCCGTTGGAAAACAGATACCGTAGATGGTTGGACAATGACCCTTTGTGGCCTGAATTCACTTGTTTCATCCATGGCGATCTCTATGCAGGGCATGTCTTAACCTCGAAGGAAGGTAAGACCTCTGGTATCATAGATTGGTCTACTGCGCATATGGGTGATCCTGCACTGGACTTTTCTGGTCACGTATCGGTTTTTGGAGAGGATAGCCTGAAGAGTTTGATAACGGAGTATGCTAAACAAGGCGGAACGATATGGGATAGGCTCTACGAACAATCTATAGAGAGGGCTGCTGCAGCTCCATTAGCATATGGCGCTTTTGCGGTAGAGTGCAACGACGATAATCATATCAATGCCGCCAGAGCAGCCTTAGGTATTGTTCAATAAAATGATGTGAGGATACTTTTTTAAATGCTAAAATAGGAGTTCGATTGGTGCCACTTAAGAGTATCATTGATTTCTATTTTAGCCAGTATCCTCCACTTTTAGGAGCTCCTCGAAACTCGATTTTATGATCATCTCTTAAGATTTTGAGCCACCGCTCTACTATCTTGACAGGAACTAATAGCTCGTTTACTAAAAATGGTGCACGCTTTCCTGGATTAGTTCTTATCTGATTAAATAGTAGATTTACTCCCTCACTTACTCCCTCATTAGATTCGAAAAGTAGCTTTGATGAGACAATAACTCGAAAACCGTGCTGGAAATTTTCAAAGACAGGGGGACGCAGACCATAGGATGCGAAGCCTTCTTGGATTCGTTTGATGCCTGACCCATATTTTTCAATAAAATGCGCTTCTTTGAACGTGGCAGATATCCTTTTATTGCGCGCCCATGGCGAGTAATCTTCACGAAGAAGCTGATCAATCGTTAAGTTATCAGCTAAACCACCTGGATTGAAAAACTCTATGGAATTGTAATACACCCTGATTATGGAATCGGCAAATTAATTTGGACTTGGGTGAAAAGGGCGTTTATTCTTCCTATTACGTTGTCGGCAGCGGGCCAAAAAGGAATACGTCCATGCCCATCGAGGTGAAACCGGCTGTGAGCGCGGGTTCAAGCATATAGCCCGACAGGCGCGTATCCTTGCCGATCACGACACGATGGCGGTGGTCACCGCGACGAAAGACACGGCCAGCCGCCATGCCGACGCGCAAGGCGGTTTCCGCCGTCATCGCGCCTTCGTTGGCTTTGCCACGAATACCGTCTGTGCCGAAATATTTGCGCACCATAAGGTCGATTATCCTGTCGTCGGGTCGCCCTCAAAGGGGACATGCCTGCTGAACCGCGAATATAGAGAAATATCCCGAATGTGCAGTTAACGAATTCTTGCGGTTTCTTTCAGCGCCGCCAATACCGCCAGCCCGTCGCGCAAGGGGCGCGGCTCGTGTGTGCGGATGAAGTCAGCTCCACCTGCGGCGGCGGCAAGCTCTGCAGCGAGTGTCGCGGCCCCGACATCCCCCGGACCACGGCCTGTGAGCGCGCGCAGAAAGGATTTGCGCGAAACAGACAGAAGCACCGGCAAATCGAAGCGCAGCCGCAATTCATCGAACCGCGCCAGCACCGAGAGCGAGGTTTCGGGAGCAGCCCCCAGAAAAAACCCCATGCCGGGATCAAGGACAAGGCGGTTGCGTTTGATACCGGCACCCGTCAGCGCCGCGATGCGCGCGTCAAAGAACGCCGCAATGTGATCCATGATGTCGCCAGCGGGTGCCTCGCGCCGATCTGCCTGCCCGTCTTGCACCGAATGCATAACGACGAGTTTGGCAGATGATTTCGCCAATTGCGGATAGAACGCAGCGTCTGGAAAACCGCGAATATCATTGAGATAGGCCACACCACGCGACAAGGCATAGGCTTGCGTCGCGGGTTGATAACTGTCGAGCGAGACGGGAATGCCATCTGCCTTGAGCGCGTCCAGCACCGGCGCGATACGCGCGATTTCTGTGTCGGACGAAACAGGCGCGGCGTCGGGATTGCTGGATGCCGGACCGAGGTCGATCACATCTGCCCCCTCGGCCATCAGCTTACGCGCCTGCGCAATGGCTGCGTCTGGCGCCAGATACCGGCCTCCATCGGAGAAACTGTCCGAGGTTATGTTGACGATGCCGAAAATGATGAGCGATTTATTCATGGGGGCTTCTATAATAATAATAATCGAGCATGAGTCTCATACGGATGCTCGGGTCGAAAGGGAATCCCCAGGCGAGTAACCTGTTTGCGGTGATCCATTAGCTGCAGGAGCAGAATAGCATACATCTGGAAGCAAAGCCAGGAAAGCGGCCTATGGAGCTGTGCGGCAGCGCTCAGTAGGCAATTTTTCAAAATATTGTTAAGCCTTTTCTGAGCATGGTATTTTTCATGGTATTACCAATTAGCAGGAAAATAAGCCATTGAATATAAAAGATAAAAATGTCTTGTTTACAATAGAGTGGGGAACACGAACCGTTAGCTGTTGTCCATTTTTCTCAATATAGCCAGCACCACGGTTTTCATTATTCTCTGTTAAGGCAGTTTGTAAATCAGACAAAGGAATTTGCAATTGTTGCAATCGGTTCAGA
>NZ_VPCT01000045.1:0-3519 GCF_013418055.1 Acinetobacter sp. YH12208
GTAAATTTTCAGCGTTGCTGGCTCCCCGTCAGCCGGATTGGGTTGCATCGCAGGGGTGTCGAAAGAGTCAACTGCGGTCCAAAGCTGTTGGACTTGGGTGAAAAGGGCGTTTATTCTTCCTATACGTCGATCGATTGAATGAAGGACATATACAATCATTTCTCCGACATTTGGTTATGGAGCGAAAAGTTTCAATATCTTATCAAAACCAGGCAATCAATGCGATTAAGTTTTATTACGAACGTGTTTTGGGTGGACAACGGAAAACATATTTCATCGAAAGACCAAAAAAAGAAAAAACACTTCCTGTTGTGATGAGTGAAGAAGAAACCATTCGGGTACTACGCGCTATTGAAAACGTGAAACACAAGGCTATTCTGATGACTATTTATTCGGCAGGTTTGCGCATTTCTGAATGTATAAACCTGAAAATAAAAGACATTGACTCCAAGCGCATGCAAATTCGTATAGAACAGTCAAAAGGAAAAAGAGATCGTTATACCATTTTATCTGAGAAAACATTAATTATTTTAAGAACATACTTTATGGAATATAAACCAAAAGATTATTTATTTGAAGGTCAAAAAGGTGGCGCATACTCAAGCCGAAGTATTCAAAACATTTTTAAAGCAGCTGTTTTAAAAGCAAAGATTCAAAAGGAAGTTACTGTACATACCTTACGACATAGCTTTGCAACGCATTTGCTTGAGAATGGTACGAGTTTACGTTATATTCAATCGTTGTTAGGTCATTCAAGCAGTAAAACAACTGAGGTTTATACACATATTACCACCAAGGGAATGGAACAATTAAAAAGTCCGATGGATTTGTTAGATATATAGAAAGGATTTGTATATTTGAGCAAAACTTAACAAAAAGCACTATGAATATAAATCCTTTTGAGAGAGTAGAAACGAACGGTAAACGGTTGAAAACGGATTTGTCACTGATAATGAAAGGTTTAGCAAAATAAGATATAGTGGATATATACGCCATTTGGCGTATAGCCACTTGTTATGTGCCATTTTTGAATGACAATGCGAATAGATACGGACAAACAAATGAATTTACTTAGTGATAAGAACGTTGCAATAATTGGTGGTGGACCCGTTGGACTGACTATGGCAAAATTATTACAGCAAAACGGCATAGACGTTTCAGTTTACGAAAGAGACAACGACCGAGAGGCAAGAATTTTTGGTGGAACCCTTGACCTACACAAAGGTTCAGGTCAGGAAGCAATGAAAAAAGCGGGATTGTTACAAACTTATTATGACTTAGCCTTACCAATGGGTGTAAATATTGCTGATGAAAAAGGCAATATTTTATCCACAAAAAATGTAAAGCCCGAAAATCGATTTGACAATCCTGAAATAAACAGAAATGACTTAAGGGCTATCTTGTTGAATAGTTTAGAAAACGACACGGTTATTTGGGATAGAAAACTTGTTATGCTTGAACCTGGTAAGAAGAAGTGGACACTAACTTTTGAGAATAAACCGAGTGAAACAGCAGATTTGGTTATTCTTGCCAATGGTGGAATGTCGAAAATAAGGAGCTTTGTTACCGACACGCAAGTTGAAGAAACCGGTACTTTCAACATCCAAGCTGATATTCTTCAACCGGAAATAAACTGTCCCGGATTTTTTCAGCTATGCAACGGCAACCGATTAATGGCGGGACATCAGGGCATTTTATTGTTTGCCAATCCCAATAATAATGGTGCATTGTATTTAGGAATTAGTTTTAAAACGCCCGATGAATGGAAAAATAAAATTCCCTTAGATTTTCAGGACAGAAACAGCGTTGCCGATTTTTTATTGAAAAGATTTTCCAAATGGAGTGAAGTTTACAAACAATTAATACGTTCGGTATCAACATTTCAATGCTTGCCCACAAGGAAATTTCCTTTGAACAATGATTGGAAAAGTAACCGTCCATTACCCATAACAATGATTGGCGATGCTGCTCATTTGATGTCGCCTTTTGCAGGACAGGGTGTAAATACGGGATTATTGGATGCTTTGATATTGTCTGAAAACCTTACAAACGGAGAATTTACAAGTATTGAAAATGCCATCGAAAACTACGAACAACAAATGTTTGTTTATGCAAAAGATACGCAGGACGAATCGACAGAAAACGAAACCGAAATGTTTAGTCCCAATTTTTCGTTTCAAAAATTATTGAATCTATAAACAGTAAGAAAAAACGGCTACTAACAAGCAGTTTTGCAATAGTGGGGCAGAAGTGCAAAATTGAACTTGTGTGCTTCTATCAACTTTTGTACATTAGCTGCCAGTTTAAGATGGGTGCATTTGAGTATGCCCAAAGGAGCCCGCAAGTATGCGCAGGACGAAGCCAGTAGCCGCGCCGATGGTGGCGCGGGTCTATCTGCGCGTCAGCACCGACGCGCAGGACTTGGAACGCCAAGAGGCGATCACTACGGCCGCGAAGGCCGCCGGCTACTACGTCGCCGGCATCTACCGTGAGAAGGCATCCGGCGCACGCGCCGACCGGCCTGAGCTGCTGCGCATGATCGGCGACCTACAGCCCGGCGAGGTGGTCATTGCCGAGAAGATCGACCGCATCAGCCGCCTACCTTTGCCCGAGGCCGAGCGCCTGGTGGCCTCGATACAGGCCAAAGGCGCACGCCTGGCCGTCCCTGGCGTGGTCGATCTATCCGACCTGGCGGCCGAGGCCCAGGGCGTCGCCAAGATCGTGCTGGAAGCCGTGCAGATCATGCTTTTTCGCCTGGCCTTGCAGATGGCCCGCGACGACTACGAGGACAGGCGCGAACGCCAGCGCCAAGGCATTGAGTTGGCCCGCCAGGCCGGGCGGTACAAGGGCCGCCGTGCTGATCCGAAGCGCCGCGCCCAAGTTGTCGCGCTGCGCAAGTCCGGCTACAGCATCAACAAGACCGCCGAGCTGGCCGGGTACAGTGCGGCCCAGGTGAAACGGATATGGGCCGAGGTCAGCCAGGCCGAAGCGAAGCAGCACGGCGCGTTCGTGGAGGACGCATTGACGGAAGCCGATGCCCTGGCCGCTGTCGGCCAGGATGAGCGCCAGGAGGAAAGGGCATGAAGAAGCCGAACCAAGACGACGAGCCGTTTTTCATCACCGAGGAGATTGCGGCCGAAATGATCGCCGGCGGCTATGAGTTCGAGCTGCCGCCCATTCCTTGCACCATCCGCCTACGCGACGTGCTGGAGCGCATGACCGATGCTGAGCTAGCATTGCAGCCGGGCGAGATCGCCGACCAGGAGCGTGAACGCTGCCGGCGCAAGCCGTGTTCAACCTCATGATCTGGTCATGGTATTTTTCATGGCACTGAGCCTGATAGTTCTTGCAAATTGTTGTCACTAAAGGGTTTTGTGTGCTTGTTTACAATCGAGTGGGAGTGACGGGCACTGGCTGGCAATGTCTAGCAACGGCAGGCATTTCGGCTGAGGGTAAAAGAACTTTCCGCTAAGCGATAGACTGTATGTAAACACAGTATTGCAAGGACGCGGAACATGC
>NZ_VPCT01000046.1:0-2288 GCF_013418055.1 Acinetobacter sp. YH12208
CGTTTTTAGCCCTGTTTGGCTAGATTCCCCTGTTTTTGAAGAAAAGGCGCTTAAATGCGATTTTAGGCGGTTTTTGCGCTATGGGGTGAAATTCGATATTGGTGCTTTGCTAACAATAAAATTTTTAGCGGTTTGGAGATTTATCATTTCCCGACAGCAGGAGGGAATGCACGCTTACGCGTTTCTCTCCGAGAAACAAAAAATCGACCTCTGAAAAAGATAAAAATAAGCCCCAAAGTTTGGGGCGTTTTGAAATCTTTTTTAGAGGATTAATTGCTACTTTTTGGCATTCACGTAGTCATAAAATTGAAGTTGCTGTTTTGGGTCTTTTAGCATGATGCGAAGCCGTTGCATAAAATCATCTGGAGATTCGTTCTCCTGCTTTAAGTGAGCGAATTTCTTGTCACGGGACATATTGAACGACAAGCTGTTCACTTGCATATTTCGCAACTCAATAAACTTAGGTTCATCGACCTGTTTAATTGGTGCAGATTGGATTTTTTTAGAACCAAAGCCGAGCTGTTCCAGTAGCGGATAAAACATCCTGAATTTTTTTGGCTCTAAAAGCATGTCGGCAAGGCGTTTCGTAAAGTCTTCGGCTGACTCTCCGATCTCTGCATATTCGCTACCAACTTCGGGTAGTTCAGATAATTTATGTGCGAACAAATGCCGTTGGGCATCGGTCATTTCAACAAAAAAATCGGGTGTGTTTGGATCTCGTTTAGGGTCGATTTTTTGTTCTACTTTTGGCTGTGGTTTTTGTTTGAATCTGAATGAAAAACCACTAATTGAACGACCATTTTTATGTTGTTCTACCTTCACTTTAATGTCTGTTTTTTCATTAATTTGCTGTAATGATGGTTCTAAAACACGACTTTTAAAATGATTCATTGCTTTGTATTCATTAGGTTCAACTCCTAACTGACTTCTGAAATCCGCTAGTTTCAAAATTGGAGTTTTACCTACCTCACGCCATGTTATCAATAGTTCATAAAGTCGTATTGCATACTTGCCTGTAAGTCCTGAAACTTGATTAATCTGATAGCTTGTAAAGTGTTTCTCAAGTCGTGTAATTAGTGGAACTACATCAGGGGCAAAGGTGATTTCTAGTAGAGCAGAATCATCAATGTATTTAATACGACTAACCCATCGTGAGCGAACAATACCAATCCCTTTTGATGTTTCTTCTTGGAATGAAAATTGTCGATCAAATAGGTTGTTTACAGCTTCTTTTAAAGCCTTGTAAGCCCCTTCTTTTGTGACATTGAACTGTTTTGCATAATCACTGGCATGAATTTCTAGTTTACTGTCAGCAGTAATTCCTTTCCCTGTTTCTCTAGCACTGATAATTGCCAATAAAATTAACCTTTGTTCTGTTACCTCTAAGTTGTAACTGGCATTCATAAGAGCATTATCTTTTACAACTAACCCGCCTTTCATTAAGACACCATTATTTTTATGTATATAAAGACACATTATATTTTTATGTGTCTTAATGCAAACTATTTGTGTCGGTATTGGTGTTTTTGAACAAACTATTTGTGTCGGTATGACAAACTATTTGTGTCGGTATGTCCTCTGAAACGCACGTATATCAATACTTTCAAGGCTCTTAAAAGCATTTAAAAGCTTTTTATATTATTAAAAGCCCAAAAAAATCAAAAACGGCATTTAAAACTGCCCTATGTTTTCGCTTCGCTCAAACTCTATTGAATCTCGCTGCGCTCGATTCCTGGGGGCAGTTTTTTTCAAAGACCGGCTAGGACGCTAAAAACAAGAATGGATTCGCTTCGCTCATAAAGCTTTATGCTCGCTTCGCTCGTCATGGAGCCAGTGGCTACAGTCGCTTTGCTCTGTAAATCTCGTTATGAAGCAACAGGGAGCTTGTAATCAGGGAAAAGGCAGGGGCAAATTTTTATAACGCTCAGTCGCTCGTAGACACTCGCTCGGTTACTTGATCAATTTGTTTAGTTGTTCTTCAAAATCTTGCTTGTTTAAATCACCTGAAACGTACTGATCATAAAGTTTTTGATGATCTTCAGTGATTTCTAAATCGTAATATTCTCGATCTGATTTCTTTAAAAGTACCTCTGACAAACGATTATTTTTTTCGGCATCACTCAATTTCATAGTCTAAATGCTCCTATTTTGCGTTTATTGGCGTTTTTAGCCCTGTTTGGCTAGATTCCCCTGTTTTTGAAGAAAAGGCGCTTAAATGCGATTTTAGGCGGTTTTTGCGCTATGGGGTGAAATTCGATATTGGTGCTTTGCTAACAATAAAATTTTTA
>NZ_VPCT01000047.1:0-2146 GCF_013418055.1 Acinetobacter sp. YH12208
CTTAGTAAACCAGTCATCAAAGACTTCAGTGGTATATATTGAGTACATAAGAGTAATGTATCCTATAGGATACATTCATGCAAGAAATAAACTTGAATGTATGGGGCTACAACAGAATTTCGTATAACCGCCATTATGTTAAATAAGTAAAATTTAGTTATTTTTTTGAGATGATGGAGCTGAGTTCCATGTGTCTAATAAGCGCCATATTGCATTATCAATATCTTGCCATTTCTCCCAATTGTTTAAATTAGTTTCCCATTGAACCCATATATCCCCATACTTATTTGATTCATAGTTATTTCCTATTATTTCAATTGATTCTCCATTTTCTGGTCTTCTTCCTCTTGTATTAACTTTAAGAAAGACACCAGAAACATTTGGAATATTCGAATCTGCATAACAAAATAGATATTCATCAGAAAAAATCCTCCGATAACATTCCAAGCCGAATTTTTTAAATTTCGAATCCATCTTGACATATTCCGGAGTAATATTATTAAGAATTACTTTTTTTGTATCAGTATTATTTTCCCTCATCTCTAAACCTAAACCTTTTATTTGTACTCGTACCTGATCTTTATGATCAGGTGCAAAACCATCCGTAGCTTCTATTTTTTCCCTATTGAAAGTTAAATAAAATTCTAATTGTCGATTAGAGTCAGGCATTGGTAAAGTATTTGCTTCCTCTTGAGTTATAGCGGGAAATTTTTCAGGAATATAGTCAATTGGAAACTGCCCTAAATAATGTTCACGTTCAGGGCGATAAAATTCATTATCAAATTGGGCAGGAATATGTTTTCTACGTGGACCAAGCTTTGCTTTTACTATCAAATTTGGATTCTGCTTCCATGTCACTATTTCCCCTTCTTTAGGAATATCTTTTGAAATATCTTTTGATGTACATCCAATAAGTAACAGGACATACGAGGAAATAATCCAATATCTTTTTATTAGCATTATTTATCTCTTATAAATTTATGATTTCAGCAAAATCAGAATAGTTAAATTTCCCTAAAATTAACATAATACACGTTATGCGAAGTTAAAAATGGGAGCTATAAGCTCCCATTTTTAATCTTTAATTCGCTTTTTCGCTTCGTCATAAACTATGCTATCAGCTCGTTTTCCGACGGTAATGAGCAGGATAACTACCTGATCATCTTTAACTTGATAGACAAGTCGGACACCAGCTTTTAATAATTTGATTTTATAGCAACCTGCAAGATCGCCTCTAAGCATGTTCTTTGGAATATGTGGCTGCTCTATGACTTTAGCTAGTTTCTTTTTAAATTGATCTCGTATAGCAACAGGGAGTTTTTCCCATTCTGCTGTAAAGTCCTTGTGACGTAAAAGCTTATAAGTCATCTAATGTGACTTCCTCAAACATCTCTTTAGGATCGTTAATGCGCTTACGGACAAGGGCTAATAATTCTTCATCTTCTTCCGAAAGCAAAGCTTTTTTGACGGGCAGTTTCCCAGTCGTAGCAACATACTCAAGAATACTAGTGAAGAAATCCGTAGGTGCAATACCTTGCTCTTTAAGGATTGAATAAGATTTTTCTTTAAGGGCTTCATCGACCCTGAAGTTAACAGTAGCCATCATATTTCCCAAGTATTTAATGTACTAGGATTAGTGTAATGCAAATTGCATTACAAGTCGACTTCGCATAACAGCCATTATGTTAAATAAAGATATGTCAGTTAAGTGCTATTTAAGTCTTAAGATATCAATTTGACTAATAAAATATTTATTACCATCAACAGTATATTTTAATGAGTAGTAATAACAAATTCTATCGTTAGCATATATTTGATTTAGATCAAATAATTTATCTTGATATCTAGGAATATGGTGGAATTTACTGATACTTCCATCAGTATTTTGAAAAGTAATATAATCTGTTGGCCCACCCCGAGTAGGTCCGGGGATAGATTTGATGCCTAAATATTTACCACATACTTTTATCTTATCAGTCGCTAATATTGATTTTTCAACATCTTTTTTCAGCATATAACTAGGGTCTGTTGACATTTCAAGTATAGAATTTACCCGATAAAGGTAGCCAAATAAATATACAAGCTAATACAACTGCCCCCTCATAGCTACACTTTAGCTTATCATATCGTGTTGCTATTCCTCTGA
>NZ_VPCT01000048.1:0-1991 GCF_013418055.1 Acinetobacter sp. YH12208
TTCAAACAAATTCAGGCTGGGTTTATACTGCATTTATTATTGATGTGTTCTCACGAGCAATTGTTGGATGGAAAGTATCGACACGGATGAATACAGATATGGTGCTCGATGCATTGGAGCAAGCATTTAGGGCGGCAGAGGGGGCTGGAACGCTGAGTGCGCCCATGCCGCATTGCGAAGCAAAAGATAATCGGATAAAATGTAGCAATTCATATTCGTAAGCGTGGAGTAATCAGATGGGAAATTCCAAGTCAGCAGACAAGTAAGCCGCAACAACCAGTATTGTTGTTGCGGCGCTCTGTAAGGCTAGTCTCATCTGATTGCTGACGAGCAGACGTCGCCCGGTATTCCTTAATCGAGGGTTGATTCGTCATGACCACCACACGCCCCGCGTGGGCCTATACGCTGCCGGCAGCACTGCTGCTGATGGCTCCTTTCGACATCCTCGCTTCACTGGCGATGGATATTTATCTCCCTGTCGTTCCAGCGATGCCCGGCATCCTGAACACGACGCCCGCTATGATCCAACTCACGTTGAGCCTCTATATGGTGATGCTCGGCGTGGGCCAGGTGATTTTTGGTCCGCTCTCAGACAGAATCGGGCGACGGCCAATTCTACTTGCGGGCGCAACGGCTTTCGTCATTGCGTCTCTGGGAGCAGCTTGGTCTTCAACTGCACCGGCCTTTGTCGCTTTCCGTCTACTTCAAGCAGTGGGCGCGTCGGCCATGCTGGTGGCGACGTTCGCGACGGTTCGCGACGTTTATGCCAACCGTCCTGAGGGTGTCGTCATCTACGGCCTTTTCAGTTCGATGCTGGCGTTCGTGCCTGCGCTCGGCCCTATCGCCGGAGTATTGATCGGCGAGTTCTTGGGATGGCAGGCGATATTCATTACTTTGGCTATACTGGCGATGCTCGCACTCCTAAATGCGGGTTTCAGGTGGCACGAAACCCGCCCTCTGGATCAAGTCAAGACGCGCCGATCTGTCTTGCCGATCTTCGCGAGTCCGGCTTTTTGGGTTTACACTGTCGGCTTTAGCGCCGGTATGGGCACCTACTTCGTCTTCTTCTCGACGGCTCCCCGTGTGCTCATAGGCCAAGCGGAATATTCCGAGATCGGATTCAGCTTTGCCTTCGCCACTGTCGCGCTTGTAATGATCGTGACAACCCGTTTCGCGAAGTCCTTTGTCGCCAGATGGGGCATCGCAGGATGCGTGGCGCGTGGGATGGCGTTGCTTGTTTGCGGAGCGGTCCTGTTGGGGATCGGCGAACTTTACGGCTCGCCGTCATTCCTCACCTTCATCCTACCGATGTGGGTTGTCGCGGTCGGTATTGTCTTCACGGTGTCCGTTACCGCGAACGGCGCTTTGGCAGAGTTCGACGACATCGCGGGATCAGCGGTCGCGTTCTACTTCTGCGTTCAAAGCCTGATAGTCAGCATTGTCGGGACATTGGCGGTGGCACTTTTAAACGGTGACACAGCGTGGCCCGTGATCTGTTACGCCACGGCGATGGCGGTACTGGTTTCGTTGGGGCTGGTGCTCCTTCGGCTCCGTGGGGCTGCCACCGAGAAGTCGCCAGTCGTCTAACCGACGACTGGTAGCAGGCCCGCTCCGATGCGGCGCACTAACCATCGAAACCTCGTGAATGTCGGTATCCTGTCTGGCAGGATACCGCTCATTTCCCTTGTTCAGTTCATCGCCGTCGCCGAGCATCTGAATTTTCGGCATGCGGCCAAGGCACTTGGTATCAGCTAGTCGAGCGTCAGCGCGCGTGTGAAAGCGCTGGAGGATAACCTTGGTGTCCTGCTATTTGAGCGCCATGCGCGGGGCGTTCGGCTAACAGACGCAGGCAGGCACTTCATGGGGCACTGTTGCAAATAGAGATTTGAGTCGATGATGTTCCCTTTAAAAAGTACTTAGAGACCGAAAACCCTGTTGATTAGACACACTTCACCCTGAGGCTGACCATAATAAAATGACGATGCTTGTCC
>NZ_VPCT01000049.1:0-1518 GCF_013418055.1 Acinetobacter sp. YH12208
GATCTGCTTGATCACTATAGGGTCTTCAATGCAGGCGATGACTTTCATGGCGCCGCCGCAGCCGCTGCAGGTCTCGATGTCGATATTGAAAACACGCTTGAGCCGTTGCGCCCATGTCATCGACGCTCGCCGTTGTGCTGGTGTTGCCGGTTCATCAGCCACCCTGACCTTGTTGCCCCTGCCCCGTTTTGCCGGCGTGACCAACGCCCGGTGCCGACTGTTGGGTGCGAACACCCCGTGGAAGCGGGTTAGGTTGACTCTGGGCTTCGGTACCAGGGCGGCCAGCCTTGCAATGAAATCCAATGGTTCGAAAATGACGTGCGTGGTGCCGTCCCGGTACGGCGTCTTGAGCTGGTAGCGCACGTTGCCGCCTCGTGTTAACGACAGCCGCTTCTCGGATACCGCCGGGCGGCTGATGTACCGGCACAGCCGTTCGAGCTTCTTGCGTTCATCGGCCCTGGCCGCCACGCCGGCGTGCAGGCTGGACCCGGCTACCTTGCCAATCCCGTCACCGAACGGATCACCACTGGTCGGCAGAGTTTGCAAAGTGAACACCTTTCGCCCCGCCTGTGAACCGACAGCGATACGGTAAGTGATCGAGTGCCCCAGCAGGGGTGTCATCGGGTCGTCATCCACCGCATCCGAGGCCAGATAGCTGTTTTCGACATCCCGTTCCAGCAGGCCTTGCCGTTCCAGATAGCGACCCACCCGGTGGGCGATGGTGTGCGTCAGCTGGGTGAGCTCTGGGCTGGTCGGCGCCTTGACCCAGCGGAAACGCGCTGAGCCGTGGGATTGCTCGACATACACACCGTCGAGAAACAGCATGTGGAAGTGAACATTCAGATTGAGCGCCGATCCAAAACGCTGGATCAGGGTGACCGCGCCCGTCTTGGCCACTTGGTGGGTATGGCCCGCTTTCTTGACCAGGTGCGTGGCAATGACGCGGTAAACGATGCCCAGCACCCACCCCATGATCTCGGGCCGGCTGGCAAACAGGAAACGCAGCTGAAACGGGAAGCTCAACACCCACTGACGCATGGGTTGTTCAGGCAGTACTTCATCAACCAGCAAGGCGGCACTTTCGGCCATCCGCCGCGCCCCACAGCTCGGGCAGAAACCGCGACGCTTACAGCTGAAAGCGACCAGGTGCTCGGCGTGGCAAGACTCGCAGCGAACCCGTAGAAAGCCATGCTCCAGCCGCCCGCATTGGAGAAATTCTTCAAATTCCCGTTGCACATAGCCCGGCAATTCCTTTCCCTGCTCTGCCATAAGCGCAGCGAATGCCGGGTAATACTCGTCAACGATCTGATAGAGAAGGGTTTGCTCGGGTCGGTGGCTCTGGTAACGACCAGTATCCCGATCCCGGCTGGCCGTCCTGGCCGCCACATGAGGCATGTTCCGCGTCCTTGCAATACTGTGTTTACATACAGTCTATCGCTTAGCGGAAAGTTCTTTTACCCTCAGCCGAAATGCCTGCCGTTGCTAGACATTGCCAGCCAGTGCCCGTCACTCCCACTC
>NZ_VPCT01000004.1:0-212056 GCF_013418055.1 Acinetobacter sp. YH12208
TGATAGGTTGGATGTGGAAGCATAGTGATATGTGAAGCTGACCAATACTAATTGCTCGTGAGGCTTGACTATACAACACCCAAACAGTTGTTGTATTAAGCATCAATTGATTCGATATTCAGCAAAACGACTTGATTCAGTATCTCGTTAGTAAGACAATATTCAACTCAGATATACCTGTTAATGTATTCTATTTGGTACGAAGTACGGCATACACTGCAAAGCAGTTAAATAAGACCCGAACAAGTCCATAAACAGTTGTGCTGGCGACAATAGCAAGAGTGAACCACCTGATCCCTTCCCGAACTCAGAAGTGAAACCTCTTAGCGCTGATGGTAGTGTGGGGTTACCCATGTGAGAGTAAGTCATCGCCAGCTCATTATTCGAAACACCCCCTGCATAAGCAGGGGGTGTTTTTTTGTGTATTTAAAATAATCAAGTTATTATTTAAATCTCAAGCTTTTCAAAAAATGATTGAGATATGTTCAAGTTTAGCTATCAAGATAGTTAGAATAGGACTAAGTGCTAGGTCTTTATTTAATAAATCCTGTGATAGCTTTCTTAGGTGTTACTGGCATGATTTAGATATTAGAATAGAAATTGTTAGAGTAATGTAAGCGTCCGCTGAATCCCATGCCTATTTTTTAATTTTGGTCGGATTTCCAGCGGTGTGGCAGTAATTCTTCTATTTGGGTCACTTTATGCGTCGGCAGCCTTTTCAGCACATCACTTAAATAGGCATACGGATCCAGTCCATTCAGCTTTGCTGACTGGATTAAAGTCATGATATTGGCCGCTGCGCAGCGAGCCAGCAAACAGCCAGTTCTTACGTCCCAACGCCCAGGGGCGCATCTGATTGTCGGGTAGTCAGACGCAGTTACCTACGTCCAACCCCCTAAGAACCGTGCATGCGAGTTTCCCAGCACACGGCTCAAGCCTCTGCTAAGGCGCCATTCGGCACCCGGTTATACATCGTTGACATTGGCAAACTGAACACTCCTCGGACAATACAGATGGTAAATCTCAAGATTAGCAACTGCATCCGTTCCACCATGACTTAGCTTCACAATATGACGGCTGTGCCATGGTGTATCTTTGGTGACTGGTTTAAGATAGGCGCAGCAGCGACCACCTTGTTTTAGCCACACCCGATACAGCTTGGCTCGCCCCTTTGCGGAGACCAGCATTCTTTTACCCCATCGGGATTCGAAGTACTCATCCCATGCGGGGTCATGAGGGTTAGCAGCAGCCTTGATCTTGATATGTCGCACAATTGGCGTGTCCGAGGCAGACACTAATGTGTATTGTCGCTTCCGACCATCGGCGGACTGTTCATCACATGAGAACACCCATCGACGCGCTCCTTGTACTTTGAAATACCGATCTTTGACCCATCGGAGTGTCTTGCGAGGGTGGCGACGTACAGCCCATCGCCAGAGCATTTCCCACACTGCGTTGTCTACCTGGTTGAAAACCTTCTTGGCAACGACATGACTATGATAGTTGGCCCAACCCCTTAGAATCGGGTTGAGCAAACCGATCAAAGTGGCCTGTCGTGTCGCTTTGTTTGCATTGATTAATGCTCGCAGCTTGTCAAGATGAGCACTGATGTTTGCCTTTGACGGCTTGATCAGTAGCTTGCCGTTGTACTTACGTACGTTCCAGCCAAGAAAATCGAACCCGTTCCCTATGTGCGTGATTTTGGTCTTTTCCTGAGAGAGCACGAGACCGCGCTGCGCCAGAAATTCAACCACGGCAGGACGAACTTCATTTTCGAGCCACTCTTTAGAATACCCCGTGATGATGAAATCATCCGCATACCGTACCAGTTGCAGCTTTTTGCCTGTCCATTTGGCGTTAGAGAACCTCTTCGCCAGCATCGTTTCCAGTCCGTCCAAGGTCATGTTGGCCAGCACCGGGGAGATAATACCTCCTTGCGGTGTTCCGGAAAGACTGGGAAACAGCTTGCTTTGGTAGACGTAACCGGCTTTGAGCCATTTCCGTAGAATCACCTTGTCCATTGGGAGGTTGGCGATCATCCAGTCATGGCTGATATTGTCGAAACAGCCTTGAATGTCACCCTCTAGCACCCACTCCGCACTTACTTTTCTTGACAGCACACCAAAGCACTGTGCTGCAGCATCCGCGGTTGAGCGTTGCGGTCTGAACCCATAAGAGTTCCGATCAGCGATGGTCTCCGCGATGGGTTCCAAAGCCAGCAGATGGAGCGCCTGCATGGCCCGGCATTTCATCGTGGGTATCCCGAGAGGTCTCATCTTGCCATTTTTCTTCGGAATAAGGACTCTCCGAAGCGGAAGGGGCGTGTAACCTCGCCTCTTCAACGACATCATCGCACCGGTCTTGGCCTTGGGTGTATTCCAAGTCACCTTGTCGACCCCAGCCGTGTTTTTGCCTTTGTTTTCAGACACTCGTTTGACGGCCAATGCTTTGCCACTAAACGAGTGAGTCAGCAGCCATTGCAAAGCTTTCGCCTTGTTATGCCTGCCGTCTTGTACCGCCTTCACAATACGCGCTTGCAGCCCTCTGACATGACGCTGTACAGCAATCCAATCGATGCTGTCCCACGATGTGCTGGAAGGTGCACACGCTGATACTGCTGCATTCATTTGCTCTCCCTCCATTAAAAGGGTTCTACACACTCTCTTGTGATGAGAGACCATAAGGACGTCAGCCCGCTTTCGCGTGGGGTAATGTTTCAACCTCTATCCAACCCATTACAGACTGGCATTCGCTTTTTCCTCGTTCCTTCGCCCGCATCACCATGGGCAGTTTTTGCAAACTGCTTTCCCAATGGGAGTAATACGGGATTTCCACGTTCCGCTTACTGAAGTACATCGGCTTAGGTGCCTGCTATCGACCGGGAGGCGTATGGGTCACGAATGCGTAATCGAAAGACGCAATTTCCACCTCCATTACCGTTTTGGTTCGAGCGTATCAGCCATTTCCGCTCGTTCAACTTAACGATCGTTACGCAGATTCACATGTGTTCACCATACCGATTATCTAGCCCTTGTCCGGCTATGGCTGCCAGAAGGGTACGCCTCTCACGATTGATACCCCGCACCTTGCGGTGCCTCGTTACATTGTCGAAGGCGCTCTTTATTCAGCCTTCTAGATTCACCCGGTGACACGGGTGGTTCCCGCAGGGGGAACAACTTCATTAAGCGACTTCGTGTCGCACTTCAATCCAGTTATTATCTATAGGCAAATTGCCATCATCCAGATAGCGGCAGAGTGCCTGCCAACGTTTTAGGCTGTAATTGATCGCCTTGGCAGTTGGAGAACTCGATGGCACCGCCAGATAATGTTGGTTGAGCCATTCATACAGTTGTTGCATCACCGGTTGGCTATGCTGTTGCCGGTATTCGCGGCGATGTTCTGCTGTACCATCGGTCTTTTTCCTGAGTTCTGCTTCTATGGCATACAGTTTCTGAATCAGCACTAATGCCTGTTCAGCGATCTGACTTTTCCCGGTCACATGCAGTTCATGGAATTTACGACGTGCATGTGCCATGCAGCCCACCTCAATGACCTGGCCTGATTTAAAGCGTGCTTTATAACCACTGTAATCATCACAGACCAGATGACCCTGCCAGCCATTCAGGAACGCTTCAGCATGCTGACCTGAACGACTATCCTGAAAGTCATAGATCACCGCTTGAACTGGATTGTACTGTGTGGTGGCATAGGCCCAGACATAACCTTTCTTCGGTTTTTTCTCATTCTCACCCATCCGCATGATGGTGACCGGCGTTTCATCGGCATGGATTACCCGCTGTTGCAACACCACCTGTTTTAAGGCATTGGCCAGAGGTTCCAGTTCCACACCGCAGCGACCAATCCAGTCAGATAAAGTGGATCTGGACAGATCAATGCCCGCCCGCTGATAGATCAGGCGCTGACGGTACAGCGGCAAATGATCGGCATACTTCGATACCAGCACATGGCTGAGCAATTCAGGTGAAGCAATGCCTTTATCAATCACATAGGCAGGCATCGCTTGCTGAGTCAGAGTGTCGCACTGATCACAGACCCATTTGCCACGGACATGCTGTTCCTTGTAGAACTGTGCCGGTCTGAAATGCAGTTTTTCACTGATATCTTCGCCGATACGACGTAACTGGCAGCCACAACTGCATTGGGTTGATGCAGGTTCATGCTCAATACGGATGGTGTGTAGATGATCTGGCAGCAGTCGACGTTTAGGTTTGTTGACTGTGGCTTTCTGCGCGGATGCATCAGTTTTACCTGCATTTAATCGTTCTAATTCCAGATCAACAGCGGCAATATCTTCTTCGACCGCTTCGTCCCATAGATGGATTTGTTTTGCGGTAAGATGTTCGTTTTTACTGCCGAATTTATGATTTTTAAACAGCGCCAGTTCATGCTCGTATTTTTGATTGAGAATAGAAAGATGCTGAACTTTGGCATCCAATTGCTGGTTTGATTTTTCTAATTCTTGATTTGATTGTGCCAGAGACTGATGCTGCATCGCCAACTGCCGGGTAAATTCCAGCAGTTGTTCATGGGTCAGTTGGCTTAAGTCAGGCAGCGTATTCATGACCGCAGTATGCCTGAGGTCATGAGAAGAATGAAATAGAACGTTTGGAGAATAGCAGAATGGAACAGCCTGGTTTAAAGCATCGTCACCACTTGCTGTCGTCCAATGCGCTGCCAGGGCAAACCCTGAATGAGTGCCTGTAACTGTTCTGGACTGAGAGCTACGTTTTCACCCTGGTGAACTTTAGCCCAGTGGAATTTTCCCTGTTCCAAACGCCGGGCACAGAGCCAGATGCCCAGTCCATCATGCACCATCACTTTCATGCGATGGCCACGTTTATTACAGAACAGGTAAGCGCAATGCGGTTTGATGTAGCCAAAGGCTCTCACCACCTGAGCCATGACAGTATCCATCCCTGCTCGCATATCCAGAGGTTGGGTAGAAAGCCAGATTTCATCAATGCGGATCATGTTGCAAGTGCCTTGAGTAATTCTGCTAAAGCAGATATTTCTGATACTTGCCATTTCAAGCCAATTTCTGCTTTTGAGTGGGGTAAAGTAATTTGAACCGTTAACATGTCAGTAGGAATAGGATCTAATGGTGCAGAGCAAGATAAGGCAATAAATGCAGGTTTATTCGGTAGTGGTGAGCGATCATTCCCTGGCTTACCATCAATTAAGCGAATCCATTTGGATACAAGATTTGTATTCAATCCATGTTGCAAAGCGACCGAAGCAATTGAAACGTCCGGTGTTTTACAAGCCTGAACGATCTGCTGTTTAAATTCAGCACTGTATGTTCTTCGTTTTTTCGCAAGAGATGCGATGGATGTCTGATTATTTGTAGTCATAAATTTAAGTCCCCACTTGTTTTTAAGTGGGGACTAAATTAAGGCTTATAGGATGAATTCATAAGGTGTGTTCAGCGGACGCTTACAAATAAATGTATGAAATATAATTAAATATAGTTTTTCGCTAGATATATAAAATTATATTTTATATGTTGATATTTAATATATAGGTATAAAGTTGATTGGTTAAATATTAATCTTCCCCAAATTAAATGAAAAAACAAATATGTGATGGGTTTTGCATTATTTTAACGTTTTCAGAATCAATATAGCCGATAAAAGATGAATCAGTTTAATTTCAGGAGTTTTAAACTGATTCAAGCATTATGTTAAAGATAAATTAAATTACATTCTTCAGATCTTTTTTATGCTGTTTCACTTGTTGTGCATAACGTTTGCCTTGCTTACGCATTTTACGGTTTTTCTCATAGGCAGTCGGACCTACATTATAATAGCCCAGTGCTTTTTCTAAGCTACCACTGGATTCATGATAACGAGAAAGAATATGGCTACCACATGAAATATTTATAGCTTCATTATATAAATCATCACCACAAGTCGCTTGCCAATATCTTGGCATAATTTGCATGAGGCCAACAGCTCCAGCATGTGAAGCCACCTGGCTACGATAAGTTGACTCCTGACGAATTACGGCTGCTACAAGTAATGGATCCAGACGATTTTTTTCTGCATTCTGAATAATCAAAGGTGAAACGCGAGTTGCTGTGGTTGCTGGAACACCGTAGGCTGTCTGAATTCCTTTAGACAGTTGAGCAGAACGTTTTTCTAAAGAATTGCCGCCGAGAGAAGAACAGGCACTAAATAACACGGTACTTAGACCAAGCAGCCCAATTTTAAAAATTGTGCTATTGAATACTGGTAATAATAAGTTTTTTCTAACAGAAAATTTGCCTAACAACTTTCAGCTTCCATGTATTTTTAAAATTAAACTGATCTTAGGAAGATGTATAAAAATCGTCAAGAAATTATATGATTTGTTTACAAAGTCAAAGTAGATCTACTTGAATCATGGATGATTTATGAAGAGATGATCAAAGAAAAGCCGGTTGGAATAGATATTTATTTAAGGCTTTTCTTGGTGTTATGGATAAGATGAGGATCGACATCGATTAGGCTAGGTTTTTAAGCATCCAGACTTCACAGGCTTGACTATGGCCAGTGTCGCCTTCAGGCCGATCCAGATGCTCAAAACCTAAGTTCTCGTACAGCTTCACCGCTTGCCAAAGATTTTTGGTAGTCTCGAGATAAATCCGTTCAAATTTATGTTGTCGGGCAAAATCAAAGGCCAAATTCAAAATCTGTTTTGCAAAGCCATATCTACGAATGGCTGGTAGGAAATACATTTTCTGTATTTCTAAAATATTGTGATCACCTTGTAGTGGAGCAATACCACCACCGCCATAGACCTGATCCTGTTCATCAACAATGACCCAATAGGCAGAATTTGGCTGTTGATATACGTCATACAGGTGATCCAGGATTGAATCACCTACAGCGAAACCGGACTCCGCTGCCAGACCAAACTCCATGGAAACGTCACGAATAATCTTGGCAATTTGAGCATTATCTTGAGGCTGAATGGGACGAATAGAATACATAGCACATGACATAAAAGAAGATGGAATTTTTATAGTCCGAAAACTTTAAAAAAGCCATCTTTTTCGTTCAATTTTCCTTCGATAAAGTTTTATTTTAGCTCACTCGAAGATTTACCCAGTTCGCGTCGGGCGATAATCAGTTGTTGAATCTGCTGGGTACCTTCAAAAATATCCAGAATCTTGGAATCACGTGCCCATTTTTCCAACAGTTCAGTTTCGTTATAGCCTACCGCAGCTGCCAATTCTACACATTTTAAGGTGATTTCATTCCCCATACGTCCAGCTTTGGCCTTTGCAATAGATGCTTCACGTGAATTCGGTTTATGATTATCTGCCATCCACGCCGCTTTGAGCATCAGCAAGCGCGCAGCTTCCCATTCTGCTTCCATGCGATAGATTTGTGCAGCGATATTGGAGCTTTGTAAATAGGGCGTGACATAACTGGAATCCAGTTGATCCTTAAAAATTTCCTTGATACGTTCCAGCGAGGCTTTGGCACAGCCAATTGCCATGGCAGCGACCAATGGCCGGGTATTATCAAAGGTTTCCATTACACCGGCAAAGCCCTTGGCAACATCGATTTCTGCATGACCGAGCAAGTTTGCCGCAGGTACTCGACAATTGATCAGGCGAATCGTGGCAGTATCCGAAGCTTTAATTCCTAACTTATGTTCCAGTCGTTCAACCTTCATTCCGGGCGTACCTTTGGTCACCACAAATGATTTAATTGCCGATCGTCCCAGTTTTTTATCTAATGTTGCCCAGACCACAACCGCATCGGCACGTTCCCCAGAGGTCACAAAAATCTTCTCACCATTTAAAATATAGTCATCACCATCTTTGGTCGCAGTGGTGCGAATTGCAGCGGAATCTGAGCCGAAACCAGGTTCGGTAATCGCCATGGCTGCCCAAGTCCCATGAAAACGTTGTCGCTGTTCTTCATTTGCCACCGCTGCAATAGCTGAATTTCCTAAACCTTGACGTGGCATAGACAGCAATAAACCCGTATCGCCATAGCACATTTCAATAATACTCAGGGCAGTAGACATATTAATACCATTTTTATTGCTGCTGTCAGTCTCGCCCCGTTTATTCACTGCTGCGCCCGCATTCATACCTTCACTGCCTTGATTCATGCCATCTACGATGGAGGCCAGCATATCCAGCTCTTTAGGATAAGTGTGTTCAGCCTTATCGTATTTACGCGAAATAGGGCGGAGTACATTGAGTGCAACTTCATGCGCTTGATCAATCAGGAGTCTGAATTTTTTTGGATTTTGTAGATTCATGATAGTGCTCTTTATTCTCCGATCAGGCATGTAGGCCAGAATGAACAATCGCAGTGGCTCTGAGGTCTCGATACCAGCGTTCGACCGGATGTTCCTTGGTAAAGCCATGACCACCCAAAATCTGCACGCCATCTGTACCGATTTTCATGGATTTTTCTGCGCAGAGTAAACGTGCCAGATAAGCTTCACGATGAAAAGGTTGGCCGGATTCAGCCAGACTGGCAGCATTGAAAATCAGCATCTGCATGGCATCAATTTCAATCGCCATATCGGCAATCATAAAAGCGACACTCTGACGATGGGAAATGGGCTCGCCAAAGGCAGTCCGTTCATTGGCATATTGTATGCAGTATTTTTTCACGGCTTCACAAGTGCCGACGGCCATGGCACACCACATCAAATTGCCTAAATCAACGAAAGTATGATAATCGAAATCATCATCACCCAAACGCTGCGCTGGTGTATTTTTAAATTGAAGTGTGACGCTTTCAGTTGCTTTTAGACCCATGGCAGGGGATTTTTTTGCAGTAATGCTATGGTCACGTTGTACCACAAAGACCTCAGGTGTTCCGTCTAGATCGGCACTGACCAGATAAAGATCCGCATTTTCTCCGAGCATGACCAAGGTCTTTTCACCGCTAATCAGATAATGCGCCTGATGAGCAATCGCTTGAGTTTTTAGTTGATACGGATTAAATGCGGCGGTTTCTTCCTGTACCGCAAAGCTTGCTTTCAGCTCTGGATTTTCTGCGAAAGCACCAAGATATTTTGCCTGAATCTGCTCTGAACCCCAGCGGGTAATGGCATTGATCACACTAAAGCTAGACAGTAAACCGGCAGTCAAACTGAAATCCCCGCGAGCCAAATGTTGTGCAATTAAAATATTACTGACAATATTCTGTTCGCAGGCGATACCCCCTAAAGCTTCGGGCAAGGCATAGAAATTCAGACCGAGATCGGTGTTATATTGCCACAGTTCATACGGAAATATTTCCTGCTGATCGGCAGCATGCGCCAATGGATAAAGTACCTCTTGAGCAAATTTCTGCATCGCATCGCAGGTCAGTTGCTGTTCTACAGACAGGTTTAGATCAAACAGTGCTTTAGATTGAGGGGGGAGACGCTGTTTTTGAATGTTCTGGCCAGATTTCAGGATTTTCTGGGTTTGACTCAGGGTTTTAAATCCTGCTTTGGAACTTTGATACAGGGATTTTTCTATAAATTTACGCAGCTTTAATTGATCTAATATTTCGCTACCCGCAATTTTGGTCAGCATGGACAAGCCAAATCCTTGAGCTTTGTTCACCATATTATTCATTTTGATTATCCTATGGGTGTTGTCACGTTATTTTATTCATGCTGACATGCACGCCAAGAAAAAACCATGTCATCGCTGACATGAATGATTGACAATTTTTAAGTTATTAAAAGTTAATAGATGGTAAGCTAAGTTTATGAAAATATAATTAAAAAAAAGAAAAAATTATTTTTGAATAAAAATTGACCCGGATGACAAAATCATCCGGGTTTCTATGTAGCGTCTATTAGGGTATCAAAGGTGATTTTTGATCATGGCACGCACATTGGTTTTGGCATCAATCACGGTCATAAAGGTATATGCACCGATGAATTTACGACTAATAAACATAAATTCCTTGGGTGGAACACTGAAATAACGCGAAGCCATAGATCTTGAAGCCTGTTGCATGACACGGCTATGCAATTGGCTTTTTTTCCAGTCATAACGATTATGTTGATCCATCACATTAGCTGGTAGCTCCTGATTATTCAACGGTGAGCTAAAAGCCTCAGTGGCCAGTAAAAAGACCTTGGCCATATCCGGCTTGATGCTTTGCGGAATTGAATCAAAAAACTCATAACCGGTCATGGCTTTGACCATCATGTCTGAGTCGTGATGATAACCGGCCTGAATCAGATTGCGCGCGACGCTGAGCAAATGCTGGTCAAACTGACGGATGGCACCAAAGTCGAGCAGGACAATCTTGTCAGGAATATCTTCGCCATTGCCCAGACGAACCAGATAATTCCCAAAGTTCGGATCGGTCTGCATTTCACCCCATTCAAAAATTTCACGTACGGCAATTTCTAACGATGCTTCACCCAACTGGTTGCGGCGTTCTTGTGGCAGAGACAACATTACTGGGCTATTGATCGGCACACCGCGTTCGAAAGTCATGCACAGCACGCGATCAGAGCAATACTCATCAATAATCATCGGCACGATATAGCGCGGATCGTCTTTTAAACGTGCCGCAAAACGCCGTGTGGTATCTGCTTCAATCTGATAGTCCACTTCACGATGCATCATCTCACGGACTTCATCGAACCACTGGTCGAACTCGCGGGTTTGCGGCACCAGACGCGTCAGTTTGAGCATGTTTTTAAATAGGCTCATATCTGAATCAATGGCTTCTGCCACACCGGGATACTGAATTTTTAAGACCAGTTCCATGCCATCAGATTTGCGGGTGGCGCGATGGACTTGGGCTAAAGATGCAGTGCCCAAAGGCTCATGATCAATGGTGAGATCATTCAGCTTTGCACCGAGCTGCTGCTGTAATTGTGTCTTGATCGCTGGCCAAGCCAGTGCCACGGTCTGGTTGTTGAGCGTATTTAAAGCCTGTGTGACTTCTTCTGGCAAAAAGTGTTCGCCATACAGCGCCATCATCTGGCCGATTTTAACGATTGAACCTTTGAGCTTACCAATTTCTGCAACCAGATAATCCGCCTGCTCTTTCATGGCCTTTTTACGTTTCTTTTCTTTTTCTTCTTCACTCGAAAATATGGAGCCTGCACTGGAAGCCGCCCAACGCGTGCCTGCCAGCAAGGATGCCTTTGCGATCGATAAGCGTCGATCCATAGAGGAGGTTTTCAGTTGTTTAAGCTTATCGTTCTGATCTGACATGTAAACTCAATCCTTTCATCATCAGCATGAAGCAGAATAAATCATTGTAGGGGATATTAGCGCTTCTGCACGTATTAAAAAAGTTTAAGCCGCTGAATTCATAGTAAAAGCTAGGCAAGCTTTCATTTATTCACCAGCCTGTATCAGTTTAGACAGGGCATTATGCCATTTGAAATTGGATTTTTAATTCAGATCGTTGTTGTAACTGTTGTTTATTTGTTTGAATATGTTGATGAATCAGGTGCTGGACACTGTCGTGCATAAAGCCCAAAGCATAGCCTTTTACAATCACAATACTTGGCAAACCAAAAAACAGATATTTGGCATCGTCCAGTGTGGCACTGCTAAATACACCATGCTGGATTAAAGTTGACTGCAAAAATACTTTTTCTTGCTGCACCTGACCGGAAACCTGGTCATTCCAGTAATTTTGGCGCATCGCCATAAGATTATTGTGCTTATAGCTCATAGGACCGGGCTCGTTTGAAGATTTAATTCGGATTATATGTGGGTGATATGCCAGTTTTCAATTGCACAACTGTTTAATTTGCTGCCGGAGAAATACATAGGATTTTTGCAAGGACTGCGTTAATATTCATGGATAATTTAAACAATATTGATTGTTAAACATTTATTGGAATTATACCAGTTTAGGTAAAGGGGATTTTATGCGTCTTGCATGGTTTTTGGTTGCAGTTTTTGCGGGTAGTGCAGTTCAGACTCAGGCTGCTGTAGGATATTCCAAGGAATATTCGCAGTGTATGAACTTTAGTTATGGTAATACCGCTAAAGCAGAGAAATGCCTAAAGAAAGAGCTGAAACTACACAACAAACGTCTGAAGAAAAGCTATAAAAATTATCTAAAGCTGAATCCGAATCAGACCGCGGCCATCCGCAGTCAGCATGTGCTTTGGGAACGTAAACTGTCGCAGCAATGTAATTTAAGAGTGTCTGGAAAATATGCCAAACAGCAACAAGGTCAATGTATGCTGGCCTTGATTATGGATCAGGCAAATCTTTATCAATCCCGCTCCTATGCACCAGGTTCACGATAAATCACCACATGAGGCATAGTTTGAATTGTCTGAACTTGCTCTGAAAAAACTAGAATGACAGGTTGAGGATTGGGTAAAAAAACACGAATTTTATCATTTTTATGAGCCTAGAGAATTCGTGTTTTTCATACTTTTAGCATTATAAAAGCAGGCAAAACAAGGTATCATAAGGCGTTTAAAAAAATGACCTTGGAGACGCCCTACGTGGATCGACCGACTATTAGCCCTGAACATATTCAGGAAGCCGCTGAAAACCTAAGCACAATTCGTGATTTTATCCGCTTTGGTGTGACAGCATTACGTCAATATGATGCGCACTTAGGCCAAGGTACAGAAGATTATTTTGCTGAAAGTTCAGCATTGGTATTACAAAGTATGTCATTGGAATGGAAAGCGGATGCTGAAATTCTCGAGGCAAAATTACTCCCAAGTGAAAAAGCTGAATTTTTAGGATTGTTGGAGCGCCGTATCAATGAGCGTATGCCAACTTCATATTTATTGAATTTAGCCTACTTTGACGATAAACCTTATTACGTGGATGAGCGTGTACTGATTCCACGTTCACCGATTGCTGAACTGATTCAAAATCGTTTTGCACCTTACTGTCTGGATGAAAATTATCAGGCGCGTGAAGGGGTAAACAATCTACCTGAAAATCCAGATCCAAAAATGCCTCGCCGTATTTTAGATATGTGTACAGGTTCAGGTTGTATCGCGATTGCTCTGGCTTATGCTTTTCCGGAAGCCGAAGTCGATGCCACTGATTTATCTAAGGATGCTTTAGAAGTAGCACAAATTAACTGTGAACATCATAACCAACAGTTTAATGTGGCCTTGCTTGAGTCTGACCTGTTTGAAAAAATTCCTGCTGAAAATCAATATGATTTAATCGTATCGAACCCACCATATGTGGATGCAGAAGATATGGCTGATCTTCCCGATGAGTTCCATCACGAACCTGAAATGGCATTGGCTGCGGGTCAGGATGGTTTGGACCTTGTACGTAAAATGTTGGCACAAGCTGCAGATTACCTGACTGAAGACGGTCTTATTGTCATTGAAGTCGGTAACTCGGAATGGGCGATGAAACAGAACTTCAATTCAGTCGATTTCTACTGGTTACAATTCCAGAAAGGTGGTTCAGGTATCTTTGCACTCACTGCACAGCAATGCCGTACTTACCGCGATTTATTCATTCAGTCTATTCAAGCATAAGGAGTCGTGTGACATGGCAGGTAATAGTATAGGGCAACTGTTCCGTGTGACGACTTGTGGTGAATCTCACGGTGTGGGCCTGATGGCCATCGTTGATGGGGTTCCACCGGGTATTGAGCTGTGTGAAGCCGATTTGCAAAAAGATTTGGACCGTCGTAAGCCGGGTACATCGAAATTTGCCACCCAGCGTAAAGAGCCGGATGAAGTAGAAATTATTTCTGGTGTGTTTGAGGGTAAAACCACTGGAACATCGATCGGGCTCTTGATTCGTAATACGGATCAGAAATCGAAAGATTATGGCAATATCGCGCAAACTTTCCGTCCGGGTCATGCAGACTATACCTATACCCAGAAGTACGGTTTCCGTGATTATCGTGGTGGTGGCCGCTCAAGCGCGCGTGAAACAGCGATGCGTGTGGCAGCGGGTGCCATTGCCAAGAAATTCCTGTTAGAGAAATTTGGCATTGAAATTCGTGGCCATGTCACACAAATTGGTACTGAAAAAGCAGAAAAACTGGACTGGAATGAAGTGCCAAATAATCCATTCTTCTGTGGTGATGCTGATGCCGTGCCACGTTTTGAAGCGCTCGTGACTTCACTACGTGAACAAGGCACCAGCTGCGGTGCAAAACTTGAAATTATTGCGTCTAAAGTACCTGTGGGTTGGGGTGAACCGGTCTTCGATCGTTTAGATGCAGATATTGCGCATGCCATGATGTCGATTAACGCGGTCAAAGGCGTTGAAATTGGCGATGGTTTTAGCGTCGCTGAGCAATTTGGTCATGAAACACGTGATGAGTTAACAACAGACGGTTTTCTGGCAAACCATGCCGGTGGTATTTTAGGCGGTATTTCTAGTGGTCAGGACATTCGTGTCGCAATTGCACTGAAACCAACGGCTTCAATCACTACTCCGGGTAAAACCATTAATATCGATCGTGAAGATACAGACGTGTTGACCAAAGGCCGTCATGATCCTTGCGTGGGCGTGCGTGCGACACCAATTGCAGAAGCGATGCTGGCGATTGTGCTAATGGATCACTTTATGCGTCATCGTGCGCAAAATGCCGATGTAGTTACGCCTTTTGAGCCGATTGAACCAAAATAATTCGCTTTTCATCTGAAGCGGATACGATTAGAGTCAGACTTCGGTCTGGCTTTTTTTATATTTATATAATGAAAAATAACAATATTCGCTTGGCAAAAACTACAGATATCCAGAACATTGTTGTATTGATCAATACAGCTTATCGTTCCAATCGTGGCTGGACACATGAACATAAGATGGTTGCTGGTCAACGGATTAATTGTGATCAGGTAATGATTCTCTTGGCACAGACTAATGTTAAGCTTTTTGTATTAGAGAATCATGATCAGATCATTGGCTGTATTGGGCTGACTGAATTCGATGACTCTATCGAAATTGGAAGTTTTGCCATTGATCCAGACCAACAAAACTCGGGTTATGGAAAGCAGTTACTAGATTTTGCCGAGTTTTATATTATTGATACGTATCAGAAGAAAGTGATTCGAATGTCAGTATTGAATGTCCGTACAGAATTGATTGCTTATTATCAGCGCCGTGGCTATCTATTGACTGAAAAAATTGAAGCATATCCACTAGATCAAAATGTCGGAGAGCCTTTGATTCCGTTACATTTACTGATTTTAGAAAAAATGATCAGATCAATATAATGAGTTGATGAAAATTCAAGCATTTTACTTCTTAAATTAATTGGTGAAACAGCCACTAAATATGCTAGTTTTTGTGCACCGTCTAAAGGGTATTGAAAAATAGACGGGAAACAGACCAGGATGGCACATGCTGCAAATTATTTTAACTTCTTTATTTCCTCTTATTGGCTTGATCAGCTTTGGCTATCTGCTTAAGCATGGGCAATGGTTGAGTGAAGACTTTTGGCGCGGTGCAGAAAAGTTAAATTATTATGCACTGTTTCCAGTGATGTTATTTTTAAATCTGGCCACTGCCAAGATTCAGATGAATGTGATTCAGGATGTGGTACTGGTGGTATTTAGTATCATGATCGTGGTCAGTATCGCACTGTATATGTTGCGCCATATGTACCAGATATCTTATGCGCGTTTTGGCGTCTATGTTCAGGGCTTGTTGCGCTTCAATACCTATATCGGACTTGCTGCGGTCAGTAGCTTATTTCATCAGCAGGGCATGACCATCTTCGCTGTGATCATGGTGTTGTGTATTCCTTTGGTGAATATCTTGTCGGTGCTGGCATTTACCCGCAGTCACGATATGCAGCTGAAAAAAATCATTCTGGATTTATCTAAAAATCCATTAATTTTAGGCTGTATTGTGGGTGGTGTGTTTAATCTTTCCGGTTTGGCACTCTGGGCCGGAGCAGAGCAATTTCTTAAACAGATTGCACTATGCAGTTTGCCACTCGGTCTGATGTGTGTAGGAGCAGCCTTAAAGTTTCAGGGCTTTCAGCGAGATGTATTGCCACTCAGTCTGATGACCTTTGGTCGCCTGTTTGGAATGCCGCTGATTGCATTTTTAGTCTGTAAAATTTTCCAGATTGATGCATTCACCACGCAAGTATTGGTATTGTTCTTTGCCTTACCTACCGCCTCAGCGTCTTATGTGTTAACCCGGGTATATGGCGGCGATAGCCAGTTAATGGCGAGCATTATTAGTGTACAAACCGTCGTAGCGGCGGGAAGCTTAATATTGGTACTTTCCTGGATTATTTAAAATTCCTTGATTCTCAAATAGATGATATAAGATCTAAATCCTGAATTTAAACTCTCTATGCTTTGAACCATTAAAATAGCCTAAGCAATAAAGGTTCTATTTAAGCGCCAAAATCAAATCAATCCTAAAATCTTATAAAGTTTAGAATCTGTTGTATCTCACTGAATAGAGCAAAAGTGAAATCTAAAAATTTGGTAGATGGGCAATATCAGTCAGCAGCAATAACTCAGTTTAATTCGGAACAGTAATTACAAATTGATTCACGTGAACTCACATAAATAAAAACTGTCTTATTGAATAAAATGGTATATAAATTGCTCATGATAATAAAACATTATTGCAGGAGAGAAATGCTTCTGCATTCGCCGAAGGAGCAAGTTCCCAGGAAACTCTCAGGCAAAAGGACTGTGATAATGGATAAAAACTCTGGAGAGAAGTGTTCAATCACTCACCGAAGGGGAAGGTGCTCGCATTGATGTGCAATGCAGCGACCGAAGCTCTCAGGTACACATGACAGATGGGAAAAGACATCAATATAATCAAGGAGGTGTCTATGCGTCATGTCGTGGTGATTGGGGCGGGTATTACTGGGGTAACCACAGCGTATGAGCTTGCTTTGGCAGGCTATCAGGTGACTGTGATAGATCGACATCTCTATCCGGCCATGGAAACTTCTTTTGCCAATGGCGGCCAGCTTTCAGCCTGTAATGCCGAAGTATGGAACCAGAAAGCTACGGTACTCAAAGGTATCAAATGGATGTCTCAAAAAACTGCACCACTTTTGCTCAATCCTTCTTTTAGTGTGCATAAATATAGTTGGCTCATGGAATTTTTGGGAAATATCAAACATTATGAAGCCAATACCCGAGAGACTGTACGTTTGGCTTTATTGGCCAGAGCACGTTTGTATGAAATTGCCCAAACAGAACAGATTGATTTTGATCTGGAAAAACGCGGCATTTTACATTTTTATCATAACAAGACGGATTACGATGTCGCGATCAAGGTCAATGACCTGTTGTGTAGCGGCGGACTGGAGCGCAATGCCATTTCCAATGCGGAAATCAAGCAGATCGAACCTGCATTAACAGGCGATTACTATGCCGGATTTTACTGCCAGAGCGATGCGACCGGAGATATTCATAAATTCAGTACAGGACTGGCCAAAGCCTGCATGCAAAAAGGCGTGAAATTTGAATTTGGCCAAGATGTCTTTGCCGTCGATCATCAGGCTCAACATATTCGGGTGAAATGCAAACCCAGTACTGAAAATGTACATCATTCTACAGATGACATTCTGGAAATTAATGCAGATGCCATTGTGGTGTGTGCGGGTGTGGGCAGTTATCAATTGGCCGAGATTTTAGAGGAACGAGTCAATGTTTATCCGGTCAAAGGTTATTCAATTACCGTGCAGCTGAATGATGAACAGAGCCAAAACAATGCACCATGGGTCAGCTTGCTCGATGAAAGTGCCAAAATTGTCTTGTCACGTCTGGGTAAGGATCGTTTACGAGTCGCAGGAACCGCCGAGTTTAATGGCTATAACCGGGATATTCGTGCAGACCGGATTCAACCACTGATTGACTGGAGCAATCGTAACTTTGATCTGTGTACCGAGCATGTCGTACCTTGGGCTGGCTTACGCCCGATGATGCCAAATATGATGCCTGTGGTGCGCCGTGGTAAACATGAGCGGGTATTTTATAATACCGGCCATGGTCATCTGGGCTGGACCTTGTCGGCTGCAACGGCTGCACTGATTAGCAAGGAAATTGCTCAATACTATCCTGCTTAAATTGATGGCCCGCATGCGGGCTATTTTTTACATCAAATTTCTCATTTTATATAAGGTTAAGTTTTTAATATTTTTTAAATTGAATCAATCATATAAGCGATAAACCCCAGTAAAACGTTCACAACCTTTTTGCTGAGTGTTGACGGCTAGAATCGCTTTACTATAGTTAAACTCATAGCGGCAGTCATTTTCATTATCCATGATCTGTTCTTTTGCTGCAGGCGTGGTATAGGCTAAAAATGGAACAGTCTGCGTTTCGGCCCGGTTATTGGGATTGCGATAGGCCAGACCTTCAATCTTGATGCGGTCTTTAGTCAGTTGATGAATCTTGATATGCACAGGCTGTTTGGCCATTTGTCCCTGCTCGAACTTAATATAATGCTGAGTTAGGCTTTGATTCAGTGAAATATAGATATTTAAATCATCGAGGCGCCATTCAAACTGCTGTTTAAAACAGTCCAGCGTTTTGCATTGCTGTAACCGATTTGCCCATAACTGTTGGGTGTCTTGCAATAAGCGAACGGGGGCATCAGTAATTAAAAAAGCGGTCAAGTATTGGTCAGCGAGTTTTTCCCGAGCTTCGGACAGCGCTACTGAGCAGACTTTATTCATGGCCGCTGTTTTTTTGCTGTCGTTGTTACAGTCGAGTGGGTTCGCTGAACTACCCGCAGATATCATCCCCAGGCCGAGCATCAGGCCAATTATTTTCAACATATTTATATCAGTTTTCAGTAGCATGATCGCTTATACTTTCACTGTGTTACGCTTGGTCTAACTATAGCGAAATAGAAAGCAAGTGTACAAGATTTCAATGGGCTATTTCTAAAGGATGTATAAGGTGATCGCACAAATTCGTATTGGTCAGGGTCTGGATGTGCACGCATTTGAAGAGGGTGAGTTTGTCACTTTGGCCGGCATTCAAATTCCGCATACGCACGGTCTGAAAGCACATTCGGATGGTGATGTGATTCTGCATGCACTCTGTGATGCATTGTTGGGCGCGTTGGCACTTGGAGATATTGGCCAGCATTTTCCGGATACAGATCCGGATTTTAAAGGTGCGGATAGCCGGGTATTGTTGAAGCAGGTTTATCAGTTAATTCTGGATCGTGGCTATCAGCTGAACAATGCTGATATTACCGTCGCCTGTGAACGTCCAAAACTGGCGAAACACAATCTGGCCATGCGTCAAAGTATCGCAGATGTGCTCAATGTCGATGTCACTCAAATCAGTATTAAAGCCACTACCACTGAGCAGCTCGGTTTTACCGGTCGTCAGGAAGGTATTTTATCTATGGCAACCGTGCTGTTGAGCCATAATAAATAGGCTCAGACAAAATAATTTGGATTAATCAGGGATCGTTCCAGTTCCTGGGTTGCTTTACGGCCTTGCAGCTGTAGGGCAACTGCATGCATGAGACCTGTCCAGGTTTCATTCGGTTCCCAGATTTGATGCAAATGTTCATGCGCTGTAGGAAGATCCACGTCCATATAGTATTGACGATATAAATACATCAGACAGCTGACATGATAGTTTTGTGAACAGTGTACCCAGACCATCTGTTCCTTAATCAGGTGATTGATCAGCTCGAGTACCAGTAAACATTGATTGTCTGAAGGGGTTTCCCATGAAATCGGTAACTGGATATAGTTCAGGCCCAGCTCAAGGCAAATTTTATCTTCATGTGGCAGATATTGGTCGTTATCTGTTAATGCTACATTGATGACCGTAGACACACCGTATTCTTTAATCAGCTGCAGCTGCTCAGTTGTCGGTTGACCGGATGTAAATAAATGGTCATGTATAAACTGAAAATTATCAATCTGGCTTAATGCTGTTTCAATATCATTCATCAGATAAAATTTCCTTGTTCAGAAATGCAAACGCCATCTTGGCGATGGCGTTTGTCAGATCATTTAACGATTAGCTAAAGTATCTTTTAATGCCTCATGCATGTCGAGTAAGACTTTTTCAGTCGTTTCCCAGTCGATACAGCCATCAGTGACTGATTGGCCATACTCCATATCACAAAGGTTCGTAGGAATGTCCTGACGACCGCCTTTAAGATGACTTTCTACCATAATACCAACAATTGACTTGTTTCCATCAAGAATTTGTTCGGAAATATTTTTGAGTACAAGCGGTTGCAGGTACGGGTCTTTGTTTGAGTTGGCATGGCTGGCATCAATCATGATTTTGGTGCTGACTTTGGCCTTGGCTAATGCGGCTTCCGCATCTGCGACCGAGCCGGCATCATAGTTAGGCTTACCATTACCGCCACGCAGTACCACGTGGGCATACGGGTTGCCTGAAGTACGGATCACAGCGACCTGACCTTGATCATTTAGACCGAGGAAGCTGTGACCATGTTTGACCGATTGCATCGCATTGGTTGCCACGGTTAAACCGCCGTCCGTCCCGTTTTTAAAGCCGACTGGTGAAGACAGACCTGAAGACATTTCACGATGCGTCTGGCTTTCAGTCGTACGTGCACCAATTGCAGACCATGAAATCAGGTCTTGATAATACTGCGGTGAGTTCGGATCAAGTGCTTCAGTGGCACATGGTAAACCTATTTCATTCAGTTCAAGTAACAGCTTACGACCGATACGCAGACCTTTTTCGATATTGAACGAGTCGTTCATATCCGGATCGTTGATCAGGCCTTTCCAGCCCACTGTGGTACGTGGTTTTTCAAAATAAACCCGCATCACGATGTATAAGCTGTCTTTAACTTTTTCGCTTAACACTTTTAAGCGTTCAGCATATTCGTGTGCAGCCGCAGGATCATGAATAGAACAGGGGCCGATGACAACGAACAGGCGTTTGTCTTCACCATCCAGGATTTTACGAATCGTTTCACGACCATGCAGTACGGTTTGATAAGCAGTTTCAGTCAAAGGTAATTCTGCTTTAAGCTCAGCAGGGGTTACCAAAGGAATCATGCTGTGGATATTCACGTCATCAATATCTGATGCTGAAATGGGATTTGACTGTTGTGTATTCATTGCCGTCACTGGTTCGATCATACAAAAGGTTGTTTAATAGCCCGAATATAACATGAATGATGCGTCACTTTGTTATAAAAAAGATGAATACTTCTTTGAAAAAAAAGTGATGAATCGCATAGTTAAATTAAACGGACTGGGAATTCTGGCTCATGACGACCATCGCTGTTTCGGCAGGTTGAGCCGGTTTTGATTTTACAGGGTTAAGCATGAAATTCAGGCCGAGCCCAAATAAGGTAATGCCTAAAATTTTGCGAATCAGTTTTTCTGGCATCCGTGAACTGAGTAAAGTGCCGACAATAATCGCTGGAATAGAACCCACCAATAACCACATGAGCAGCATGAAATCGACATTGCCTGATGACATATGCCCCAAGCCTGCAACCAGCGTCAGTAACACCGCATGCACCACGTCTGAGCCAATGATACGAATCATCGGCAGATTCGGAAACATCACCACTAAAGCCATGATGCCAAATGCACCTGCACCGACTGAAGATAAGGTGACAAAAATACCCAAGATAACGCCCATAATCATGATGGCGATGCGCTTTTCCTTGGCTTGCAGTTTTACTTTTTCCAGATCCTGCGTCATATCTGGCAGTTCTTGTTTTCGGTATTTGTTGAAAAGATTTTCGATCTGGGTGCGAAACAGAATAGACAAGCCGGTAATGGTCAGCATAAAGCCCAATACCATGGTCAGGACGGCCTTGTAATGTGTCGATTGGCTTAAATAGTTGTCGAGTACCCAATGCGTGGCAAAAGATGCTGGAATACTGCCTACTGCCAGCCAGATCACAATTGGCCAGACAATATTCATTTTTTTGGCATGCACAAAAGAACCGCAGAATTTTGAAATCGCGGCATAGAGCAGATCCGTACCAATTGCAATGTGGGGTTCAATCCGGAATAGGCTGATCAGAATGGGTGTCATCAATGAGCCACCACCGACACCGGTTACTCCAACACAAAAACCTACCAACACACCTGCTAAAATAAACTCAATCGGACCAAACATGCATATATGCCAAAATCAAAAAACGTGGATATCTTATGACTTTTGGATATAAGTCGTTGTCTTGATTATTGATTTACTTATGCATAAAAAAGATAAAGCACTGGGCTTAAAATTAAATGAAGTTTCATGTTCATCCTCGCTATAGAAAATAACGTGAAAGACCGGTCACTTATTTTAAAGGACACTTTGATCTGCCTGAAAATGAAGATGAATCAGGAAAACCACTTCAATAGAAAAAATCATCAGGGAAGATTAAGAGTAGGCTAAGTAATTCTAAAGCATACCTTTCTTAAAATATAAGATGCTCACTGCTTATTCAGGCATAAACCCAGCTTTATGTTAGAATTACGATTAAATACAGTTCAATACGGATCTGAGAGGGAACTCACTTGCTAAATCGAAAACTAAAAATTGGAATCGTGGTCGGTGAGGTCTCTGGAGATACGCTTGGCGCAAAGTTGATTCGCTGTTTTCGTGAGCAAGGGATTGATGCCGAATTTGAAGGCATCGGTGGTCCACAAATGATCGCAGAAGGCTTTAAAAGCTATTATCCGATGGATGTTTTATCGGTGATGGGCATTGTTGAAGTTCTCAAGGATATTAAAAAACTCTTTGCTGTACGTGATGGGCTGGTCGAAACTTGGACTAAAAACCCTGTCGATATTTTTATTGGTATAGATGCACCTGATTTTAACCTGCGCCTGTCGAAAACCATTAAACAAAAACAGTTGCCGATGAAGACCGTGCAATATGTCAGTCCTTCGGTCTGGGCATGGCGTCAGGGACGTGTGCATGGTATTAAGGCCAACATTGATCTGGTGCTGTGTTTATTCCCATTCGAAAAAACCTTCTTTAAAAAATGGGATGTGCCAGCCGCTTTTGTGGGTCATCCTCTGGCCAGTCAGTTGCCGCTTGAAAATCCGATTATCGATGCTAAACAAGAACTGAATCTTGATCCGAATCAGAAGCATATTGCACTATTACCGGGAAGTCGCCGCGGTGAGATTGAACGTTTGGGGCCTTTGGTTCTGGATGCAGCCAAGATTCTGCATCAGAAATATCCGGACTATACTTTCCTGATTCCGGCAATTAATGAGGCGCGCAAGCAACAGATAGAACGCTTGCTGGTGACTTATCCTGAAAGTCTAAAGATTCAAATCCGCTTAATGGAAAACAGCGGTACCGAGTCAAAAATCGGCCGTCAGGTCATGAATGCATCCAATATTATTGCGCTGGCGTCAGGTACTGCGACATTGGAAGCGATGTTATTACATCGTCCGATGGTGACTTTCTATAAGCTGAATTGGTTGACTTATCATGTGGTGAAATTTCTCATCAAAATTCCTTATTATTCGCTACCAAATATCATTGCCGGCAAAAAAGTCATTCAGGAGCTGATTCAAGCCGATGCTACGCCTGAAAAGCTGGCGGCTGAAATTGAAAAACTAATGAATATTGAAACTGCACAAATTCAGGTGATGCAGCATATCACCATGCATAAGCAGCTATTGTCTGGTAATAGCGAAGACCCGGTCAAAGCCGTGCTCGCGCTAATCCAGTAATTTGACGTTATTGTTCTAACAATTCAGCCGGTACTGGGTGGGCGTCTGTTCAAACTGTTTTTTAAAACTTTGACTGAAGGCTGTCTCGGATGAATAACCGACCAAATAAGCAATTTGCTGAATGCTGAATCCGCTATTTCGCAAATATTGTGCCGCCAGCCGAAGGCGATGCTGTTGCAAATAAGCCAGTGGCGGCTCACCGACAATCTGGGTAAAGAGCTGGGCAAATTTGGAACGTGACATATGACATTGCTCAGCCAGACTTTCTACGGTCCAGAACTGCTCAGGTTTGCCATGAATTGCAGCGAGTGCATTGGACAGTTCCGGATGCGAGAGCGCATTCAGCCAGCTCGAGGAATTTTCCAGATTTAAAATATAATCTCGCACACATTCAATCAGTAAAATACTGACCAGATGATCCAGAATCTTGTCACGTCCCGGCCGCATCTGCTGGGTTTCCAGCGCCAGAAACTGTAAACCGACCTGTAACCATTCCGGTGCGGTGTCGCCCAGAATATGCTGAATATGCAGGTATTTAGGTAAGGCACTTAGCAGAGGCTTTGCCATCTGCATATCCAGGCTGGAACGAATAGCCAGTATGAAACTATGCTCCGCCGAATTTTCCCGATTGAGATCAACACATTGCTGTGCATTGCTCTGAAAATAAGGATTAATCGCATGGTGCTCAGAAAAATCGGCATTGTCTGGGCAGGAAACATGATGGGCGGAACCAGCGGGTAATAGCACCAGATCACCTTGTTGTAGCTCGAGCAGATCACCATTCATGAACTTTAATTGCGCCTGTCCTTGTAATAGGATATAGGCCAACATAAAGGGTTCATGCTGATAGTCAAAGCCGCCCGGATGAAACACATTCAGATAAAGATATTCTGATTTTTCCAGATGAATATCATCAAAAATTTTACTTAAAGCATCCATGCCTAACTCTATTCTTCTGTTTTATTTCATTTAATTGACTATAAATTTTTTAACTTTGTGATTTTAGGCCAGAATTTGGCAGCATGTGCCAAAGACGCTGACATAGCTTTTCTGGACGTTGAATACTGTTCGCTACTGCTGAAATATTCAACTATAAGTGCAGAGTAACATAAAAAAGGAAGGTCGCAATGAATGCCCCTGCACAAATCCAGAAAGCGCAGTTTACGCAGGAAGCGTCAGCACTAAAAGGTGTAAAGCTGGATAAAAAACGTTTTGGCTGGTTGCTCAGCCCAGGTTTGCCTGTGATCGGAATGGGAATTTTGGCCGGTTATCATTTTGGCCCCAAAGCGACTAAAAAAGTCTTTGCTTTGGGCGGGCCTTTATTATTGCATGTGATTATTCCGACTCTGGATGCCCTGATTGGCGATGATGCCAACAATCCGAATGACGAACAGATTCAGGCGCTGGTCAAAGATCCGTATTATGACCGGATTGTAAAAGCCTTTATTCCCTTGCAAATGGCAGCCAACGCTTTTGCCGGCTATGTGGTGACACGTCCAAATGTATCGATACTGGATCAGCTCTTATTGGGAGTTTCCATGGGTGCGATTAACGGCATTGCGGTCAATACGGCACATGAACTGAGTCATCGTCCGCAGAAAAAAGACCATTACTGGTCGCATGCCAGCCTGATGCCTTTGGCCTATAATCATTTCCGTATTGAACATCCTTATGGGCATCATAAACGGGTGGCAACGCCAGAAGATCCAGCATCTTCACAAATGGGCGAGTCTTTTTACCGTTTCTGGCCACGCACTGTGTTTGGCGGATTAAAGTCAGCGATCCAGATTGAAAAGAAACGTCTGGAACGTAAAGGATTGAAATTTTTAAGCAAGGAAAATGAACTGTTTCATGGCTGGGCGATGAGTGCAGGCTACCATGCCTTGATGCTAAGTGCTTATGGTAAAAAGCTCATTCCTTATACACTGACTCAGGCCTTTTATGGGGTAACTCTGTTTGAAATCGTCAATTATATTGAACATTATGGTTTGAAACGCACAGAAAAAGATGATGGCAGTTATGAACGGACCTTGCCTGAACATAGCTGGAATAATAACAATATTGTGACCAATCTGTTTTTGTACCAGTTGCAGCGCCATTCAGACCATCATGCCTTTCCAAGCCGCCCATTTCAGGCACTGCGACATTTTGATGAAGCACCCGAATTACCCAGTGGTTATGCCACCATGTTGATTCCGGCTTTAATTCCGCCGTTATGGTACAAAATGATGGACCAACGGGTCTATCAGCATTATCAGGGTGACCTGACTAAGGCCAATATTCATCCAGGCAAACGTGAGAAAATTTTTAAAAAGTTTGGACTTATTTTAAGTACTGAAGCATAAACCTAGTTTTAAATAAAAAATGCGCTTCTTACAGCTAATGCCAGTCAGTTAAGGAATTGACTGGCATTTTCTTTTTCAAATTCATGATTATATCTGATAGATAAAAAAGTCATCCGCAACTGTTTGAGGCAGGACTACATTTAAAAATGATTGTTTCTGCGACAAATTTACTAGTCGATGGTGGCTGACGAGTTTTGCGGTGAGGAGTGTTGCTCCGCAAGATGCCCTCCTTGCGAAGCTTCGCTTCTCATTTGGGCGAAACCAAAGTAACAAATAATTTACAAGAATTTGATTTATAACATTAATACTCCGCATTGAATGACTAAAAATTAAAGAGTCTGTTTCTAAACTCCTTAACTGATCAGCATTACTTCTTACAGCGCATTTTTATTTAGCTATGAACCTTAAAACCAGTCAGCTTGCATATTCCTGCAGCTATCATCAAAGTTCATCAGTAACTTGGCCTGATGTTCAATTTCAGGCAATTCCCAACGGATAAAATATTGGGCTGCCTGAAACTTGCCCGCCAAAAAGTCCTGATCTTCTTTTTGATCGGAATTGCCAAATTTAAGTTGTGCCTGCTGCGCCATGTCTAAGCAGAGCCAGGCAATCATGGTTTTTCCCATCATGTCTAAATAAAGCCCAGAGTTGGCTAATGCTTCATTGATTTGGCCTTGATGCAGAGCCTGACCTAAAACCTGGGTGGTTTTTTGCACGGTAGCCAGATGTTGTTGAAAGCTTTCTGCCAGTGCGACTAACTTGGGATTCTGAATCTCAGACAACGTATGCTGGATGCGTTGCATCAACAGGCTGAGTCCCTTGCCATTGTGCTGCCAGAGTTTACGCCCAAGCAAATCCAGGGACTGAATACCATACGTGCCTTCATGAATCGGATTGAGGCGGTTATCGCGGTAGCATTGTTCGACCGGATAATCACGGGTATAACCCGCGCCGCCCAAAACCTGAATCGCCAGATCATTGGCTTTTGGGCCATAGGCTGAAGGGAAGGATTTGACCACTGGAGTGATCAGATCAAGCAAGAGGGCACTGTCCTCATCATGTGCTGCCTGATGTTCATCAATCAGACGCGCCGCAAATAAACACAGGGCCAGTGATCCTTCGACATAAGCTTTTTGTGCCAGCAGCATACGTTTGACATCACTATGCTCAATAATATTGACCGGTTTGGAATCAGGCGATTTTTCATGTGCAAGACGACCTTGCGGACGGTTTTTGGCATAGTTTAAGGATTCCAGATAACCGCGATAGCCAATCATGGCTGCGCCCAAGCCTACGCCGACACGCGCCTCATTCATCATTTTAAACATATATTTTAAGCCATGACCTGCTTCACCAATCAAATAGCCTAAGCAAGCATCATTTTCGCCAAAGCTTAAAACCGTTGAAGTCGTTCCTCTATAACCCATTTTGTGCAGTAAACCAGCCAGCTGTACATCATTGGATTCACCTATAGAGCCATCTGGATTGGTTTTAAATTTCGGCACAATGAACAGGGAAATACCTTTGACCCCTTGCGGTGCATCCTGAATCCGCGCCAGAACCAGATGAATAATATTTTCGGTAATATCCTGATCACCACCAGAAATAAACATTTTCTGGCCTTTAATGTTATAAGTTCCATCTGCCAGAGGAATAGCTTTGGTCGTTAGATCACCCAGAGAAGAACCGACATTCGGCTCGGTCATGGCCATAGTGCCGGCAAAGCGGCCGCTCAACATATGCGGTAAAAATAGCTGTTTTTGTTCCGGTGAAGCAAAGGCTTGAATCAGATTTGCCGCCGCCGCAGTCAGAAAAGAATAGGCAACAGTTGAAGGATTGGCCGCCATAAAATAGGCATTGCAGGCCATATTTAATAAAGTCGGGAGTTGCATACCGCCATGTTCATAATCATGCTGGGCACAGAGCAGGCCGGCCTCGGCAAACTGCTGCCACGCCGTTTTGACTTCAGCAATGGTTTTGACCTGCTTCCCATCAAAGCTCGGTTCATGCTGATCGGCTTTGGCATTATGCGGGGCAAAGTAATCGGTCGCGATACCCTTGGCTGTATCTAAAATACTGTCAAAGGTATTTTTATCATGCTCCTGATAACGTTCCAGTTTTGTCAGAGCTTCAAGTTTGAAGACATCATAAAGTAGAAAATTAAGATCTTTATCATTTATTAGCTCGGTCACGGTACTGTCCTGAATGTAAAATCCTTGAGATAGCGCCAAGACTAACAGTTGCTTTTATTCAGCAGGATTGTCAATAATGACATCAAACAGGTAAAAAGTGACAATGAGATCAAGATGCAGCGAGTTGTAGTTTTGGGTTTTGATGGCGCTCTGGCTTCTGCCATTACCGGTGTCGTCGATTTATTTGCCATGGCCGGTGTGAGCTGGAACCGCATTCAGCAGCAGGATGTACAGCGCCTGTTTAAAGTCAGTATTGCCAGTCAGGACGGACAACCGATTCGTTGTATTAATGGTCTGGAATTACAGGCACATTGTTCCTATCAAGAGATCCAAACTGCAGATATTGTGGTGGTGCCCACCATCGCTGCACCGATTCAGGATGTATTGCAACAAAACCCTGAGCTGATCCAGTTTCTAAAATCTGCTCATGCAGATTCGACCTTAATTGCTGGAAATTGCACCGGAAATTTCTTTCTGGCAGAAGCCGGTATTTTAGATAATCGCGTGGCAACGACGCATTGGGGCTTTCAAGATATTTTCCTGACGCATTATCCGCAGGTCAAATTGAATGCCGATCTGATGATTAGCCGCGACCAGAATATCTATTGCGCGGGTGGTGGCCTGGCCTGGTTCGACTTAGGTTTGCATCTGATTGAACGTTTTTATGGCTTTGAGGTGGCCATGCAATCGGCCAAATCTTTTGTGATTGATTATCGACGCGATAGCCAGCTGTCTTATTCCTTACTCAAGATTGGACAACCGCATCATGATGAACTGGTGCAAAATGTCCAGAACTGGCTGGAGCAGCATTTTCATGAGTCTTTTAGCTTGGATGATATTGCAACACGTTTTAATGTCACCACGCGTACCTTGATTCGCCATTTTAAACAGGCACTGGACTTGCCGCCAAATCAGTATCTGCAAGCGATCCGAATTGAAGCTGCACGCAAACGTCTGGAAGAAACCGATCAGGCGGTGGATGTGATCATGCAAAATATTGGTTATCAGGACCCAAGTTCATTTCGCCGTTTATTTCATAGAAAAACTGGCTTGACGCCGTTGGAATATCGGCGCCGCTTTAGCCGTCGCTTTTAGAAGTGTTTAATAAGAAGGTTGTATTTCCCCCGCTTTACGGCCATGCAACAGGTAATACCAGATCAGACAGCTGATGGTCAGTACAGCAGAGTACAGGTAAAGCTGACGATAACCGATCTGATCCAGAAGCATGCCGAGGAAATAAGGTCCAAAACCCAAACCTGCATCTAGCGCAATAAAGAAGGTTGAAGTCGCCAGCCCCATACGCTGCAAACTGGTACTTTTTACCGCAATGGTCTGACAGACGGACTGGAGATTACCAAAGCCAAAACCAAGCAGTGCGGCGCTGGCCAATAACATCGTAGCATTATGTGCCTGACTGAGTAATAAAATTCCTAAGGCCATAATCACAATGGCCGGATAGATGATGATGTTTTCACCTTTACGATCCATTAGCGGGCCGGTAAATGGACGTGAAAGCAAAATCGCAATGGCATACATCAGAAAGAAAAAAGAAGCCGTTTCGACTAAATTAATCTCTTTGGCATAGAAATGAATAAAAGATAAGATGCCGGAATAGCAGGTTGCCACAATCAGAACAATCATCGAAATCGGCAAAGCCTTGGGTTCAATATATTGCGCCAGTCTGCTAGATGATTGATTTTCTATATGATTGACTGGATTCGTTATTTTAATCTGTGGCGGCTGAATAAACAGGCTGCAAATCAGGCAGCTGAGTGCGACTACACTGGTAAAAACAAAAATCACCTGATAGTTAAAATTTGACATTAGCCAGATGCCTAAGAAGGGGCCAATCGCTGTGCCAAGTGTGCTGCTCATACTAAAATAACCAATGCCTTCACCACGTCGAGTCGCAGGAATGGTCTGGGCAATCACGGTGCCTAATACCGTTGAGGCCACACCCATCATAAAACCGTGCATCAGACGGATGCCCAGTAAAATTTCCAGCTTGGCCGGAATCAGATAGAGGCCAGAAAAAAGCAGAAAACCTGTCAGACCGGCCACAAGCGTAATTTTTAGGCCCAAACGGTTTAGCAGTTTCCCGATAATAAGACGGCCGAATAAGGTACCGACAATAAACAAGCCAGAAACCAGCCCTGCCTGTGCCGTGGTTGCACCTAATTCTGCTACCGAGTAGCCGACAATCACAATCACCAGCAAATAAAACACCAGCACCAACTGGAAATTCACCAGACTGATCAAAATAAAATTGGGAGTCCATAAAGGCGTTTGTTCTTGGCTCATTAAAGTCGATCCTGCGAAGCGGGTTGTAACTGCTGAATGAGCTGCATCAAGATATTTTTACTACTTTCAATATCATCTGAGGCAATTTGCTCAAGCAACTGCTTTTCAAATGCCTCAATCTGTGTGGAACCCAGGGCAAAAGTCTCGACTCCTTGCTCACTCAGTGTGAATAGCTTCTGACGCTTGTCTGCAGTTTCGAGTTGGCTAATTAGACCGAGTTCCACTAAATTCTGGATACGTTTACTGATGCTGGGTTTAGATACGTTCAAATAATGAGAAATATTCATCAGGGTACATTGCTGATGCGTCTGAATCACATACAGCACTTGCCATAAGGAATAATTTAACTGTGAAGATAATAAAATCGTATTGATTTCATCACTGAGTAACCGTGCACAACGTAATAACAAGGCGCGAAATGGAAGAGAGGCAGAAGGCATATAGTTAACCTGGCTAACTAATTTAGAGCCAATTTACGCCTATTTTTTGGATTACACAAGTGGTCACCGTTCAATTAAATATTCACTTGCATATTTAATTAAATAGCGCTTACACATTGTTAACTTGAGTAAAAAATAACCGACAAAAGTCTACATATTGCCAAGCCAAATTAAGCCTAAGCTAAGACCAAGAAAAAACACTTCACTAATAAATCTAAGCAAGGCTCCTACAAATAATTATATATAGGTGAAATGTATGACCCTGGGTTTAACCGCATTAGAGTTAGCGCGAATACAATTCGCCTTTACTGTCTCTTTTCATATTATTTTTCCTGCAATCTCAATCGGATTGGCCAGCTTTTTGGCGATTCTGGAATGGCGCTGGCTCAAAACCCAAGACCCGATTTATCGGGATCTGTTTAAGTTTTGGGTGAAAATCTTCGCTGTAGCATTTGGGATGGGCGTGGTCTCTGGCGTGGTCATGAGCTATCAGTTCGGCACCAACTGGAGTGAATTCTCCCGGATTGCAGGTGGCGTGACTGGCCCATTACTGGCCTATGAAGTTCTTACCGCCTTTTTTCTGGAAGCGGGCTTTTTGGGAATTATGCTCTTCGGCTGGGGACGGGTGGGGCCACGTGCACACTTTTTCTCGACCTTGATGGTCGCGGTAGGCACCTGTATCTCGATGTTCTGGATTTTATCCTCCAATAGCTGGATGCAAACGCCGCAAGGCTTTGCCATCGAAAATGGTCTGTTTGTCCCCAAAGACTGGCTCGCCATCGTATTTAACCCGTCATTTCCCTACCGTTTGGCGCATATGGCCATTGCTGCCTTTTTGGTTTCTGCATTGCTGGTGGCAGCCACAGCAGCCTGGCATCTTATTCAGGGCCGTCGTGATGCCTTGGTCAAAACTTCATTTTCCATGGCAATGTGGCTGATTCTGGCACTTGCGCCGCTACAGGTTTTGGTGGGTGATGTACATGGTCTAAATACGCTTGAACATCAACCCGCCAAACTGGCGGCAATGGAAGGTCATTGGGAAACCAATCATGATGGCGGCATGCCTTTATATCTGTTTGGACTGCCAGATATGCAGGCTGAGGAAACCAAATATGCCATCGCCATTCCTAATCTGGGCAGCTTGATCCTGACACATTCCATGGACGGTACTGTCACCGGCTTAAAGGATTTTGTACCTGAAGACCGTCCTAATTCGGCAATCGTGTTCTGGAGTTTTCGGATCATGGTCGGGCTAGGAATGTTGATGCTACTGCTGGCAATCTGGGGGGCATGGTCACGTAAAAAAGGTCGCTTTTATGAATCCCGAGGATTACATCGGTTTGCCCTGATTATGGGGCCTTCCGGTTTTATTGCCATGTTGGCTGGGTGGTTTACGACGGAGGTTGGCCGTCAACCCTGGGTGGTGTATGGCATCATGCGTACCAAAGATGCCCTATCGCCGGTATCGGCAGAGCAGGTAGGCTTGACCCTGATTATCTTTGTCGTGGTCTACTGTGTGGTCTTTGGCGCCGGTATTTATTATATGTTGCGACTCATGCACAAAGGCCCGGAATTTATTCATTCTACACCCCCACATGAAATTGATAGTGACGTGATTCAGGCATCTCGCCGGCCATTGAGCAGTATTCGCGAGAGTATTGAGGATGGGGCCGATAATGCAGATCAGGAGAATAAAAAATGATTGATTTGTCATTGATTTGGGTGGTGATCATCGCCGTTGGTGTCCTGATCTATGTCATTCTGGATGGTTTTGATCTGGGCATTGGCATTCTATTTCCGTTTTTTCCGCATCAGGATGACCGTGATGTGATGATGAATACTGTTGCGCCTGTCTGGGATGGCAATGAAACCTGGATGGTATTGGGTGGCGCAGGTTTATTTGCAGCATTTCCGCTGGTCTATTCCACCGTATTATCTGCACTGTATATGCCGATCATCCTGATGGTGATTGCGCTGATCTTCCGTGGTGTTGCTTTTGAATTCCGTTTTAAGGCCAATCGCAGTAAACATTGGTGGGACAAAGCCTTTATTGGTGGTTCTGCGCTGACCAGCTTCCTGCAAGGGGTGATTTTAGGCGCTTATATTCAGGGAATTGAAACCCGAAATGGCATTTATGCGGGCGGCGGGCTGGACTGGTTGACACCATTTAGCCTGTTTACCGGTCTGAGTGTCATGGTGCTGTATGCTGCCTTAGGCTGTGGCTGGCTGATTTTTAGAACGGCCGATCAGTTACAAGACCGTATGTATCAGCTAATGCCAAAAATGATTATCGCCTTATTGATTATCCTGGGCGCTGTCAGTATTTATACGCCGCTGACTCATCCGCAGATTGCGGAACGCTGGTTTAGTCAGCCACAATTTATGTATCTCATGCCCGTGCCGATCTTAGTCCTGTTATTTACCTGGCTGGCTTTACGTGCCTGCAAACAACGTAAGGAACTTAGCCCATTCATGTACATGCTGGTGCTGGTTTTTCTGGCCTATACCGGATTTCTGATCAGTCTCTGGCCTTATATCATTCCACCGTCAGTGACCATCTGGGAGGCGGCAGCGCCAGAAAGTAGTCAATTATTTACCTTAATTGGTGCTTTATTACTTATTCCAATCATTCTGATTTATACCGGCGTGTCGTACTGGGTATTCCGCCATAAAGTGCGGGTCGGGGATGATGGCTATCATTAAGGAGCAACAATGAAAGGGAAGCAGATATTATGGTTTGTGGGCCTATGGATTTTAGGCTTCGTTACTCTGGCTTTAATTGCAGGCGCATTCAGGTTTTTTGTCCATCTGGCGTATTAATTTAAAAATTAAAAAGTGATCTGGCGAGCCGGATCACTTTTTAATAGCGAAGAGAAATCAGCAAAGATTAGGATTTTACCTGTTTTCGATACACACTTGGGCGTACAGGTCGGCTACTTTTCCAGAGTCCTTTTTTCTGTTTTTTGGCTTTGTTTTGCAAGTCCAGCATATAGCGTAAATGGTTTTTATCTTTAATATAATCTTCGTAGACCCATGCTGCGCCGCGTTTCACGATTTCTTCATTGATATTTTTACGATAGCGGTAAACGACGCCGACGCAGCGACCATAACGGTCAATATCTGTAATTTTCACGCGAACTATTTTGTTTTTCACCATGCTTTTAACTAGACGCTGTGACTCTTTGCCATAGCTTTGGCTGGATTCTGGCGCATCCACATAGGCAAAACGTAGTCTGGTTTCAGAACGTCTAATATTGAAACGGTAGCAGGTGAGGGTATCCCCATCGCTAACCGCCTTAACACGACACCAGTATTTCTGTCCTTTTTTAAAGGGACGAAATATATCCTTGAGGTAAATGGTGAGTTTGTGCAGCAAATAATAGGAAAAGCATAAGGCAAATAAACCCAGCACAATTTGCCAGGTGGGAGAAAGAGGCAACAAGCTAAAATCCAGATCATCAAAAGAAGCTGCAGAAGAACAACAGCAAGCAGATGCATGATTGTAGAGGAAAGCCCCAAGCACTAGAGTTCAAAAGCTAAACAGTCAGTGTTTCATTTTGTATTTATAAATAGCCTAAGAGATTTAGGTTGAGCCTGACATTTCAGGCTACAATACCAACCATTAGAATAGCCTAAGCAAAATTAATATCCACTTAAAATAGCCTAAGTAAAAATGTTATTAATTTCGCTTCGCAAAAATTGATGTCTCTTATTTTCCTGTAAATCTTTGTGCCAATACATTCCCATATTAATCTTAGGCAGTTGCACAGGCACTTCAAAAAAATTCAGAATTTTGGCTATCTGTAAATGTTCTAAGATATTGCGTGGCATAGTCAACATCGCTTGGGGATATTGCTCCAAAATTTGCAACGCAGTTGAATAATGCTGACAGCGTAAAAAAATCTGTCTTGAAAGCTGCTTACGGCTCAAATACAGATCTTCAATTAAGATACCTGTACGGCGAGATGATACGCCTATATGTGGGGAGGAAAGATAGGATTGTTCTGAAATTTTATTTTGCTGCGTACAGACGACAAATTCATCTTGTACTAAGGGTTCAAACTGAATTTTATCTCCCAGTTTTTGCTCAAGATCCATGACAAAATCGACCTGCTGCGCCGCCAGGTCAGCACTGATATTTTTACGATCCAGCTTGATGCTACTAAACTGAATATCCAGATTCATTTTCTGAAAATGTGCCACCAACTTTGGAAAAATCATTGGTTCAATTTCATCATGTACGGCAATTTTTAAACTTTGCACCATATTTGGTTGAAATTGTTGATGCTGAATAGAAATACTTTGAATCGTCATCAGGGCATTTTTAATGGCGGGATAAATCTGTTCAGCAAACGGCGTGGGTTGCATTTTTGCACCAAAACGTACGAACAGATCATCCTGCAACTGATTTCTGAGCCGCTGCAAAGCGTGACTAGCAGCAGATTGGGTGATACATAATCGCTGTGCTGCTTTAGAAATACTGTTCTGTTCAAAAATAGCGACAAAAAGTGGATATAAATTGATATCTATACGATGGAAAACACTCATATCCATCAGTGTTTTATTATGAATGCTATGCATGATGAGCTATGGATTAAAATCATTTTATTCATAATAGTTTTTAAGTTAAGGTCTTGTAAAGCAGAATACAAAATATCCAGAGGGAAATAGCCATGTTTGAGTTATCCGCACGCGCGCAAGACTATGTTGAACGAACTAAAAAATTTATTAAAGATGAAATCGAAGCTGTTGAAGCCGATTTTTGGCAGCAAGTGCATGAGTTAAATCAAGGCAGTGACTGGACCAAATGGCAATGGCCGACTGAACTGGAAACTTTAAAAGCCAAAGCCAAAGCAGCAGGGCTGTGGAATATGTTTCTGCCATGTCCTGAACTGGGCCAAGGTTTATCAGTCAATGAATATGCTCATATTGCCGAGCTTTCGGGCCGTAGCCTGATTGCACCGACCGTATTTAACTGTAATGCGCCAGACAGCGGCAATATGGAAGTCCTCTGGCGTTATGGCTCTGAAGAACAGAAACAGCAATGGCTTTTGCCATTACTTGAAGGCAAAATCCGTTCTGTATTTTGTATGACTGAACCGGCGGTGGCTTCTAGTGACGCGACCAATATGCAAGCAACGGCGGTCATCGAAGGCGATGAAATTGTTCTGAATGGCCGTAAATGGTGGTCATCAGGTCTGGGCGATCCTAATGCCAAAGTCATTATTTTTATGGCGCATACGCCAGATGAAAGCAAAGACCGTCATCATCAGCATTCCATGGTTCTGGTTCCTGTCGATACGGCGGGTGTGAAAATCGAAAGAATGTTACCGGTATTTGGCGACTATGATGCACCGCATGGTCATGGTGAAGTCAGTTTTGAAAATGTCCGCGTTCCAGTTGCCAGTTTTATTGGTGGTGCCGGTCAAGGCTTTGAAATTGCTCAAGGTCGTCTCGGGCCAGGCCGTATTCACCACTGTATGCGTTGTATCGGCGCTGCGGAAAAATCTTTGGAGCTGATGATTGACCGCGGTATGAGCCGGACTGCCTTTGGTAAAGAAATTTTAAAACTGGGAGGCAATCTGGAACGTGTTGCTGAAGCACGGGTCGCGATTGATCAAGCACGTCTTTTAACCTTGTATGCAGCCTATAAAATGGATACTTTAGGGAATATGGCGGCTTTGACTGAAATCTCGGCCATTAAAGTGGTTGCGCCAAGCGTATTAGAAAAAGTAGTAGACATGGCCATACAAATTCACGGTGGTGCTGGTGTCTCCCGTGATACGCCACTCACCGGATTCTTTGCTCAGGCACGTGCCCTACGTTTGGCGGATGGACCAGATGAAGTGCATAAAGGTATGATCGCAAAACTGGAACTGGCTAAACGCGGTTACAGTACACGCCATAAAAAATAAGCTTAAACACGATATAAAGTTTGAAGACATTTGAAAAAGAATTGAAGGAAAAATTATGGCAGTTATTGATGTCGGTGGATCGGTTCGTGCAGGTGAGGAACTGGATGTTCAGGCTGTAGGAAACTGGCTGATTGGGCAGGGCGTTCAACTTGAAGGCCCGGTCGAAGTTACTCAATATTCGGGTGGCGCATCGAACTGGACTTATCGTCTGAAATATGACAATGCCGATTTAATCCTGCGTCGTCCACCCAAAGGTACCAAAGCCAAATCTGCCCACGACATGGCCCGTGAATTTAAGGTTCAGCACGCACTTTCCGAGTTTTATCCGGTATTACCAGAAATGGTGGCACTTTGTCAGGATGAATCCGTGATTGGCTGCGACTTCTATGTGATGAAACGCATTGAAGGCATTATTCCACGCGCCAATTTACCCAGAGAACTGAATTTTAATGAAGCTCAGGTACGTGAACTGTGTATTAACGTCATTGATAAGCTGATTGAGTTGCATCAGGTGCCTTATGTGGGTACTGAACTGGAGAAATTAGGCAAAGGCGAGGGCTATTGTTATCGTCAGGTAGATGGTTGGGATGCACGTTATGCCAAAGCCAAGACCTTGAATGTGCCATCTTTCAGATATGTCCGTCAGTGGCTTAAAGACAATACCCCAGTGGATGCTAAAACCTGTCTGATTCACAATGACTGGCGTTTTGATAATGTCATTTTAGATCCAAACGATCCGACTCAAGTCATTGGCGTTCTGGATTGGGAAATGGCGACACTCGGTGATCCATTGATGGATCTGGGTTCAGCTTTGGCTTACTGGGTTGAAGATACGGATAATGCAATTTTTAAAGCCACACGTCGTCAACCCACCAACTTAAAAGGCATGTTTAGCCGTAAAGAAGTGGTGGATTATTATCTGGAAAAAACCGGATTAACCCCTGAAAACTGGACCTTCTATGAAGTCTTTGGAATTTTCCGTTTAGCGGTGATCGCGCAGCAAATTTATTATCGCTATTATCATAAACAGACCAATAATCCAGCATTTAAGGATTTCTGGATTGTGATTCATGCCTTGCATATTCGTGCCTTAAAACTGATTGGCCGCCAGAAAATTGAGGCCAATGATATTGCACAGAAATATATGACCAAATTTAAGGAGTTCATGCCGAAATGACGACGATTTATTTAATCCGCCATGGACAGGCGTCTTTCGGTGCAGAAAGCTATGACAAACTTTCTCCAAATGGTGAATTACAAGCCAAATTATTGGGCCGCTATTTTGATGAAATTTTAAAAGAAGCACCTTATGTGGTGGCAGGCTCCATGCAGCGTCATCAACAAACGGCGCAATTGGCCTTGGCTGAATGTTTTCCTGAAAGTGAGCCAGTTACAGATTCAGCCTGGAACGAATTTAATCATCAACAAGTCTTTGCTCAATATGAGCCACGCTTTAATCAACCTGAACTGTTGAAAGAAGATGTATCGCAGCATGCCAATCCACGCGCCTATTTAAGTAAAATTTTTGAAGGTGCAATTGAGCGCTGGACTGGCGGTGACTATCACCATGAATATGAAGAATCCTGGCCGGATTTCAAACAGCGGGTGGAAACGGCATTGCAGCATTTGTGTGATGATCTGGCTGAAAAGAAACCGCGCTATGCTGTAGTGTTTACGTCGGGCGGGGTCATTTCGGTTGCTGCGGGCAAAATTCTCGGTTTGTCTCCGAATAAAACCTTTGCTCTAAACTGGGCAATTACCAATACCAGCATGACCACGCTACGTCTGGTAGGCAACCAACCCCAGCTATTAAGCCTAAATGAACATCATTATATTAAAGCGCAACGTCCGGATTTATTGACCTGGATTTAAATCTGTACCGCAAATCTGATCGCTTAGAAAAATAAAGGAATAAGGTAAAACACATGGCAAAAACAATTTTAATTACTGGTGCAAGTTCAGGAATTGGTGCAGGTATGGCACGCGAATTTGCTCAGAAAGGCTATAACCTGGCCATCTGCGCGCGTCGCCTGGATCGTTTGGAAATACTTAAACAAGAGTTGGAGAGTCAATACGGCATTCAAGTAATTGCTAAAACTTTAGATGTCACTAATTATGATCAGGTCTTTGACGTATTTCGTGCTTTTAAACAAGATTTTGGCACGATTGACCGGGTGATTGTCAATGCCGGAGTTGGTGAAGGCCGTCGTATTGGCAAGGGAAACTTTGCCATTAATAAGGCCACAGTTGAAACCAATTTTATTTCGGCCTTGGCGCAATGTGAAGCAGCAGTAGAGATTTTCCGGGCGCAAAATTCAGGCCATCTGGTCATGATTTCTTCAATGAGTGCCATGCGCGGTATGCCTAAACATTTAACCGCTTATGGTGCAAGTAAAGCAGGTGTTGCACATCTGGCCGAAGGGATTCGTGCCGAACTGATTGATACGCCAATCAAAGTCACCACAATTTTCCCGGGCTATATTCGTACCGAACTTAATGAAGGCGCCAAGAAACTGCCATTTGAAGTGGATGAAAAAACCGGATCGCGTTTACTTGCTGCTGAAATTGAAAAAGTGCCAGTAAAGGCTTATGTGCCAAAATGGCCATGGCTGCCATTGGGTCTGGCGATGAAAATATTGCCGCTGAAATTGGTGAATAAATTAGGCTAAGATTTAAAATCTAAAAGCTCCATAAGGGGCTTTTTACTTTTCTAGAACTTCAGAAATTTTTTTGCTGGTAATTTCACTTGAAAAAATTGCTTTGCAAAGTCAACGCTAATGCTGGCGTTATCAAAGTTACAGATAAAAATGTGCCAAATACATGCACTATCCTGTGTAAAGAAAACAAAGCTCGTTAATTCGATTAATCAGGATCAGGTAGTTTGATAAGCTTTTAATAATGAAATATTTATTATTTCAAAGCAAACCAAGTTTAATTAATATAGAGATAAATTTCTGTTAAAAAACAGATTTTTTAGAGACTGAATCTCATAAAAAATTACGCATGACCTCCCTGTATTTTTATTCATCTTAGAAAAAGTGCCAAAATTGTCCAAAACTTGGACATACTCGCTCGGACAGTCAAAAGATCACTTCTCTTTTTTTTAATTTCCTTTAATGTGCAACTGTCCAGAAATTAAAGGTTCTCTATATGTCTACATCTTCAGAGATGACAGACCAGCAGCGTATCTCCAAAGTTAGAACTGTGGTGACACAGGCAGGTGAAGATTTACGTAACCGTTATCCAATATTGAAACATCAAAATTTTATTGGTGCCAGTATTCTCGGTTTTGCCTGGATCGGTATGGTTTTATGCGCATTGGCCTATGCCTATGGCTATCTTTCTGTATGGCTGACGATTCCTTTAATTGCAATTTTTGCTTCACTGACGCATGAATTAGAGCATGACTTAATTCATTATATGTATTTCAAAAAAACGCCCTGGGCACATCACTTGATGCTGGCTTTGGTGTGGTTGGCGCGTCCAAATACCATTAGTCCGTGGGCACGTCGTCGTTTACACCTGCATCATCATAAATATTCTGGAACTGAACATGATCTGGAAGAACGTGGAATCAGCAATGGTATGCCCTGGGGAATTCGCCGGGTTTTGATCATCAGTGATCAATTGATGTCGGTTTATCTGCGTCCTTTCCAGATGTTTAAAATGATCCATCTTTTTCTGGAAAAACAGCCTGAAAAAGAACGTAAAATTGCCATGATTTCCCAGCTATTGGGCTTTGTGCCATTAAGCATTCTTTATTATGGCTTATTTTATTTATTTGTCGTGTTCCATGTTTCAAATGCAATCGTGCCTTTATTTGGCTATGAGATGCGCTGGTCGCAAGTCGTAATCGAAGCAATGCCAATCATTAATTTTATTGCAGTCATCTGGCTGATGCCCAATTTTATCCGTTCATTTAGCCTGCAATTTGTCAGCTCGAATATGCATTATTATGGCGATATTGATCCAAGAGATGTCATCAAGCAAACGCAAGTACTGACGCCTTGGTGGATGATGCCATTTCAGTTGTTCTGCTGCAACTTTGGGGCCACGCATGCGATTCATCACTTTGTCGTTAAAGAGCCTTTTTATATTCGTCAAATGACCTCGAAAACGGCGCATAAAGTGATGAAAGAAGTGGGCGTACGTTTTAATGACCTGGGCACATTTAAACGTTTAAATCGCTGGAATGATATTCAAACAAAATAAAACTGAATTAAAAAAATCCTGCAAATGCAGGATTTTTTTATCTACTCTTTGGAATTTGCAAAGAAGTACAGCAAAGCGTCTTGCAATATCACCTGCCAAATTGCATAGGAATGTGCGCCTTCATAAACCTGATATCTGACCTCATGTCCTTTGGATTTTAAAGCTTGTGCCACGATGGGTGACGTTTCCAGAATACTTAAGTCATTGTTGGTACGCGAAGATTCATAACGATTCGCTGAAATATGAAAATACTGTTGAGGCTGTTTTTTTAAATTATGAATCAATTGATTCATACCATTGATTTTTGAGTGTGGTTCAGGTGACCACCAGAACGAGCCGGATAAAGGCACAGCATGACTAATGTGCTGTGGATTTTCCAAGGCAAGATAAGCTGCACTCAGCCCTCCCAAACTGGAACCGAGAAGAACTGTTTTTTGCTTATCACGTACAATTTTCTGATCGAGCCAAGGCAAAAATTCCTGATTAAAAAAACCTGAAAATTTCGGGTTTGGTGTCAGCTCTTTAGGACGAAGTTCACTATTCGGTGCATGTAAAAAAACCGCTTGAATCGGTGGAAGTTTGCCTTGTTCCACCAGAATATCCAGCACTTTTGGCACATCAACCAAATGGGCATATTCATTTCCATCAAAGAAAATAGCCGTGATATAAGATTGTTGTGCAGTTTTTTTAGATTGATAGATTTCAACACGACGTTGATTTTTTAAAAACTGGCTGGATAGCTGATAACGTTTTAGTTCAGGCTGCGGATGATCTGGATAGCGTTTAGGATCGATAAAGGGAGGGGCTTGATCCAGGGCGATAATATTTTCATTCCTCAGTTTAGAGGCAGTATTTTCTTTAAGCCAGCGTTTTGGATTCAATGGATCAAGTTGTAATACCTGCAATACAGCACGGCGCTGCGCCTGGGGTTCTTTGAGTTCTGGGTTTAAATGTGCACAGTAATTCGATAGATAACCGTCCAAATTTGGTAAATCCACTGCAAAACTATAACTGCCGATATAGCGACGGTTCACAATATTTTCCTTAAACCAGATATCGGTATCGGGCAGGCGAGTCAACCATTCATGATCATTACTCGGGCCACCGACCAGACGCACATTATGTTTGGCTGCTTTCCATAAAAAAATCAGTCGAACATGATCCTGATCAAGTGGCTCAATAATCGGTGTAGTTTGATTTTGCACTTTTTCCCAGAATTGTTGGATTAATCCCGCTCGGTTTTCAGGAGACTGCTTTAATTGCTGCTGTAAACTTTTTAACAGGTCGCTTTTGGGTTGAACTGCTTCACACGCTGCAGCATAAGGTGCTTGCTCCATTGAGGAAGGTGAATCTGCCAAACTATGTAATGATAGTGCGCTTAGTAAGAGTGTGCTTAAGTATAAGTATTTCAAATCATCCCCTGTTAGTTTAAAAAAGTAATGATAATTATTATCAATTGTAAATACAGATTTGTCTTTCAATTATTTTTATATATTTATTCAATTATTTACATGATGTTTTATCAAAACTCATAGCATGACAGGCTACAATAAAGTTCTAATTCATTGTTTTATATTTAAAGTATAGATTTATGTGGCTGAAAATATCGACTCTTGCATTAATTCCAGTATTGGTAATTCAGGGCAATCGCGTCAAAAAAAACACTGTGCAACTCCCAGAACCGGAGGGTGAACGTGAAGGAACGTGCGGTCAAGGCCAGCCGCTTTCTATACTGATTGTCGGCGATTCTGCGGCTGCCGGCGTTGGGGTAGAGCATCAGGATGATGCATTGCTGGGCGACATTTTAAAAGATTTGCAGCATGACTTTAAAATTCAATGGAAATTGCATGCAAAAACAGGGGATAGCACAGCTAAAGTGATTCGTGCCATAGAACAACTGGAGACAGAACATTTTGATGTGGTCATTAGCTCGGTTGGTGTAAATGATGTAACCAAGCTCATGCCGGCTGATATCTGGATTCAAAAACAGAAAAAACTATATGCCATGATTCAACAAAAATTCAGTCCTGAATTGGTCATTGCAGCAGGTGTGCCACCCATGAATATGTTCCCGGCATTACCAAATCCTTTGGCCTGGTTATTTGGACAATATGCCAAAAAAATGAATCAGCAACTGGCGAAATTCGTAGCAAGCCAAGACAGCATGCAATGGATTGAATATGATATTGAAAAATATCGTGCCATGAATTTAGAAATGGCTGCAGATGGTTTTCATCCGAGTAAGGAAGTTTATACACTTTGGGGACAAGAAGTGGCTAGCAAGATTCGGCAAACACTCTAAAATAGTTGAAAGTTCTCAATTTAAGGAATTCTATGTCTGATATTGAAACGCATCCATTACCGCCTTTTTTACCGCCAAATGCCAAGTTGCTGATGCTGGGTAGTTTTCCACCACCAGCAACTCGCTGGAAAATGAATTTTTATTATCCAAATTATCAAAACGATATGTGGCGGATTTTTGGTTTAATTTTCTTTCAAAATAAAGATTATTTTCTGGATATTGAGAATAAAAAATTTCAGGAATCATTGATCCGTGAATTTCTATTGGAGACTGGAATTGCGATTTTTGATAGTGCCTCTCAGATCAGACGGCTGACGGGCAATGCTTCAGATAAGTTTCTGGAAATTGTGGTACCGACCAATTTAAAGGATTTATTACTACAGATCCCAGAATGTACCTATATTATGACCACCGGTGATAAAGCCACCGATACCATGATGCTGTCTATGCCTGAAGATGCAGAAAAGCCCAAAATTGGAGAGCCGACGCAAACCAACCTGGAAGGACGCGAACTGCATTTATATCGAATGCCTTCATCTTCTCGAGCATATCCGGTTTCTCTGGAGAAAAAAGCCGAAAGTTACCGGATGATGTTTGAGCATGTGGGTTTGGTTTAATATTTAATCTAATAATCAGATAAAAAATGGTTAAAGAGGTTTTAGGTTGTAGATAAGAAATAAACTTACTATTTGTAAGTTAGTAGCTTTATTCATTCACATATTTGGATATTTGACCCAGCGATAGCTATTGATTTTAATCTCCCGGACATGATGAAAGCTGGACCAGATTAACTGGCTACCTTTGGTCCATTTTAAAGCTCGAATACGAGACTCCACCTGCTGTATTTCCTCTGGCGAGGCCGGACGTAAAGGGCCAATTTCTGCATATAAGCGTACTCCTGGATAACGCTTAAATTTACCTTTAAGCAACGAATGAATCCAAAACAGTTTGCTACTGTTGACGGCCTGTATGCAGGCCATGGGTTGATGCTGTAAATTTTCAGAAAAAGTAGTGGAATAAGTATCAAAAAAGAAACCCGCACTGGTCTTTTTGTTGAGAAATATGGTTCCAATCGGAGTAATACTAGGAAAACCTTTGCAATTGACTGTTGCAATAGAGCAATGCATGGCAGCCCGTTGTGCATCAGCGACCACTTGGCGTATCTGATGCCATTCATTATCAGAAATCATGTCTTGATTCTCTTATTATTTTTTATAAATTTTATAACAACTTACTTAGCTTGGCATTGTCTGAAAAAATTGAAGATAGGGCAATTTAATCAATCTAAAATGCTATTTACATCATAAAAAAAGAGCCACATGAGCTCTTTAAAAAATAGAAAACTCGGCGATTAACCATCATATTCCACATAGTCCCACAGGTTTAAACGGGTTTTAATTTCCTGACGGATCTCTGGCAACATCGGCAATAACGTCCCATCAATCCATAAACTGAGCGCCTGTGCAGAGAGCAATTGCTGTTGTTCATCGACTAGTTGTGCGCCTTTTAAGATCACGCAGGTTTCTTCAAGCGCTTCAGTTTCGACACCTTTGAATAATACCTGTAAATCATGACCGCTATCGTGAATCAACCACTCTAACTCGAGCTGTATATTTTCACTGGATTTTAGAACAACTTGACCCTGAATAATATCGGATTCAGACAGACAATCATGTTCTACCCGAATTTTGGCCAAATACCATTCTTGCTGAGATAAATCATGGAGAGTTTTTACAGGCGTCAGAATATCACTGAATTTAAACTGACGGCTTAAATCAAAAAATTGCATGGGAGTAGAGGGCGAAAAAATCGCAAAATATTGGAAAAGTTGAATTTTAAAGCAAGGCTAATCGCCTGTAAAACCCTTTAAGCGATGATAGCGCCAGATGACTTGACGCTACCATGCCCGGAAAATAGATTCTGTACGTTGTGTAATACCAAAGTCATTACAATGTCATTACATTAGCCATTCCCCGGGGAATTTTGTCACCAGATTCATCATAAAACGCTGAAATTTTGTGGTTTCAGGGTCATGTACATGCTGAATAGTACGGCCATCTTTTTGATGCTCTAACCAGATTATTTCATCTTTTTCATTTAGTTTGAGCTGATAGGCCACGCGCGGTAAAAATTGATTCATCGCATTAGAGATTTCCTTTTGAAAATCTTCCGATTTAACCACCAAACCGACTTCGGTGTTCAGATAAGCTGAACGCGGATCAAAATTAAATGAACCCACAAACACCATACCATCCAGATCAAAAAATTTGGCATGTAGACTCGAACTGTTTTTATTTTTGGCCGGGATGATGTCACCAGTCATAATTTCATACCAAGTCCGTTCTGGCCGGACTATATACGGTTTAAACTCCCAGAGTTCGATGCCATTTTTCAAGAGCTGCTGACGATATTGCTGATAATAAGCATGTACCACAGCTACATCATTGGCCTGAAAAGAATTGGTCAGGATTCTAATTTTGACACCCTGTTGTGCACGCATACTTAAATAATCTGTGCCTTTTTGTGTGGGAATAAAATACGAGGAGACCAGTTCCAGATGATTTTTCGGCTCGCCCATCAGTTCAAGCATATGGGTGTAAATATAATCGCCATTTTTTGCATGCGGACGTGCTTTTGCAGGTGTATCCGCGACAAAATAAGCCGGTGCCCAGTAGATAGGTTGTTTCTTTAAGTGCTCTGCAACTTGTTTTTCGGCAATACCTACTCGGCGTTTTAATTCAGTTTCATCCACTTCTTCGCGCGCAAAATCAGCTCTTAGCCTTTTTAACATTTCCGGATGACCTGAATCATTCAGAGTCTGCCGAACATCATAACTCAGTTTATCATTCCAGAAATTGATGAAGGTCTGATTGGCATTTTCGACGGGTTGACCTGCAAAGAAAATATCGACATCGGTAAACTGGAAATTTTCGCTGGCATCAAAGTATTCACTGCTGATATTGCGGCCACCAGTGACAGCTGCGGTACCGTCTGCAATGATCAGTTTATTGTGCATGCGATGATTGATCTGTTTCATTCGAAAGCCATAATCCAGCGCACGTAAATGACGGAATTTATAAGGATTAAAAATCCGCACTTCAAAGTTTGGATGTTGGCTTAAGGCCAGCAGTTTATCATCAAGCTGGGTGCCATTTTGGTCATCAATCTGCACTCGCACCTTGACACCGCGATCTGCGGCTTTTAACAGCTGGGCCAGCATTATGTTGCCGATAAAATCATCCTTCCAGATGTAATATTGCAGATCCAGATGATATTGGGCTTTATTGATCAGGTGCAAACGTGCGGCCATACTCATAAAACCATCATAGAGCGGTAAAAAAGCGGTTTTTCCTTCATTCATCTGCTGTTTTGAAATTTGATTATCAATCCAGTGCGCAGGTCGAACCGGCGTGATTTCTGCTTGTTCAGCAGTATTTGCAGCCAGTTCGCAGCCAGAAAGAATCATGCTCAAAGTTAAAATGTTCAAACAAACAAAAGGTGAAGGGTTAGTCATTGATGTTCCATTGATTATAGGATTTTTTATTCCTTATCTTCTGATGTTAATAGTTGAATCTCCGAATAGAAAGAGATTACTGTTAGTCATCTGTAAATCAGCAAAAAAGGATAGTTTTACATGAAATCACGTGCAGCGGTTGCGTTTGGTCCAGGTCAGCCCTTAAAGATCGTGGAAGTAGATGTTGCTCCACCCAAAGCAGGTGAAGTGTTGGTAAAAATTAGCCATACCGGAGTGTGTCATACCGATGCATTCACGTTGTCTGGTGAAGATCCTGAAGGCGTATTTCCGGCGATTTTAGGCCATGAAGGCGCAGGTGTGGTGGTCGAAGTTGGTGAAGGTGTCACCAGTCTGAAACCGGGCGATCACGTAATTCCGCTTTATACTGCTGAATGTGGCGAATGCTTGTTCTGTCAATCTGGCAAAACCAACTTGTGTGTGGCTGTGCGTGCAACTCAAGGTAAGGGTGTCATGCCGGATGGAACCACACGTTTTTCTTATAATGGTGAGCCGATTTATCATTATATGGGCTGCTCAACCTTTTCTGAATATACCGTGGTTGCTGAAGTTTCCCTGGCAAAAATCAATCCTGAAGCCAATCATGAGCATGTCTGCCTGCTCGGCTGTGGCGTAACCACTGGTATTGGTGCGGTGCATAACACGGCTAAAGTCCAAGAAGGCGATAGTGTTGCAGTATTCGGTTTAGGCGGTATCGGTCTGGCTGTGGTACAAGGTGCACGTCAGGCCAAAGCAGGTCGTATTATTGTGGTAGATACCAATCCGGATAAATTTGAACTGGCAAAACAGTTTGGTGCCACAGATTTCTTAAATCCAAAAGAATTTGATCAGCCAATCCAGCAGGTAATTGTAGAAATGACGGGTTGGGGCGTAGACCATTCATTTGAATGTATCGGTAATGTTGATGTAATGCGTTCAGCGCTTGAATGTGCGCACCGTGGCTGGGGTCAGTCGGTGATTATTGGAGTCGCTGGAGCAGGTAAAGAAATTTCCACCCGTCCATTCCAGTTAGTCACAGGCCGTAAATGGATGGGGACTGCATTTGGTGGAGTGAAGGGTCGTTCACAATTACCAGGCATGGTAGAACAATCCATGAAAGGTGAAATTCAACTTGAACCTTTTGTGACGCATACCATGCCGCTTGAACAGATCAATGATGCTTTTGACCTGATGCATGAAGGCAAATCAATTCGTACCGTTATTCATTTTGAATAAGTGAGCGTTTGATTTTGAAAAGACTGGTTTAATACCGGTCTTTTTTATGCGCGTTTCACTTAATTCAGGATACATTAGTGCATGAAAGCGTCACAGAGAATCACTTAAACAACACAAGCCTGCTAATGTCATTACATTCGAGATGCTTATATTAAATAGAGCGTATCAAAATACGTGATTAAACCATTTTAAAAAATAAGGATAAGCGCTATGTCGAATGATAATTTTGATCGTGATGTAATAAAAAACTCTCCTAAAGATGTGCGTGATGATTTAAATGCCGATCCAATTACCGGTGAACCGGGCGCACACCCTGTTGGTACAGGTATAGGCGCTGCAGGTGGCGCAGCGGCAGGTGTAGCCATTGGTGCAGCAGGTGGCCCTGTAGGTGCAGCTGTGGGTGGGGTTGTTGGTGCAGTGGTCGGCGGTCTGGCAGGTAAGGGTGTCGGCGAAGCAATGAACCCAACAGAAGAACAAGCTTATTGGCGTGATAATTCCATTAATACACCATACTATTCAGAGGCTCGTACCACCTATAGCGATCTGGATTATGACCGTGATTATGATACGGCGTATCGGGTCGGTTATGAAAACCGCGGCAGCTATGATGCCAATACCCGTTTTGAAGATGTTGAACCTGAGCTTAGAGTAAAATGGGAACAGATGAAGGGCCAATCGCGTTTAAACTGGGAACAGGCGAAATATGCGGTACGTGATGCCTGGAATCGCGTTACACACTAATTTTTAATCTGTGTATTGAAACAAGTTTGATTGGCAAGACCTATATTAAATTTACAGGTTTTGCCAATTTTATCGATATTCAACACTATTCAGTAAATTGATAAATAAAAGTAGAAAAGTTAATAAATATTTTTTTATATTTAATGCTTGTCAAATGCGCAGAGACCGCGTATTTTAATTTTAGATTCACATTTTATGAAAGACATAACATGTTAAAGCAACCTATCATTTCAAACGCATATTTTTATTTCTGGCAGTTTAGATAATTGCCTGAATGCGTTTGGGCAATGAACAGGTTGCCCACCAGTTTATACCTGATCGGCAACCCTGATCAGGTTTTTTTATGCTTATCATTTTTACAAAACTTTGGAGACAGCCATGACAAACTTTAACTATTCATATTTTAACAACTTTTATTGGTCTTACTTTAGTCAGCTCATGACACTCTCGACCTCGTTAATTAGACCCATAACGCTCAAATAAAAGTTTGGACTGATTGCCAGTCCCAGGATTAAAGTCATGAATACCTTAAATACATCACAACAACATCACGCTGAAACCATTTTAACTTTACCTCAGCAACTGAAACAGCAATTGCCCCTGTCTGCGCAATTGGCTCATCAAGTCGCTGAACAACGTCAAACCATTCAAAATATATTAGAAGGCAAGGATCATCGATTAATGGTGGTTACAGGCCCGTGTTCCATTCATGACGAAGCCTCGGCTTTAGAATATGCAGAAAAATTAAAACAGCTACAAGCTCAGGTGTCTGATCAAATTTTTCTGGTCATGCGTGCTTATATCGAAAAACCACGCACGACCGTGGGCTGGAAAGGTTTTCTTTACGATCCGAACCTCGATGGTTCTTCCAATATGCAATTGGGCCTGGAAAAATCCCGTGCTTTATACCTTAAAATTATTGAAATGGGCTTGCCAATTGCATCTGAAATTTTAAGTCCGATGGCAACTGCTTATTTTGATGATCTACTGGCTTGGGGTGCCATTGGCGCACGCACCAGTGAATCGCAAATTCACCGTGAAATCTCAAGTCACATGCCCTACAGCATCGGTTTCAAAAACGGCACTGACGGTTCAATCCAGATTGCTCTGGATGCAATCCAGTCTGCCTCTCATCCGCATCAATTCCTAGGCATGAGTCAGTCCGGTTTACCCTGTATTTTAAACTCTCAGGGCAATCCTAAAGCACATTTGATTTTACGTGGCTCAAACAGTGGGCCGAATTACCAGTGCTCAGAAATCGAGAAAATCAAAGCGAAACACTCAGCAGAATTGCCAGCACTGGTGATTGACTGTAGTCATGGCAACAGTGCAAAAAATCCAATGCTGCAAGCTAAAGTGCTGGAGCAAATCGTCGCAGAACGCCTGCAGACCAATGTTCGCGGCGTAATGCTGGAAAGTCACTTGGTGGATGGCAACCAGAAAATTTCTGCAGAGATGGTGTATGGTCAATCAGTTACTGATGGATGTCTGGGCTGGGTAAAAACTGAACAGTTGTTGCTTGGCATTGCTCAGCATTTATCGCTTCGCTGTCTAAAACGCAGTGCATAAAGCTTTAAAAGCACTTTCTCTGAACAGGTTTGGTGAAAGTGCATTTTATTTTAGAAGCTTAAAGTGCTTCCCAATAAATTGACTTAACATGAAATACATCACACAAATAAGATGATAAATTTTATAAAATAAATAAAATCTGTTTGTGTCCTCTTATAAATCCCTACACAATTAAAAGACAATATATCCATTTGAATATATAACCTTTTTTTCAATAATTTAATGTCATGGCAGGTTGTTTGGGGATCTTGATGTTTGCAACAGAGCTCTTAGAAGAAGCACGAAAATTCATGCACCACATGCTGACCAAAGTGGTCGAATATGGTGGTTCAGATTTATTTATTACCGCCGACTTTCCACCGAGTATTAAACATCAGGGTTTAATGAAGCCTTTTGGACAGCAAGAACTGACGGCTGAAAAAACCAAGCTGTTTGCCTATAGCCTGATGAATCAAAAGCAGCGCAAGGAATTTGAAACAGAACTGGAGTGCAACTTTGCTATCACTGTGCCGGGTGTTTCGCGTTTTCGGGTTAACGTGTTCCAGCAACAACTGAATGTTGGTATGGTGATTCGTACTATTACCGCAGAAATTCCAAATTTCCAGAAGCTCAAACTTCCTGATTCACTTAAACATGTGATTATGGAGAAACGTGGTCTGGTGCTGGTGGTCGGGGGAACCGGCTCAGGAAAGTCAACCTCGCTCGCGGCGATGATTGACTACCGCAATGAAAATTCAGCCGGGCATATTATTACCGTGGAAGATCCGGTGGAGTATGTACATAAACATAAAAAATCCATGATTACGCATCGTGAAGTCGGTGTGGACTGTCATTCCTGGCACAATGCGCTGAAAAATACCTTGCGTCAGGCACCCGATGTGATTCTGATCGGGGAAATTCGTGATACTGAAACCATGGAACATGCGATTGCTTTTGCCGAAACCGGGCATCTTTGTCTGGGAACTTTGCACTCCAACAATGCCAATCAGACTTTAGACCGGATTATTAACTTCTTCCCGGAAGAACGCCGCAATCAGTTATTGATGGATTTATCCTCGAATATGAAGGCGATTATTTCCCAGCGTCTGATTCGGACGCAGGATGGTAAAGGCCGTCGTGCAGCGATTGAAATCATGTTAAATACACCATTGATTTCCGACCTGATTTTGAAAGGTGAGTTTCATGAGCTGAAAGCGATTATGGCAAAATCCCGTGAATTGGGGATGCAAACCTTTGACCAGGCCTTATTTGAATTGTATAACCAGGGCGAAATTTCTTATGAGGAAGCGTTACGCAATGCCGACTCCACCAATGAATTACGCTTACAGATCAAGCTGAAAAGTAATCGTCAGGATAATGCAGCAGTCGGAGAAAGTACGCAGTTTTCTATGCTACAAGAACCAAAACCTGAAGAAAAATCAGCAGAAAATCAAAATGTAGCTGAATAAAGAGTGTCTTGAAGCACAATCAAAACAGGTAGATTTGAATTCTGCCTGTTTTGGGTTAGCTATTTTTGACTGCTTTAGCCTGAACCACCAGATGAAAATATCCCATACTACTTAGGGTCAAGACAGCACAAATCACAAAAGCAGTTTGATAACTATAAGCGGCAATGATAGCACCGATCAGGACTGAGCCAATGGCAATACCCAGATCATAGCAGGTATAAAAAGTCGAAGTTGCGTAGCCAATCCGGTGTTTTGGTGCACGTTGAATGGCTAAGGTTTGAATGCACGGTTGCACACTACCAAAACCGACTCCGACCAGAACCGCAGCCAGCATAAATCCCCATAAAGTCTGAATCTGGCTCAGTAAAAACAGACCCAGACTAAAAGCCAGCAGTGCCGGATAAATCACGTATTGTGGACCTTTGCGGTCATAAATTTTTCCAGTGATCGGACGCAGGCTCATCATGGAAATTGCAAATATCACAAAGAATAAACCGGCATAGGCCATTAAATCCTTACTGGCTGCAAATGGCGCGATAAAAGACATGATGCTGGCATAAGAAAAGGAAATCAGCATGGCAAGTCCTGCCACAGGCAGTGCTTTCTTTTCGACAAAATCAGTCAGCCCTAGTGATGTTTTCTTGTCGGTGTTGTCGATCATTTTTTCAGGCTCTTTGACCGGAATCAGTAAACAGAAGATAAAGCCGATAAAAACCAAAGCGATCAACAAGGTGCTGACCTGAAAATAAGACCAGTATTCAATTAAACTCAGACCAATTAAAGGCCCCAGGACAATTCCCAGATTGACAGACATGACAAAATAACCCATGCCTTCGCCTTTACGCTGTTCTGGAATAAACTGGTTGACCACCGGCACACAGGCTGTGGTCAGAATACTAAACCAGATGCCATGCAAGAAACGGATGATAAACAGAATCGTGAGCTGATCAGCGAGCAGGTAAGCTAAGGAAAAAAGACTGAAAAATATTTCTGAGACAATTAAAGTTTTGCGTATGCCAAATTTTTCGATAATTAAGCCACTAAAAGGACGTACTGCAATGGCAGAGACCATAAATAAGGTCATGGCCAGACCAGCTTGGGTCAGATTACCACCTAATTCTTTTAAGATATAAATCGGCAAAATTGTGGTTTGCGCAAAATAGAAAATAAATAAAAACAGGTTGTTGGCCAGACACAGTACAAATGACTTGGTCCATAACGGCGCTACAATGGCATTCATGATTATCCTAAAATGATGGGTGATGAGACGCTGGTCTTAGAATGGGGGAATTATTGTTATAAATAAGTGTGGCATATTCAGGAGTGCAGCGCGTCCTGTTCAGTACTTTAGGAAATATACGTGAAAAATACAATAATATTTTAATATGAATATATGTAATTGAAGCCGATTGGGAAAGCTGAACAATATCTATGGCATAAAAAAATCAGCCCGCAGGCTGATTTTCTAAATATAAGCGGGTTTATAGGCCAGCTTCATATGCTGTATTGGAAAGCAGGTGTTCAACATCTGACATATTGTCTGGTTTGATTTTATAGATCCACCCTTTGCCATAGGGATCGTCATTAATAAAATCAGGATCATCTTCAAGATCAGGATTGATTTCAACGACAATACCAGAAACAGGTGCATGAATATCAGACGCAGTTTTGACCGATTCAACTACACCGGCTTGCTGACCCGCAGTGATGTGTGAATCAAGATCTGGTGCTTCTACATAGACCAAATCACCTAATGCATCCTGTGCATGGTCGGAAATACCGGTCACAACAAGATCACCCTCAATGCGTACCCATTCATGCGTACTTGCGTACTTTAATTCTGAAGGATGATTCATTGATAACTCCTTAAAAAATCTTTAGATCATTTTTGACATGTTTTATACATTCTTTTTGGCCAAAACAAAAGGCTTATGACCCTTTATAAATAAGGATCTTTGCGCCAGTTGCTCGGGCTGCGACCACTCCAGCGTTTAAATGCCCGGCTAAAATTGGCGACATCACTATAACCAAGTTCATCAGCAATCTGTTCCAAGCTAAAGTCGGTCCGGGACAATAACGACGTCGCATGCCGGTAGCGTACTTCATCGACCAGCGTAGAAAAAGAGGTACCTTCAGCCGCCAGCTGGCGTTTTAGGGTGCGGTCGGACATATGCAGACGATCTGCCACACTTTCAATACTCAGATAATGCTGCTCGGAATGGGTTAGAATATCACGAACCCGCATCGCAATCCGGTGTCGCTCGCCCAAGGCCGAGAGTTCAGTTTCACACTGGTTAATTGCAATCTGGCTGGCAATCGGATCGGCATGCACCAGCTTGTTCATCAGGTAGCTCTTATCAAAACTCAAGATCAAATGCGGCTGTTCAAAGCGAAACTGATGATGTGGAAATTTGGCCATAAAGCGTTCAAAGCCTTCCGGTTTTTTGAAATCAAAATCGATTTCTCCAGCGGCATAATCAATTCCGGTAATGGCCTTGGCCATACTGATCATGCCAAAAATCAGTGCAATCGAGATTTCGGTGCGTAAGGGTTCCAGCTGAATATCGGTTTGCAACTGGACTGTAGCCTTGGCACCAAAGGTCGAAAAGAATAGCTGTAAAAAGGGCATACGCAGCTGGATGAAACGGTTGGCCAGTACTAATGCATCGGTAATATCCTTGGCCGTCATGATTGCATAGCCAATAAAACCATGAATAGAAATCCGCATCTGGGTACCCAGATGATAACCAAGTGTCGGTTCACCGCTCAGCTTGAGGGCATGTTTGACCAGTTCATTGGCCACAGGTGTCGGGATGCGAAAATCAGGATCCGCCAGCTGCTCCGTACTCAGGCCAAAGGACTTGAACAACGATTCGTCATTATATCCCCAGCGGGAAATGACATCGAGCAGCAAAAGAGCGTATACACCTGGAATTCCCTGATCTTGGCGTGGAGCAATTGTTTTCATGCGCGATCCGTTGCACTCACTTAAATTTTTTTATTTATGGTCTGATATTGGCATGAAACTGCCATTTTTTTCATTAAAATTGTTGGACAAAGTTTTGGCTATTGCCACAATCATTGTGGCAGATTAGTCTGAATTTTGCCTAAAAATCAATTTAAACCGGAGAAAATCCTCGTTTAAATACCACAATTTTAGTGGTTGAACTAAAAATCATTTTATGATGCTGGTCAAATGCCTGCGTCTGGTAGCTAACGATCCCACGGTCAGTTTTGCTTCTGGAGGGCTGAATATCCATGATTTCGACTTCGACGTGAATCTCATCCCCGGGGCGGGTCGGACAAGGCCAACGCAGATGCGACTCTGAACCAATGAGCCCATAAGCCACAGGAAAACATTCAGTCCACAAGCGCATAACCACTGCCGCAGTATGCCAACCACTGGCGGCAATTCCCTGAAATACCGGATGGGCTGCAGCTTGCTGTTCATCAGTATGAAAGGCTTGTGGGTCATAAGCCCGGGCAAAATTTTGAATTTCTTCCAGTCCCATATGATATTTACGGCTGCTAAAGCGGTCAGCGATGTTCAAATCTTCCAAATACAGCATTATTCACGATCCTTCGTTGCTTTGATCTGTTGTTGTATCAGTAATCCGCCCGTTTGACGCTGCCAAAGCTGGGCGTAGATTCCATTTAATGCTACCAGTTCATCATGGGTACCTTGCTCGGCAATTTTGCCTTGATCCATTACAATCAGGCGATCCATCTGGGCAATTGTCGATAAACGATGCGCAATGGCAATTACGGTTTTGCCTTGCATCAGATCATCGAGGCTGTTTTGAATGGCCGCTTCGACTTCAGAATCCAGCGCACTGGTGGCTTCATCCAGAATCAAAATGGGTGCATCTTTTAGAAATACCCGTGCGATTGCAACACGTTGACGTTGACCACCAGAAAGTTTTACACCACGCTCACCGACATAAGCCTCATAGCCTCTTTTGCCGCGTAAGTCGGTCAGATGAGGAATAAACTCTTCTGCTTTGGCTTTACGTACCGCTTCATACATCTCTTGATCGGTTGCATCAGGACGACCATATTTGATGTTCTCTGCAACGGTACGATGCAGCAGCGAAGTGTCTTGAGTCACTAAAGCAATGTTCTTACGCAAACTGTCCTGCGTCACATCTTCAATGTTCTGCCCATCGATTAAAATACGACCTTGGTCAAGATGATAAAAATGCAGCAATAACTGAATCAGGGTCGATTTACCTGCGCCTGAACGTCCCACAATCCCGATTTTTTCACCCGGGCGAATGGTCAGGTTAAACTGGTCAATGACATTTTTATCATTATAGGCAAAGCTGACATTGTCGAATTTAATTTCACCATGCTGAAGCTGTAGCTCTTTGGCATTGGGTTTATCTTCAATGGCAATCTTGCGGCCTAAAGTTTTCATACCATCCTGAATGGTCCCGACATTTTCAAACAGGGCAGAGGTCTGCCACATCATAAACTCGGCAATACTGTTCAGTTTGAGTATCATGGCCGTGGTGGCTGCAATAATGCCCAATTCGGCCTGTCCTTCCATCCATAGCCAGATGGCCGTACCCAACACACCGCCATAGAGAATAATGCTCAGAAATAAAATACTGATTTCATACTGAGCCCCCAGACGCATCTGTTTGTAAACCGTGACCATAAATTCCTGCATGGAGGTTTTAGCATACTGGCTTTCTCGACCAGCATGGGCAAACAGCTTGACAGTCTGGATATTGGTATAGGCATCGGTGACACGGCCGGTCATGACGGCACGCGCATCGGCCTGTGACTTGGAAATCTTGCTTAAACGCGGAATAAAGTACCAGGCCGCACAGATAAATAGCAGTAGCCACACCATCAAAGGGATAACTAAATAGGGAGAAATATTGCCTAAAACGATATTGATGGTGACGAAATAAATCAGCACATAGGCCAGCATATCTCCCAAAATGACCCAGAATTCCCGGATGGCCAGCGCCGTTTGCATGACTTTGGCAGATAAACGTCCGGCAAAATCATTATGGAAAAAATCCAGACTTTGTTTCATCAGTAAATTATGAAAACGCCAGCGTAACCGCATCGGAAAGTTGCTATACAAAATCTGGTGCTTGATCAGGGATTGGGCACTGGCAAAGAAAATATTGGCCAGCAGGATAATGCTCAGCAAGGTTAGGTTGCTGGCATGTTGTTCCAGAAAAGTATCTGGCTGGCTTTTGCTGAGCCAATTTACCAGATCGCCAATTTTTGAGTAGAGTAAGGCTTCAAAGCTGGCAGCACCGGCCGTACACAGCACCAGAATCAGCAAATAACGGCGCACACCGTAGGCTGCCTGCCAGACAAATGGAAAAAACTTGGTCGGTAAAGGTTGATTCAGGTTTTTGGTGGGATAGGGATCAACCAGTCTTTCAAGCCATCGAAACATTATCGTACTCTTATCATGCATTTTGCTTTGTAGTGATTATAAAGGATTGAATTTTTTTAAGCCTAGGATTAGATGAAATAGCCACAAAATTATTATCCAAATCAGACTTTACTTTTCATGCCAGATACGTAATTCTAAATCCATAATTATATTAAAGTTTAAACCATTTTTCCTCATAAAAAGAATCAAAAACGAGAGAGCTTAAAGATGAGTATTTGGGTAGTGGCCAGCCGTAAACGAGGCTCAGGAAAAACCACGATTGCGATGTATATCAATGAGTTATTACGTGGGCAAGGCGCGACCTTGCTAATTGATGCCAATCTGGAACCGTATGGTTATGAATGGGCAAATCTGAAAAATAAACAATTTTCTTTCGAGCATCTGGATATCTTAAAACAAGATGGTCGTAGTCTGGATCATCGTCTGGAACTACTGAAACAGCAGTTCGCCTATATTATTGTTGATATTGACGGGCAGGATACATCTGCCTTGCGTTCAGTCCTGAAACATGCAGATAAGCTGATTATTCCCAGTTCCATCAATCCAGAAGATATTCAACTTGAAACCGAACTGGTGCAATTGGCGATTGGGATCGCACAATATAATACTCAATTAAAAATTTATACGGTATTGAATAAGATTCCTGAACAGCAGCAACTTGCAGAAATGAAACAGACACAGCACCTGCTCAAGCATATGCCCGGTGCACAGTTTCTGAACACGGTGATTTATGAGCATCAAAGCTATCATCATTTATTACTAAACGGCGAAAGGATCTGTGAAGAGCAGTTTGACTCAGAACATGATTTTTATAAAATGCTACAAGAACTGATGCAGCCGCAAGCGTCTGTAATCTCAGCCTGAGCATCTCAATATCCAATCTAATATTTGTTTAAGTTGTCGTTTTTTATATTTTTATTTAATTAGACCAATTAAAAAGCCTGAAACTGTAGCCAGTTTCAGGCTTTTATTTTATTTGAAGATTGTCGCAGCTTTTCAGGAAACGCTAAAAGATTCCTTGAGGTCGAAACCTGAAGGTGCCTGATACACTTTTAGGCCAAATTCAGGAATAATCGCCAACAGGTGATCCAGAATATCCGACTGGATATTTTCATACTCGACCCAGACCGTGGTATTGGTAAATGCATAAATTTCCAGAGGCAAACCTTCACTGGTCGGTTGTAACTGACGAACCATCAGCGAGTGATTTTTACTAATTCCCGGATGCTGTTGCAGATAAAACTCCACATAGGCACGGAAAGTCCCCAGATTGGTCAGACGGCGCTGGTTATATTGCGAATGATGGCTGAGCTGCAAGTTAAATTGCTGCAGTTCTTCAGTTTTGGTATTTAGATATTGATCCAGCAGAATAAATTCTTTCAGCTTGTTCTGTTCCTCAGCTGACATGAAATGCACGCTGCTCTGATCGACATGAATGGAACGTTTAATCCGGCGCGCACCGGCTTCCTGCATGCCACGCCAGTTTTTAAAGGTATCCGTCACCAGTTTATTGGTCGGAATGGTGGTGACTGTTTTATCAAAGTTCTGCACGGTAATAGTGTGTAATGACATATCAATGACATCGCCGTCCGCATTTAAAGATGGCATTTCAATCCAGTCACCAATACGCACCATGTCATAAGAGGAAATCTGTACCGAAGCCACCAGCGATAGGATGGTATTTTGGAACACCAGCATCAGTACCGCAGCCATGGCACCAAAACCGGCCAGCAAGGTAAAGACATCTTTCTTGAGGAAAGTCCCCAGAATCATCAAACCACAAACGATGAAGATGATCAGCTTGACCAGTTGCAAATAGCCTTTAATCGGCTTGTTACGCGATTTCGGATTGCGCTGATAAATCAGGTTAAAAATATTCAGCAATTCGCCAATCGCCAGGGCAATGGTCAGGAAGATAAAGGCCTGCGCACCCATCTGGATAAAGGTCTCGACCTTGTCTGATAAATGCGGAACGGTGGTAATTCCATTCATAATCACAATGGCCGGCACAATATTGGCAATACGGCGGATCACGCTATGCTCAGCAATGATTTCATTATGCGCAAAAGGCATTTTGGAAATCAGTTTACGAATTCCGCGAACAACGACTTGTTTGGCAAATAAATTTGCAATAATTGCCAGTAAAATCACAATGCTCAATGAAGAGAGCATTTCTAGCCAGGGATATTGATCTGCCCACACTTGTATATTCTGGACAAGCTTAAACTGTTCCAACTTATCTTTTCTCACACTGTTAAAATTGTGAAAGAGTTTATAGCTTTAAGCTGAGTTTTTTAATTTTAATTAAACTTTTAATACATATCTTTGGAAAGTGTTTACCTGAAATAGCTTTTAGACTGTGATCTGATATAAAAAAACCGGCCTAAGCCGGTTTAGTATGATATCAAATACTAATAATAACTTACCACATCAGGTCATCCGGAATGACATAGGCTGCATACGGATCTTCTTCATCGGTAATTTGTTCATTTTTCTCTGAATTATTCACAATGATAAAGCCTTGCATCTTGGCATTAATACGATCTCCCAAAGCCTTAGGCAAGAACACATAACTGTCATTTTCACGTGCAATCACCAGACTGCCTGCCACCAGTGCATTATAGATCTGCTGGTTCAGGTAAACCTTCTTGATCTTGCTGTCATCAATAAACTGATACACCGCATCACCATCCGTATCGCGGATTTTGTGCTGGTTAATCATCTGGATGATCGCGGCTTTCAGTTCTTTTTCCTGTAAGGCCGCTTTTTTCTCTAACTCGATGGCTTGGTCTTTGGCCAGTTTCTGCTGCTTGTCTTGCTCAATTTTCGCCTTGATTTCAGCCTCGGTGCTATCACCGGTGCGTTTTTCATGCACAGCCTGTTTAGACAGTTTTTTGGCTTTTTTATTATCGACCAAACCTGCCTTTAACAATTGTGCCTGCAATGCATTTTTAACCATGAGAATGTCCAGAAATTAATCGTGTTGATGTCGATAACGTAAATAAATCACCCAGTAAATCAGACTGAGCATCAGGCTCAGCCCTGCCGGGATCAGGAATGCATTTAATTTTAAATAAGGATAAAGCCAGCTGGCAAGAATACCACCGCTTAAAAAACCGAGCAAAATAAGTAAATGTAAAACGACTCGGCGTGGTTCTACATCTAAGCCGCGTAAACGGTAACCCATGGCCAAGCCAAGGTCGGTCAGTACACCAGATAAATGCGTGGTGCGAATAATGGCACCTTTATAATGGCTGACCATGGCATTTTGCAGACCCATCGCGACACAGGCCCATAACAGGGCATAGCGCGGGAAATAGGGCAATAATAACCAGCAGATCAGAATAAAAAAAGCCACCAGGCTTAAAGGGTAACCATAAAGTCGTCCCAAGCGAAAGTGACTATTTCCTAGAATCAGCCCGCTATACAGAGAACCAATGACATAGCAGAGTGTGACCAGAAGCAGATATAGCATCATGTCTGGCTGCCAGTCCAGCAGCGCCATGGCCAGCATACTGACATTACCGGTCATATGTGAAACAGACTGGTGTAATACCGTCACCAGACCCAGGACGTTAATCATGCCGGCATTCACCGCAAGAAAGAACGCCCCTAATTGTATCCAGGTAGGTAAACGCTGTAATGGCATAACAACATCATTGGCAAAAAATTTTGATTATTCAATATAAAATCAATTTGATGCGCGGTCTACTGCTGTGGTAAATAAAACATCCGTAGACGAGTTTAAAGCAGTTTCAGTAGAATCCTGCAATACACTGATTACCATACCAATCGCGACCACTTGCATAGCGATATCCGAAGAAATACCAAACAGACCACAGGCCACAGGAATCAACAATAATGAACCACCGGCCACACCTGAAGCACCACAGGCCGAGATGGTTGCTACTACGGAAAGAATTAGCATGGTGGTGAAATCTACGCTAATGCCCAAGGTATTTACCGTTGCCAGTGACAATACGGTAATGGTGACCGATGCCCCAGCCATATTGATCACAGCACCGAGAGGAATCGCGATACTTGCGGTTGATTCTTTGACACCTAGACGTTTTGCCAGATCCAGATTGACGGGAATGTTGGCTGCCGAACTACGGGTAAAGAAGGCGGTAATGCCACTTTCACGCAAGCAGGTAAAGACGAGTGGATAGGGGTTGTGACGCGTCACTAAAGCCACCAACATTGGGTTAATTACCAGTGCAACAAAAGCCATCGTACCTAATAGTACCGCAAGTAAATGTGCATAACTGGTCAGCGTATCCAGACCGGATTCAGCAAAAGTCACTGCAACCAGACCAAAAATACCCACAGGTGCAAAACTGATCACTAAACGAATCACATAATTAACCGCAAAGGCGGCATCATTCAAAAGGGTCTTGGTGGTATCCGATGCATGACGGAAGGCGATGCCCAATGCCACAGACCAGGCCAGAACGCCAATGAAATTTGCTTCAGCAATAGCAACGACCGGGTTGGCGACAAAGCTAAGCAGCAGATTCTTCAGGATTTCTACCAGACTGCCAGGTGGCTGTAAGTCCGCTTGTGCAGCAATATCCAGAAACAGCGTACTTGGAAATAACATACTCGAAACGACAGCACTGAGTGCAGCAAGGAACATACCTACCGCATACATCATCATAATCGGTTTAATGGCGGTGTTGGATTGCCCCACTTTAAAATTTGCGATAGAAGCTAAAACTAAAATGAAAACCAGGATCGGTGCAACAGATTTCAAGGCTTTAATAAACAGGTCGCCCAATAGGCTTAATGAGGGAGTAGCTTCGGGAAATACCACAGCCACACCTACACCTAAAATAATGGCGATGATGATTCGAGAGACTAGGCTCATACGCATAAGGGCAGAAAACATAAGATTGCCTTGTGAAAATTACGAGGGCTAAATTTGGGAAAAAGTTGCGCTATTTTATACTTAATTTAAACAAGGCTTGAAATATATTTTTATATAAAAAACAAGTTATTGATATAATTGATTTATTCAAAAATTAATCAATATAAAAGAATACTTTTATTTGAAAAAACAATCTAAAGATGCTGAATAAATCATCTCTTTTAAAGTTATATTCATGAAATAAATATCAAAGTTAAATCGATAAATTCAAATTATATTTGAAAATTTAAAAAAGTTTGGCGTCATGACCGGTTTGAATCTCCGGCCATAAGTTTAACGATCTGCTGTCCTAAATCGTATAGTCTTTATGCTGCTCAAAGATTTCTGGAGCCAAGTCCCGAATTGCCTGAAAATGAGTCAGATAAATGTGGCCACTCAGATGAATCATCAGCTTCGAGGCTTGTAGCTTGTCCATCACCGGGCCTTTCACTTCGGCAAAATGCAGTCGAATGTTCAGTTTGGCCAATTCCGCATTTAAATCTTCCAGCATTTCCAAAGCACTTAAATCAATGGCACTGATACTGGAGCAATTTAAAATCACATGTTGCAACTTGTCATTCAGGCTCATCTGATTGATCAGATAACCTTTGAAGCTATTGGCATTCAGAAAGGTCAAATTTTCATCAATCCGCAGTGACAGCACCCGATCGGAGGTACTGACTTGATGACGCTGAATATTACGAAAATGCTGTGTACCTTCGACCAATCCGAGCACTGCAATATGCGGACGACTGATTCGCCATAACATCAGGATAAACGTCGATATGATCCCAATAATCAGACCAGTGGAAATATCAATCAGCACCACACCCAGAAAGGTAATCCACATGGCAATACCATCGGCTTTAGAATAACGCCAGGCATCAAAGAAAGGCCGAAAATCGACCAGTTTCCAGATGGAAACAATAATCGTGGCGGCCAGAATGGTCAGGGGCAGGTCTTCAAAAAATCCGGTAAAGAACAGGCTGACGAAAATAATCAGAATGGAGGACAAAACTCCTGCCATGGGGGATTTGGCACCGGCATCGGCATTGACCACGGTACGCGACAGACTGCCAGTAACCGGAAAGGCTGAACTGACGCCTGCACTGATATTGGCTAGGCCAAGTGCAATCAGTTCCTGATTACTGTTTAAATGACTGCGTTGTTGCAAGGCTGTGGCTTGAGCAATCGACAACGATTCCACAAAGCTGATCATGGCGATCATGCTGGCACCCGGTAACAAGGTCATGACCAGTTCCCAGTTCCAGTGCGGAAAAGACAAGGGCGGAAAACCGGACGGGATTGCACCCACTGTTTTAATGCCTTGCCCCTTTAAATTCAGAAATACAATCGCTGCAATCCCGAGACATACCAGAATGAGAGGCACAGCCCGTACCAGAAAATCTGTAGAGCCGATCCGGCTTTGTACTGCCTGAGATTTTAGCAACTTGGGCAGATAGATCAGTAAAGCCATCGACAACAGGCCAAATAACAGGCTTGGTAAATGCAGGAGCGGCAGATACTCCAGAAGACTTGTTGTAAATTCTGGAATGTTATTGGCTTTTAAGGGTAGGTCGACCAAGAACTTCAATTGTCCAAAAGCAATTAATAATGCCGAGGCAATAATAAAGCTCTGAATGACTGGATGACTGATCAGCTGAATTAAGAAACCGAAACGGAATAATCCCAAGAGCAGGGAAATAATACCGACCATGAGTGCTAATAAGGTCGCAGCTTCGATATAGACCGGTGAGCCGACTTCAAGCAGTGGATTGAGCGTGGCAAAAGTCATCATTGAAATGATCGCCACCGGGCCAATCGATAAAGTCGAACTGCCACCGAGCAACGCATAAATGATCATTGGCAGGATGCTGGCATATAAGCCCATGATCGGCGGTAAACCGGCCAGCATGGCATAAGCCATCCCCTGAGGAACCAGCATCGCCACGACAATCAGTGCGGCCAGCACATCGGATTTAAATTTGACCGGCGTATAGTCGCTTAACCATGCCCAGGCAGGCAGTCTATGCAAAAGTTTAGACTTGGAATTTGGCATAAAAAGGTCTAAATCACAGATATAGATATATTATGCACAAATTCTGCTAAGAAATCTTAAGGGGTCGAATTTGTGATGATTTATGTTTTTAAAATAAATCAGCTAGGTCTGGCCTCCATTTTCTTAAAGCAGCTATAGCGATTTTCTACAAAGTCGTTATTTCTGCCAGATCAATGGGGTAGAGAAGTGTGTTTTGGCGTTAAATAGTGTTTAAAAATAAACTATTTAATTTGATTCGCACAATACAGCTGATAAAGCGTAGTCAATACCACAATCAAATTTTGATCTTTAATTGAATAATAGATCTGTTTACCATCCCGACGGGTATTCACTACATCACTTTTGCGCAGCATCATGAGCTGCTGGGAAAGTGTTGGCTGTTTAATCTCAGTTATTTCCTCAATTTCTGAAACATTCAGTTCCGCTTGAGAGAGATGGCATAAAATAAGGAGACGGTCGGTATTGGCCAGGGATTTTAAAATGCCAACGACCTGTTCTGCTGAATCGCGCATAGTCGTGATTTCAAAATCGGTTTTCATTCAATATGTCCATTATAAAGTTACAGCCCGTTAATTATACGGGTCTTAGCTCGTAATACCTTGCTAAAAACAGTTAAGTTTTATGGTTTTTAATGAATTGAATTATCAATTAAAATTATATTTTAAATATTGATAGATAAGATAAATTTATTGCATAGTGCAGAAAGTATTTTAGTTCACATTCGTGCAATCAAGTGCAAGTTTCATCAAACATCTACAAACGAAAAAAATGCTTGTATGATGTTTAAGCGACTTGAACCAATAACATCAGGGATATCATCATGAGTACAGATTCAGCTTTTCCAACACCGAATAATTTAGGTATAGCGGTGTATAGTAATAATGCAGACGCGATTGGAAATACACCGCTTGTTCGTATTAATCGTGTGATTTCCGGTCCAGCCACTGTACTTGCGAAAATTGAAAGCCGTAATCCGGCCTTTTCAGTTAAATGTCGTATTGGTGCAGCATTAATTAACGATGCAGAAAAATCTGGAAAACTCAAACCCGGTATGCACATCGTTGAACCCACCAGTGGCAATACCGGCATTGCATTGGCCTTTGTGGCAGCCGCTAAAGGTTATGAACTGACGCTCACCATGCCTTCAAGCATGAGTATTGAACGCCGTAAAGTAGTCAAAGCTTTAGGAGCCAATCTGGTCTTGACCGATCCGGCCAAAGGCATGAAAGGGGCGATTGAAGCAGCCGAGAGTCTGTTGAATGAGAACCCGGAGCAGTATTTCCTGCCACAACAGTTTGAAAACCCAGCCAATCCTAAAATTCATGAAGAAACCACCGGCCCAGAAATCTGGGAAGCTACGGCGGGTAACGTCGATATTCTGGTCGCAGGTGTCGGAACAGGCGGAACCATTACCGGTATTTCGCGTTACTTTGAGAAAGTTAAAAATAAGCCTCTATATTCGGTGGCGGTGGAACCTGCTGAATCTGCAATTATTGGTCAGGCCAAACGCGGCGAAACGCTGACACCGGGACCACACAAAATTCAAGGTATCGGAGCCAACTTTATTCCGGGCAACCTGGATTTAGATCTGGTCGATGAAGTGATTGCCATTAATAGCGCAGAGGCAATCGAGTGGGCACGCAAAACTGCAGCTCAGGAAGGTATCCTGGTCGGCATTTCAAGTGGTGCGGCCATGGCGGCAGCGGCACAACTGGCTGCACGCCCTGAAAATGCCGGTAAAAATATTGTGGTGATTTTGCCAGATGGCGGTGAACGCTACCTGTCTTCGGTTCTGTTTGAAGATATTTCTGCCGAATAAAATTGATGCATTCAATATTTTAAACACTGCTATAAAAGCCCGAAGTCATCTTCGGGCTTTTATTTGGTTCTTGGATGAGCATCCAATCGCAATACCGCTTTATCTTTCCTAAAATATTTAAATGAAAGACTTGACCTTGCCATGCTGGGAATGTTTAAGCTATAGCATCGGCAGCAAGTTGATGCATGGAGATGGGCATGGCAGAACAAGACAGCATCCGGTTATATGAACAGCAGGTGCAGATTGGCGGTATGACCTGTGCATCCTGCGTGGCTCGGGTCGAAAAAGCCTTGAAAAAAATTGAGGGCGTGGTTGAGGCATCTGTCAACCTGTCGACTGAAAAAGCTTTTATTAAAAGCCAGCAGCCGATTGCTGCCGCTGTGCTAGTTCAAGCAATTGAAAAAACTGGCTTTGATGTATCGACGCAACAGTTTGCTTTGAATATTGAAGGCATGACCTGTGCATCTTGTGTGGCTCGCGTAGAAAAAGCCCTAAAAAAAGTAGAAGGTGTACTGGATGCACACGTGAATCTGGCCACTGAAAAGGCGCATGTGAGTCTAATCAATTCTGTGCCATTGTCCAAGTTGACTCAGGCGGTGCAAAAAGCCGGTTTTGATCTTCAGGCTGACCGGATTGAACTGGCGATTGAAGGCATGACCTGCGCCTCCTGCGTCGCGCGTGTTGAAAAAGCTTTATTAAAAGTAGACGGCGTCAGTACAGCACAAGTCAATCTGGCGACTGAAACTGCTTCGATTCAGGCATCCCGTCAGCACATCCCAGCTTTGATTGCTGCTGTAGAAAAAGCCGGTTTTAAAGCCACAGAAAAAACCAATACACATCTCTCGGCAGATCGCCATGTGGCTTTTCAGGAAAAGAAAGCCACTGAAACCGCGCAACTGAAACGGGATCTTTGGCTTGCTCTTATTCTGGCAGTCCCTGTATTTATTCTAGAAATGGGTTCACATCTGATCCCGGCTTTTCATCATTTTATTGCGCAGACGTTGGGAACCCAGAACAGCTGGTATCTGCAGTTTGTGCTGACCAGTTTGGTGCTGATTATTCCGGGACGGCGTTTTTATCAGCATGGTATTCCGGCTTTATTGCGTTTGGCGCCGGATATGAATTCTCTGGTCGCAGTCGGAACAATCGCAGCTTATGGATTTTCCTGCATTGCGACCTTTTTTCCGCAGCTGTTACCCCAGTCCACCGTCCATGTATATTTTGAAGCGGCAGCTGTCATTGTTGCGCTGATTTTACTGGGGCGGTATCTGGAAGCCAAAGCCAAAGGTAAAACCTCAGAAGCGATTCAGTATCTGGTCGGCTTGCAACCGAAAACCGCACGGGTACAACAGCATGGCAACTGGGTTGATCTGGCGATTGCCGATGTACAACAGGGCATGCTGATTGAAATCCGCCCGGGTGAAAAAGTCGCCGTCGATGGTGAAGTGGTTGCCGGGCAAAGTTATATCGATGAAGCAATGATGAGTGGTGAGCCTTTACCCGTGGCCAAACAGGCCGGGGATCAGGTGGTGGGTGGTACAGTGAACCAGAATGGAACCTTGCAAATCAGGGCCACTGCGGTCGGACAGGATTCTGTACTGGCGCAGATTATTGAGATGGTGGAACAGGCACAAGGCTCGAAACTACCGATTCAGGCGGTGGTGGATAAAGTGACTTTATGGTTTGTACCTGCCGTCATGGCACTGGCGGCCTTGACCTTCATGGTCTGGTTCCTGTTTGGGCCTGAACCCAATCTGACCTATGCATTGGTCAACGCCGTGGCGGTGCTGATTATTGCCTGTCCGTGTGCGATGGGGCTGGCAACGCCGACCTCAATTATGGTCGGAACTGGGCGTGCCGCTGAACTGGGCGTGCTGTTTCGTAAGGGTGAAGCTTTACAGTTATTGCAGCAAACCCAAGTCGTCGCACTTGATAAAACCGGAACCTTGACTGAAGGAAAACCGTTGCTGACGGACTTTGAAGTCACAGCAGATTTTAATCAGCAGACTGTATTGCAACTGGTGGCTTCGGTTGAAGCCAAGTCAGAACATCCGATTGCCCATGCCATTGTTCAGGCAGCTCATGAGCAACAACTGGAACTGAGTGAAGTCACAGATTTTGATTCGATCACCGGCGCAGGGGTCAAGGCACAGGTAGCTGGTCAGCAGCTGCATATTGGGGCTGAACGTCTGATGCAGAACTTAGGTCTAAATGTCGATCTGTTTCGGTCTACTGCACAAAAACTCGGTGATCAGGGCCGTAGTCCCTTATATGTGGCGATCAATCAAAAGCTGGCGGCGATTATTGCCGTCGCGGATCCGATTAAAGCAACTACCTATAGTGCGATTCAGGCCTTGCATGAGCAGGGTCTAAAAGTAGCGATGATCACCGGTGACAATCAGCATACCGCGCAGGCCATTGCCAAACAGCTGAAAATTGATCAGGTAATTGCGGAAGTTTTACCGCATGAGAAAGTGGATGCGGTACGTCAACTCCAGCAGCAATATGGCGTACTCACTTTTGTCGGGGACGGAATCAATGATGCCCCGGCACTGGCACAGGCTGATGTTGGCATGGCGATTGGTACAGGCACCGATGTCGCGATTGAGGCAGCCGATGTGGTGTTGATGTCAGGTAATTTACAGCATGTGGCCACCGGAATTGGTCTGAGTCAGGCCACCATGCGCAATATCCGGCAGAACCTGTTCTGGGCCTTTGTCTATAATATTGCTTTAATCCCGATTGCCGCCGGGGTGCTCTATCCATTCTGGGGCATCTTGTTATCACCAATGTTTGCCGCAGGCGCGATGGCATTGTCTTCCGTGTTTGTTGTCACTAATGCTTTGAGATTAAAAGCCTACAAAGCGGTACAGTTCAAGGAGCAAGCAGGATGAATATTGGTCAGGCGGCAAAACGTTCCGGCATCTCTGCAAAAATGATTCGTTATTATGAAGACATCGGGTTGTTGCCTGCTGCGAAACGAAGCGATGCAGGTTATCGGGTTTATACTGATGCGGACATTAAAACCTTAAGTTTTATTCAACATGCACGCGAACTCGGCTTTTCTTCAGAGCAAATGAAAGAATTACTCGGCCTGTGGCTAAACAGCTCACGTCAGAGTAGCGAGGTGAAACAGCTGGCCGAAAAACATATCCAGTTTTTACAACAGAAAATTGCCGATATGCAGCATATGCTGGTGATATTACAGCAATCGGTGGAGCAGTGTGCCGGCAATGAACAGTCCGATTGCCAGATTTTAAAACAGATTGAACAGGGTGTCGTCCCTGAGCAGCACTGAGCTGATCTGCAGCTCAGGTTAAATATAGTCTACCCAATCACATTAATTTTTAAAGCGATCCTATGGAGCCAAATATGAAATTCCGTATTGAAAATATGACCTGTGGTGGCTGTGCACGCAGTGTGACTGCTACGATTAAAGATCTGGATGAAAATGCCACCGTTCATATAGATGTGGCGACTAAGCTGGTCGAAGTTGAATCGACAGTCACTGAGTCCGAGATTGTCGCGGCTTTAACCGAAGACGGATTTCCGCCAATTGCTGCTTGATATTTGTTAAGTCATTCAATTGAAATAAAATGCCGGATTCAATCCGGCATTTTTTATTATAGGGCTTAGACTGACGAGATTTTATCCGGGGTCATCAGCGCCTGATTAATATACAGTTTAATCAGGCGTTCACGTGAACCAATCGCTTTTTGATAATTGGTCGAATTTAATAATAGTGAAGCACCATAAGTCACGGTCCAGATATAAGACAAATAATCCCGAATCGACATGGCACTTTCTAAAGCCACCAGATAATCATGGGTCATGTCTTTAATCCGGATAATCCGTTCTTCGCGAATCCGATAAAGCTCCTGAAATAAATCTTTCAGATTCTTTTCATTATTGGTTAAACGCTCTTCAATCACATGCAACAGGATGGTGCGATTGGAATTGAGCATGTGATAGAGCATATATTGCGAAACATAATTTTTAATATCGTTATTATATTTTTTTGATATTTCCAGAATTCTTTTTTCATTCAGAATAATTAGTTCTAAATATAACTGGTTCTTGCTTTTGAAATGCTTGTAGATCGTTCCTTTCGCGATGTCCAGTTCACTGGCAAGTTCACTCAGGGTAATGTCCTGATTATTGTCCAGTAGCAGGCTTTCAGCCATGCTCAGGATCTTCTCTTTACGAAGAAGGAAGTTCTGCTGTCTTACAGTCGTCATCTTCTTGGTCCATACTTTTCGAAAAAGAACCTTTCAAGAATATTCAATTTTACCCAAGATAGCTATAAAACTAAGGTCGTGATATTTATCTAATTTTGTATATTTATGCAGCAACTGCTGACAATGAAAAATATATCTGGTGTCAGTCTGGAAATATTGTCAAGAAAACTGAACCCTAGAGATCAACTTTGCTAAATAAAATTCCATTTTCAGCATAATTATTTTATTGTTTCAGCACATCAAGTGAAATCATTATTCGGTTTAAGACCGTCCTGGCAAAGGATTATAGTGGTGAATAAAGAATCATTTTAAGCCTGCTTGGTTCAGTAAATAACGGTGACATAAAGCTTGGGTTTTTAAATTTTATGTCGCTTATTTAGTTGAATGAGATTTACTGCTGGATTAATTCGAGATGATGATTTTCGATTGATATGCATTGATTGAAGTAAAATCATAAAAAAGATTTTCATGAATCAATGATTATAAAACGCTCAGCAACAGAATTGAGTATCACCAGTTAAGGAATGTAAGAATGCCTATTTATAATGCGCCGCTAAAAGACATGGAATTTATTTTAAATGATGTGTTTCAAGCTGAACAATTTTGGCAAGGTAATGAAAATCTTGCACATTTAGATATGGCAACTGCAAATGCAATTCTGGAAGAGATGGCCAAATTTTCCAAGAATGTCATTCTTGACCTGAATCGTCCTGCGGATGAAGAAGGTGGTGCTCAGTTTAAACATGGTGAAGTGACCACACCTACAGGCTTTAAAGATGCCTTTAAGCAGTTTGCTGAAGGTGGCTGGGTAGGTTTAGGTGCCAGTGAAGAATGGGGCGGGCAGAATATGCCAAAAATGCTGACCGTGCTGGCCGATGAAATGATCTGGAGTACCAATCCATCATTTATGCTTTACCCGCTGTTAACCGTGGGTGCAGGCATGGCGATCAATGATCGTGCTTCACAAGAACAGAAAGAAACCTATTTACCAAAATTCTATACGGGCGAATGGTCGGGCACCATGTGTCTGACTGAGCCACATTCAGGTACTGATCTTGGCATAATCAAAACCAAGGCTGAACCCAATGAAGATGGTAGCTATAACATCAGCGGTACCAAAATCTTTATTACCAGCGGTGAACATGACCTGAGTGAAAATATCATTCATCTGGTGCTGGCGAAAACACCAAATGCACCCGCCGGTTCACGTGGCATTTCCCTGTTTATTGTGCCGAAATTTCTGGTGAATGCAGATGGTTCACTCGGTGAACGTAATGCAGTATCTGCGGGTTCAATCGAACATAAGATGGGAATTAAAGGCTCGGCGACCTGCGTCATGAACTTTGATGGTGCCAAAGCTTATATGGTCGGTAACGAAAATGAAGGACTGGCCGGCATGTTCGTGATGATGAACTACGAACGTCTGTCGATGGGAATTCAGGGCATTGGCGCGGCAGAATTTGCTTATCAGAATGCGGCACAATATGCGACAGACCGTTTACAGGGACGCGCCTCGACCGGTGCGAAATCACCGGAAAAACCAGCCGATTCGATTCTGGTACATGGTGATGTGCGCCGGATGTTGCTGAATGTGCGCGCCAACAATGAAGCATCTCGTGCCTTTGCTGTCTATGTCGGTCAGCAGCTGGATATCACCAAATATTCGACCGATGCTGAAGCGGTGCGTAAAGCGACCGACCGTGTGGCTCTGTTAACCCCAATTGCCAAAGCATATCTGACTGATAAAGCATTGGATTCTGCACTGGAAGCGCAAATGTGCTTCGGTGGTCATGGTTATATCCGTGAATGGGGTATGGAACAATGTATTCGCGATCTGCGCATTTCACAGATTTATGAAGGCACCAATGGCGTACAGGCAATTGACCTGATTGGCCGTAAAACCACCAAATGTAAAGGTGCTTATATTGCAGAGTATATCGCTGAAATCCGCGAGTTCGCCCAAGGTCTGGATGATTCATTGACGATTAAAACGGCGACATTAGAGACCTGTCAGCAACTGGAAGACATCACCAGCTTTATCGTCGAGCAGTCTCAACTGAATCCGGACTTTGCTAACTCGATTGCGGTCGATTATCTGCATGCGGTGGGTCTGCTCAGTTTTGTGTATATGTATGCGCGTATCAGCAAAGCTGCAGCAACGAAAGACGATAGCTATTTCCAGAACAAATTGGTACTGGCGAATTATTATGTCGCCAAAGTTCTCCCGGATCTGAGTGCCCGAATTCAACGTATTCAGGCAGGTGCAGAACTGGTCATGCAATTACCTGAAGACTATTTCACTGCACAGGCTTAAACCGGCAAGTATTGCGAAGGACAAACACTGCAGAGCTTCTGCTGTGCGGTGTTAAATAACAATGATGAAAAAGGATGAGATATTAGAATGATTGTAATTGTAGAAGCTGTACGTACCGCAATGGGCGGTTTTCAAGGCTCACTTTCAAGCTGTACGGCGCCTGATTTGGGTGCTGTGGCGATCAAGGAAGCTGTAGCTCGTGCAGGTTTAACTGCAAACGATATTGATGAAGTCATTATGGGCTGTGTACTGCCGGCGGGTTTAAAACAGGGCCCGGCACGTCAGGCCATGCGTCAAGCCGGCTTACCGGATTCAACAGGTGCCACCACGATCAATAAAATCTGTGGCTCAGGCATGAAAGCGGTGATGCAGGCAGCAGATGCAATCAAAGCGGGTTCGGCTGAAATTGTGGTCGCAGGTGGCATGGAATCTATGTCTAATGCGCCATATTTGATGGACAAGGCACGTGCCGGTTTCCGTATGGGACATGGCAAAGTCACGGATCACATGTTCCAGGAAGGTCTGGAAGATGCAGAAACAGGTCTGTCGATGGGAATTCTGGCACAGGAAATGGCAGATAAAAAAGGCTATACACGCGAACAGCAGGACGATTATGCCATTGGCTCATTAAACAAAGCGGTGACGGCTGTTCAGCAAGGCTTCTTTAAAGATGAAATCGTAGCAGTCACTGTCAGTAACCGTAAAGGCGATGTAGTGGTTGAGCAGGATGAACAACCTTTAAATGCCAAAGCAGACAAAATTCCAAGCTTGCGTCCAGCCTTCAAAAAAGACGGAACCATTACCGCAGCAAATGCCAGTTCAATTTCAGACGGTGCTTCAGCACTGGTGGTCACCTCTAGTGAAATTGCTGCACAGCGTAACTTAAAACCGCTGGCTAATATTCTGGCCTATGCCAGCCATTCGCAGCATCCTTCGGAATTCACCATTGCACCTGTCGGTGCGATTGAAAAAGTGCTGAAAAAAACCGGTTGGGATGCCGCCGATGTGGACCTTTGGGAAATCAATGAGGCTTTTGCCATGGTGACGATGCTAGCCATTGATGGCTTTGAACTGGATACTGCAAAAGTCAACATCAACGGTGGCGCATGTGCGCTCGGTCATCCACTGGGGTCTTCTGGTTCCCGTATTATTGTGACCTTGATTCATGCCTTAAAACGTACTGGTGGCAAGAAAGGCATTGCCGCACTGTGTATCGGGGGCGGTGAAGCAACTGCGATTGCAGTGGAACTGGTTTAAGTCCAGCCAAAATTCAATGCTCGAATTAGCAAAATTAATTATTGATTGATTTAGACGCTAATGCTCTTGGTTCACCAGGAGCAGATGCCTCTTTATTTTATATTTTTGAGATTTTTTATGAACGGTTTAGAGCGCATTCGTTTGCTCCCATTACAAGATAAAGTCGTATCTGTCGAAAAAGCACTACAACTGATTCAAGATGGCGATGTAGTTGGTTTAAGTGGTTTTGGGGGGGCAGGTGAAGCGAAAACTGTGCCTTTGGCCTTGGCTGAATATGCACAGAAGTATCCAATTCATATTACCTTGGCGACAGGTGCAAGTCTGGGGAACCGGATTGATGGAAAACTCAATGAAGCACATGTCATAACCCGCCGTTATCCTTATCAGGCAGATCCTTCTTTACGTAAAGCGATTAATGCCGGTGAAGTGATGTATGTCGATCAGCATCTCTCTGAACTGGCCGATAATATCCGTCATAAAAACTTGCCAGCGATTAATGTGGCTGTAATTGCTGCAACTGCGATTACTGAAGACGGTCAGATTATTCCGACAGGCTCTTGCGGAAATTCTGCAAATTTCATCGAAATGGCAGATCGGGTCATTATTGAAATTGATATGACGATTAATCCCGTACTAGAAGGTGTTCACGATATCTATGTACCTCAAGCGCGCCCAAACCGCGAGCCAATTCCTCTGACTCAAGCCAGTGACAAAATTGGAACAATCGGGATTCATGTTGCACCTGAAAAAATTTCTGCGATTGTCATCAATGAGATTCCAGACACTTCCTTTGGCATGGACGAACCGGATCAAGAAACGCTGGCGATTGCCAGTCACCTGATTCATTTCTTTGAACAGGAAGTGGCAGCAGGGCGTTTACCTGAAAATCTGGGGCCGCTGCAATCCGGTGTGGGCTCCGTGGCCAATGCGGTCTTTGCCGGCTTCGAACATTCCAATTTCAATAATCTGGAAATGTATTCTGAAGTCTTGCAGGATTGCACTTTCCAACTTATCGATTCAGGCAAGATGACCTTTGCTTCAGGTTGCTCCATGACCCTGACCGATGACTGTGCCGCACGAGTGATGAACAATTTTGATCGATACAAAGATAAAATTGTCTTGCGTCCACAGGAACTTTCCAATAATCCTGAACTGATTCGCCGTCTCGGGATTATTGCGATTAATACAGCACTTGAGTTTGATATTTACGGAAATGTGAATTCAACCCATGTTACTGGAACCAAGATGATGAACGGTATTGGAGGCTCGGGAGATTTTACCCGTCATGCGCATATTGCCATCTTTGTGACCAAATCCTATGCCAAAGGTGGTGCGATTTCTTCAGTCGTTCCCCTAGTCAGCCATACCGACCATACCGATCATGACGTTGATATTCTGGTGACTGAGCAAGGTTTAGCAGATCTGCGTGGTTTGGCACCGCGTGAACGTGCCCGCAAGATTATCGATATCTGTGCTCATCCAGATTACCGCGAAAGTTTAAATCATTATTTTGAGCGTGCCTGTGCGCGTGGTGGTCAGACACCGCATTTATTGAATGAAGCTTTGTCTTGGCATGCCCAATTTGAAGAAACCGGTTCAATGAAAACCGCTTAATACGTTTAATCGCATTGATCATCAAATAGAGCCCGTTGTATACGGGCTTTATTCATTTGATTACATCCATTTTTTTGTCGTTTAAAGATCATTTGGATGATTTAAAAACTTTTTCCAGTACATGCCGATGTATAAATCGAAGCTTGTCTTTTACCGCGTCGGTCAGCTTGAATGGGTAGGCATCTTCCAGACCCATACAACGGTTCAAGGCATTTAAATTAAAGGTTAAGGTAACCCAGTTTGCAAGAATATGTTCAACGTCCTGTCCGCCAATTGGACATTCTTTAAAATCCATGCTGGCCAGATAGCCACCATTGCCAATAACGCGGATTCCAGCATAGTAAGCAGTTTCCAGTGTTTCCATCATATGCAGATAATGCGCCCAGGTTTCTGCCCAGTCTTCCCAGGGATGTGCGGTGGCATAAGCACTAATATAGTTTTCCTGCCAGTTGATCGGGGCGCCGTCATTATAATAAGTTTGCAGCGCCTCACTGTAATTTTGCCGCTCATCGCCAAAATAATGACGAAACTCTTCAATCAGTTCCGGATGTAAGTGTTGCATCAGTGCAAAATAGTAATGTCCGCTTTCATGGCGAAAATGGCCCAATAAAGTCCGGTAATTTTCTCCCATATTCACGCGTGTTGTTTCACGATACACCACATCCGCTTCAATCGCATTTAAAGTAATCACACCATTGGCATGACCAATCAAAACCGGCTGATCATCTTCAGGCAGTAAAAAATCAAAACGCAGGCCAAATGGATCATCTTCAGATTTTTTGGGACGTGGCATCATGTTCATACGCTGCGCCAAATAAAGGAAGCGGCGTTTGGCCTCTTCCAGTCGAAACCAGTAAATCAGGTTCTCTGAATTTTCCAGATCAGGAATCACATGAGTGAGTTGACAGGACTCACAAAAATCTTCATCTTCATTACTGGGAATCATCCAGTTACATACCTGATAGTGCGTATAGTTATGACAGGGTTTATAACTGGCATGCTGATAACTTTTGGAGACTGGAATCCATTGATCAGCACTCTGCTTTTTAAATGCGCACAATTCTTTTTCCGAAGCGACATAGCCGATTGGTGACATACAATGATCACAAACTGATTTGTAAAAAAATAGCTGTTGCTGGCAGACGGCGCATTCAAAATGTTTCATCTAAACTCCCTGTAGGGAAGCAAACTGTCTAGAATGCCTACCTAAATTTCATCCTATTGTAATAACATCATAAAAATTTTAATAAAAACTCTATATGGCTGAATTGTAAATGGAGGATGCTTGGCATTATATTGTGAGCTAAATAACTCGTTATTTTTAAATAGAAAAAGATTGCTTAGAGAAATACAAATTGACAGATGATCTGTTTTTGCAACAAAGCCAGGTTAAGGTGAAATTTAAAATAATATGAACATTAGAAAAGCTACTGTTCAGGATACATCTGCTATCGTAGAAGTCATTGCACCATTTGTAGAGGCTGTCACTACGGCAGAAGAGGGACGCTTACGTTTTAAAGCTGAAGTAATTCAAACCATTTTTGAACGGCCAGATAATTTATTATTATGTGGCTGAAATTGACCGCAGAATAGTCGGTGTGGTGGCTTATATAGCACCTGCACATTTCATGCATTTTTTCTTGAATAAGGCTTATCAAGGTCAAGGTTACGGTCGCCAAATGTGGCGCTTTTTAGAAAAACATATTCGTAGCCAAGGTCATCAATCTATTACTGTAAAATCCAGTTTATATGCTTTGGATATTTATAAACGCTTCGGTTTTGTTGAAATGGGCGAATACACTGAGGAAAATGGCATTCGTTTTATTCCCATGCGAAAAGACTACTTAGCTGAAATTTAAACCATCTAAAAACAATCCAAACTTTCCGCTATTCACCTTCACTCCATTTTTAATTAGTCATGCCTTTTACTTAGGCATAGAATTGGTTCACTTTTGTTATATATGCAAATCATTTTATGGCAATCGGCTGGATCTTTTTCACCTTAATGGCTGCATTTATGCAGGCATGGCGTAATGCATTTCAAAAACAGCTGAGCACTACGGTCGATGTTTGGGGGGTCACGCTGGCACGGTTTATCTTTGCCTTGCCCTTTGCAATAATCTATCTGTCCAGTCTTTATCACTTCAAGCCCGTTGAAAATATTATCCATTTTACTCCCAGGTTTTGGGTCTATATTGTGATTGCTGGTTCAAGCCAGATTTTAGCGACTGCCTTGATGGTGAAGCTGTTTCAACAAAAAAATTATGCGATTGGGGTCGGTTTGGCTAAAAGTGAAGCCATTCTTGCCGCCGTCATTGGTGTCGTGTTTTTAGCCGATCATTTATCGGTACTGGCCTGGATCGGTGTGGTACTCGGTGCTTATGCTGTATTCCTGCTGAGTAAAGGCCAGCAGATCAGCGGATTTTCTGCCCAGACCTTAGCGATTGGAATCGGCAGCGGCTTAAGTTTTGCGATTACCTCACTCTTGGTCAGGGAGGCGAGTCTGGAGCTAAGCACATTGCCAACTGTCCATCGTGCTGCATGGGTACTGCTGATGGTCATCAGTTTTCAATGCATCAGTATGCTGATCTATCTGAGTCTATTTAGCCGCCAGACTTTAGTGGCCATGTGGCAACGCTTGAGATTAACCTTTAAAGTCAGCGTGTGCAGCTTTATGGCATCGCTGGGCTGGTTTACTGCCATGAGCATGATGAGTGTGCCCATTGTCAAAACACTAGGTCAAATCGAGATTTTATTTAGTATGCTGATTTCTGCATATTTCTTTAAGGAGAAACTGGCACGTGCCGAGCATTGGGGGCTGGGCTTGGTGGTGATCGCTGCGATTTTGGTCATTTGGGCTTAATACTGACTCCATCTTGATAAAAAAAAGCCACTGATGATGATCAGTGGCTTTTTCCTTTTTTGAGCAGTTTAAGCTGCAATAAATGCCTGAACTGCCTGATTGAACGCTTCAGGTTGCTCGACATTGGAAATATGCGATGCATTGATTTCAAACAGTTGGCTATTGGCAATGCTGGCTTGCATCGACTGACCATCAGCAACAGTCGTTACAGGATCTTGCTGACCTGCCACAATCAATACAGGAACTGAAATTGTCTTTAACTGTTCACGTAAATCCGCTTTAGCCAAAGCTTCACAGCAACTCGCATAACCTTCCGGGCTGCCAGCTCCAAGGTCGTTTGAAAGTTCTGCAACAATTGCTGCGTTGCTTTGAATAAAGGGTTCGGTAAACCAGCGTGATGCTGCGGTCGATGCAATCGGTGCCAAGCCTTGCTCACGCACCAGTGCAGCACGTTCCAGCCAGGCCTGTTCCTGACCAATTTTGGCTGCCGTATTACACACAATCACTTGGTTAAAGCGTTCTGGGCGGTTAATTGCCAGCCATTGACCAGTCAGACCCCCCATGGAAATGCCACAGAAAGCAGCTTTCTGGATATTTAAATGATCCAGTAGATTCACTACATCTTGACCCAGTTGATCCAGGGTATATGGCCCTTGTGGTGCGCTCGAGCCACCGTGACCACGGGTGTCATAACACACCACGAAATAATCTTTCTGGAAAAATTCAATTTGTGGCTGCCACATGCTGAATTTGGTGCCCAATGAATTGGAGAACACAATTGCAGGCTTAGAGGTATCCCCAAAAGTCTGGTAATTAATTTGTGCATCGTTAGATGTAAATGTTGGCATTAAAATCCCTCCCGACCTCCCTTTAAAAAAGGGAGGGGAAATTTTTATTAAGTGATCGTGCTTTTAGACGCGTTCGATAATCAAAGCAATACCTTGACCGACACCAATACACATTGAACATAGTGCATATTGACCGCCAGTTTGTTCCAGCTGGTTCAAGGCAGTGGTCACCAGACGTGCACCAGAGGCGCCGAGTGGATGACCCAATGCAATTGCGCCACCGTTCGGATTGACTTTTTCTGAGCCGTCTTCAATGCCTAGATCACGGGTACATGCCAGTGCTTGGGCCGCAAAAGCTTCATTCAGTTCGATCACATCCATCTGCTCTAGCGTTAAGCCGGTTTGAGCAAGTAGCTTTTTGATGGCAGGTGCCGGACCAAAGCCCATGATGCGCGGCTCAACACCCACAACAGTTGAGCCAATAATTTTGGCACGTGGTTTTAAACCGTATTGCGCAATCGCTTCATCAGACGCGATCAGTAGGGCGGCAGCACCATCGTTAATGCCTGAAGCATTACCGGCTGTAACTGTACCATCTGCTTTTACCACAGGTTTTAGTTTTGCCAGAGCTTCTGCTGTTGTAGAGGCACGTGGATGTTCATCTTTATCTACGACCACCGGATCGCCTTTACGTTGTGGAATCACCACCGGAATGATTTCTTTATCAAAGAAACCCTTGGCTTGTGCTGCGGCTGTACGTTGCTGGCTGCTCAGGGCAAATTTGTCCTGATCTTCACGGTTAATCCCAAACTGTTCAGCGACATTTTCAGCCGTTTGCGGCATGGTTTCTACGCCGTACATGTCTTTGAGTTTCGGGTTAATGAAACGCCAGCCCATGGTGGTATCTTCGATTTTCTGACTACGGCCATAGGCGGTTTCTGATTTACCCATGACAAAGGGTGCACGAGACATTGACTCGACACCACCGGCAATAATCAGATGGGCTTCACCCGCTTTAATCGCACGTGCAGCCATGGAGATAGTATCTAGCGATGAACCACATAGGCGGTTGACTGTAGTTGCAGGCACTTGATAAGGCACACCTGCAAGCAGCGCTGACATGCGGCCAACGTTACGGTTATCTTCACCGGCCTGGTTGGCACAGCCATAGATCACATCATCGACCTGTTCCCAGTTCACCGATGGATTACGTTCTATTAAGGCTTTGATTGGAAGTGCACCGAGATCATCAGTACGAACAGGAGCGAGGCCACCGGCATAACGGCCGAATGGGGTACGGATGGCATCGATAATATAGGCGTTTTTCATGTTTTTACTTTCCAAATCTTTGAATCCCTCCCAACCTCCCTTTACTAAAGGGAGGCGTTTTTCCCTGAATTTAAAGGGTGAAAGTCCCTCCTTTAATAAAGGAGGGATTTAGGGAGGATTTATAAATTAGTTCTGAGTCGCATCAATCAGTTTGGCACCAGTCATCGACTGCAACTCTTCAAATGACAGACCTTCAACTTTCTCAATCACTTTCATCCCTTCAGGCGTGACATCAATCACGCACAGGTCAGTGTAAATACGGTCGACACATTTCAAGCCTGTTGCTGGATAAGACAGTTCAGCCACGATTTTTGGCTCGCCTTTTTTGGTCACGTGATCAGTCGTAATAAAGACTTTTTTCGCGCCAACAGCCAGATCCATTGCGCCGCCGACTGCTGGAATTGCATCCGGTGCGCCAGTATGCCAGTTGGCCAGATCACCATTTTCAGCGACCTGGAACGCGCCCAGTACGGCGATGTCTAAATGACCGCCACGCATCATTGCGAATGAATCACCATGATGGAAAAAAGAACCACCTTCCAGTAAGGTCACGAATTCTTTACCGGCATTGATCAGCTCAGGATCGCGATCTTCTTCAGCAGGAGGAGGACCGAACGCCAGCAGGCCATTTTCAGAGTGCAGGAATACGTCTTTATCGCCTGGCAGGTAACTTGAAATTTTGGTCGGTAGGCCGATCCCCAGGTTGACATAAGCACCATCAGGAATGTCTTGTGCCACACGTTCAGCGATCTGGTCACGGGTCAGTTTGCTATAGCTCATTATTTATCTCCGATGCCAATTATTGTGCAGGTTTAACTTGAACAACGTGTTGAACAAAAATTCCCGGGGTGATGATGTGCTCTGGATCCAGTGCACCCAGTTCAACCACTTCAGAAACTTGAGCGATGGTCACATCTGCTGCCATTGCCATGATCGGGCCAAAGTTACGCGCAGATTTACGGTAGACCAGATTCCCCCAACGGTCGCCTTTAGAAGCTTTAATTAAAGCAAAGTCAGCTTTAATCGGATTTTCTAAAACGTAGTCTTTACCTTCGTAATTCATGGTCGGTTTGCCTTCAGCCAGTAAAGTACCAAAACCGGTAGGGGTATAGATTGGACCTAGGCCCATACCAGCCGCCTGAATACGGCAAGCCAGATTACCTTGAGGAACCAGTTCCAGTTCGATCTTACCTGCACGGTAAAGTTCATCGAATACCCAGGAATCAGACTGACGCGGGAAAGAGCAAATGATTTTACGTACAGCCCCGGCTTTCAGCAGTTTCGCCAAACCGTAGTCGCCATTGCCGGCATTGTTATTGACGATAATTAAGTCTTTGATACCCAATTCGATCAGACCATCAATCAGTTCAGCAGGCTGACCTGCTGTACCGAAACCACCAATCATGATGGTTGAACCATCTTTGATCTGGGAGAGTGCTTCTTTCAATGATAATGAACTTTTATCTATCATAATCTGGTCCTTTCATATCCTAAACTTATGGATGTCTTTAAACTCATTTTGAATCTGATGCTGCAAGCGGAACAGCGTTACGGTCTTTCTGTGACAATACAAAGTGCGCCACCAAACCAATACAAATCCCCCAAAAGACTGAGCTCAGTCCAAGGAACTGCATACCAGATGCAGTCGCCAAAAAGGTGATCAGGGCAGCATCACGTTGTGATTCTTTGCCCATTGCAACGGAAATATTGGTGGCAATTGCACCGAGCAATGCCAGTCCTGCCAAAGCCGCAATGAGTTCTTTGGGCATCAGGCTAAACAGCATGACAATGCTGCCGGCAAATAAGCCGCCTAAAATATAAAAAAGCCCATTGGCCACGCCGGCGATATAACGCTTTTCTTTCAGTTCATGGGCATCTTTACCCAAACATAAAGCAGCCGTGATTGAGGCCAGTACAATGGTAATGCCGCCTACACAGGCCACCGCAAGCGAAGCAATACTGGTCACACTAATAATAGGTTTGGCCGGCATGTCATAACCGCTGAGCTTGATAATACTCATGCCTGGTAAAAACTGGCCAGAAAGACTGACTAAAATCAGCGGTAGTGCCAGATTCAAGGTAGAGTTCCAGGTCCATTCCGGGGCAATAAATTGTGGAATCGCCAAGCTAAAATCAGCGGTTACCGGGTTAATTTTGCCCAGTAACAGACTTAAAACCACACCTGCCACTAATACCCAAACCATGGCATAGCGTGGGCTGAAACGCTTGGCCAGTAAAAATACTGCCAGCATGCCAAACACAATGTAGGGCATGGTATCGGTTGCCGTAAACAGACCTAAACCAAACTGCAATAAAATCCCGGCCATCATTCCGGCAGCCACTTCCTGAGGAATCCAGGACAGCAATTTGTCGAAATAACCGGTGATCCCAATGAAAAAAATCACCACGGCAGAGGTGATGTAGGCAGCGACCGCTTCATTGAGTGAAATATCAGGAAAAAGCGTGACTAATAAAGCCGTTCCGGGTGCAGACCAGGCAGTCACCACCGGTATTTTGTATTTAATCGATAAGAAAATACCGGCAAGTGCAGCACCAATAGAAATGCCCCAAATCCAAGAAATCATCATGTCTGGGGAAACTTGGGCTTGTTGAGCAGCCTGGAAAAAAATGATTAGTGGGCCTGAATAGGAAATCAGCACTGCTAAAAATCCTGCAACAGTCGCTGAAATTGACCAATCATTTTTTAAACTGTGAAACAGGTTATTCATTGGTGATGTGCCTCCTTGCGTCAAACCATGATCCTGTTAAAAAAGTCATGATCAGGACTTAGCCCTGATCACCACCACCGACCGGTACGACAGTACCAGTCATATACGATGATTCATCCGAAGCCAGGAATACAATTGCATTCACTTGTTCCTGAATCGTACCGTAGCGACCCATAAAAGTACGGTCAATGGTCTGATCAACCACTTGCTGCATCCAGTCTTTTTCTGACTCAGTCAGTGGATTGGCATTGCGTGGCACTTTACGCGGTGGTGCTTCGGTACCGCCAGTTGCGATCGCATTAACACGGATTCCATCTTTGGCATGTTCAAAGGCAAGGGAAGCGGTCAGACCGTTCACACCACCTTTAGATGCTGAATATGGAACACGGTTAATCCCTCGTGTGGCAATAGAAGATACGTTTACAATTGTACCTTTCTGATTTTGAATCATTTCTGGAAGAACTGCACGGCAGCACCACAGCGTTGGGAACAGTGAGCGGTTCACCTCCTTGATAATTTCCTCTTCAGAAAATTCTTCAAAAGGCTTCATCCAAATCGCGCCGCCAACGTTGTTGATCAGGACATCGACACGGCCATAAGTTTGCAGCGCTTTGGCGACAACAGATTCTGCGCCGGCAAAGGTTTCCAGATTGGCTTTGACAGTAATCGCATCACCGCCAGTGGCTTCAATTTCAGCCAGAACTTCTTCCACATAAGGCGAAAGGTCAGCCATGACGACTTGAGCGCCTTCGCTCGCCACTTGCAGCGCGACACCGCGACCGATGCCTTGCGCGGCACCGGTCACGATTACAACTTTATTTTCAAATCTTTGACGATTAGACATTGAACAAATTCCCTCTATTAGTTGGCAGAGAATTTTTCAAACAGGAAGCTTGCAGGTTTTACGCCTTCAGCATCCAGCCAGCCGCGAACGGCTTCAACCATTGGTACAGGGCCACACAGGTAGACATCTACATCACCGCCATTTAGCCATTCGTTCTCAATATGACCGGTTACATAGCCTTTACGCTCATGTGTAGATTCCGGGTTAGCAACCACTGTACGGTATTCGAACCACGGGAATTTTTCTTGCAGTTCGTTCAGTTTTTCAATGGCAACCAAGTCAAAGTCATTGGTCACACCAAATACTAAACGCACTGGATGTTCTGAACCTTTTTCTTCCAGTACTTGCAGCATTGACATGAATGGTGCAATACCTGTACCACCCGCCAGCATCAAGACGGGACGGGTCACAGGGCGAAGGTAGAAGCTACCAAATGGACCGGTAAAAGTCATCTTGTCGCCAGCTTTGGCATTTTTACTTAAGAATTCACTCATTTTGCCGTTCGGTACGTTACGTACTACGAAACCGGTCAAGCGGTCGCTTGGCTTTGAGCTGAATGAATATGAACGGGTTTCAGTCGTACCTGGAATACCGACATTGACATATTGACCAGCCAGGAAATGAATATCCGGTTGACCTTCATCTAACTGGATGTCAAAAGTAATGGTCGAGTCAGACAGGTTTTCGACACGCGCCAAAGTACCTTGGAAAGCGTGAATTTCAGTTTTGCAGACTTCTGAAGACGCCTGAATCTGGAACACTGCATCTGAAGTTGGTTTACATTGGCAAGCCAGAATAAAGCCTTCAGCGGCTTCTTCAGGCGTTAAAGCATCTTCAATATAAGTTTCTTCAGGCATGTCAAATGAACCTGATTCACAAAACGCACGACACGTTCCACAAGCACCATCACGGCAGTCCAAAGGAATATTGATCTTTTGACGGTAAGCTGCATCCGACAGTGTTTCACCATCTGAAACAGAAATAAAACGTGTAACGCCATCTTCAAATTGAAGTGCAACATTGTGGTTTGACATGGCTGAATATCCTATATAAATCTTTGTAACTGAGCCTTTCAGCCAATTTTCCATCTGACCGAAAGGCATAACCTGGCTGTAAAAACAGTCTTAGAGGTGATAAATGTCGATAACCTGGTTGATGTAATCGTTTTTCAGTACCACGTATTTGCTTAAAATTTGTGGTTTATCGCCTGAGAAATCGATTTCATAACGAGACATACCGAAATAGCTGTAACTTGTTTTGTAACGGAAGCTCAAAGTATTCCAGTTAAAACGTACAGTCACTTTGTCGCCATCACGTTCAACAATTTCAATATTGCTGAGGTTATGGCAGGTACGTGTGTCCGGCATGGTTGCAGATGAACGTTCAGTCTTGATCCGGAACACGCGGTCTTCTAAACCTTGACGATCTGGATAGTAAATCAACGAGATTTCAGACTGCGGATCTGTGGTCAGTTTGTCATCATCATCCCAAGCTGGCATCCAGAAAGACGCAGTAGGGGCATAACAAGTTAACCAGTCATCCCATTGTTCATCATCTAAAAAGCGGGCTTCTTGATACAGGAACTGAGCAATATTTTCTAAAGTGATGTCGCTCATGCGTTTTCTCCTTCAGTTGATGCTGCAATTTCTTTCTCAGTCGCAATACCTTTTTTGATCAATTCTAACCAGTACTGGTGCTGAGACAGGTATAGACCTTCATCTTCAGTTTTAATACCAGACAGTTTTGGTTTTAAACCGATTTCATTGGCAGCATCATCAGGACCTTGAATCCAGTGTTTAGAACCACGGCACATATCGTTCCATTCCAGCGCGATACCGGCATAACCTGCCTGACAAGCACGGAATTCTTCAAGATCGTCTGGTGTCGCCATACCTGAAGCGTTAAAGAAATCTTCATACTGACGGATACGACGGGTACGTGCTTCAGGCTCTTCGCCTACAGGTGCGATACAGTAGATCGTCACTTCAGTTTTATCGACAGAAATCGGGCGCAGGACACGGATTTGTGAACCGAACTGATCCATGAAGTAAACGTTTGGATAGATACACAGGTTACGTGAACGTTCGATCATCCACTTCGCCATGGCTTCGCCATATTGCGCAGTGTATTCATCTTTCTTGGCAAAGTTAGGACGGTCTTCCGGGTTAGCCCATTGAGTCCAAAGCAGCATGTGACCATGTTCAAAGCCGTAAGAACCACCGCCTTGTTTGCCCCATGCGCCTGCGCTCATGGCACGGATGTTGTCGCCAGCTTCTTTTTCTTTACGTTGCTGAGTCGTTGCAGCATAGTTCCAGTGTACAGCAGACACGTGATAACCATCAGCACCGTTTTCAGCAGTCAACTTCCAGTTACCTTCATAGGTATAAGTCGAAGAACCACGTAAAACTTCCAGACCTTGTTCAGACTGATCCACGATCATGTCAATGATTTTGGTCGCTTCGCCCAGGTATTCTTCCAGAGAAGGAACATCCGGATTCAAGCTGCCGAACAGGAAACCTTTATAGTTTTCAAAACGGGCAACCTTTTTCAGGTCATGTGAGCCGTCTTTGTTAAAGCAGTCTGAATAACCCGCTTCAGCCGGATCTTTGACTTTTAATAACTTACCTGAGTTATTGAAAGTCCAGCCATGGAATGGGCAAGTATAAGTTGCTTTATTGCCTTTCTTGTTACGGCACAATTGTGCACCGCGATGCGAACAGGCATTTATCATGGCATTCAGTTCACCTTGACGGTTACGTGCAATGATGATCGGCTGACGACCAATATAAGTAGTATAGAAGTCGTTATTGTTTGGAATCTGGCTTTCATGTGCTAGATAAACCCAGTTACCTTCAAAGATGTATTTCATCTCCAGGTCAAACAGGGCCTGGTCTGTAAATACTGAACGGTGTAGTTTAAATTCACCAGATTCATAATCATCAACCAGTAATTCGTCAATGCGGTCTAAATGGCTGGTGTTAATTACGGGAATACGAGGCATGTCCTTTCTCCGACTTTCCAAGGGGGAAGTCAGCGGGATATATCTTTGAAACATACCCCGCTTCTATAGTTGTATTAAGCGCTAGCGCGGCGACGATCAACTTCAGTAGAAGGTACGTTTTGTTTCTCTTTCACAAGTTCAATATCAAATTGAATGTGTTTGAAAGGACCGTTTAGACCACGTTTTGCAATTTCAGCTTCATCAGTCACGTCAACCGCAGTTGCAACCAAGCCTTCACGAGTCGCGAATGCAAAGTCATCCCACAGGTATTGGTCGCCTTCAATGTTGAATTGAGTAGTCAGTTTGCGGTAACCCGGTGCAGATACGAAGTAATGTACGTGCGATGGACGGTTACCGTGACGGCCTAATTTGTCCAGTACAAACTGGGTGGTACCTTCTGGAGGGCAGCCATAACCCACTGGCATTGTAGTCAATGCAGTATATTGACCATCGGCAGCGGTAATGATGCTGCGACGCAAGTTAAAGTCAGACTGTGACTTGTCAAAGAATGAGTAGTTACCCAGGCTGTTTGCATGCCAGATTTCAACTTTGGCACCTTCAACACGGTTGCCGTCAGTATCCGTCACTGTACCTTCAATGATCAGCGTCGGGATTTTGCCTTCTTCAGAACCATCATCCATACGCGCAAAGCTTACAGTTTCAGGTGCGCCAGCGACATAAAGTGGACCTTCAATCGTACGTGGCGTACCGCCAGTAATACCTGCTTTAGCATCTGCTTCATCAGCACGTAAGTCTAGGTAATGCTCCAGACCCAAACCTGCAGCCAATAAACCTAATTCGTTCGCTTGACCGGCATCAGTAAAGTATTCCAGGCCTTTCCACAGTTCTGACTGGGAAATATCAAGATCTTCGATAGCCTGGAAAAGGTCGCCCAATAAACGCACAACAACTTGTTGTACACGTTCATCTACAGGACCTGTCGCTGTATCAACGTTCATTTGCTTAACTAATGCATCAATTTCTTGGCGATTCATACTATTGCTCCTAAAGTATGTCTTTCATCTTTTAGTGGCGCACTTTTTTAGCTTTCATTGGCTGGCTAAATCTGGCTGGCCACAATCCTTGTTGAGGTACCCTCTGTTTTCGATTCGGAAGGGGAATCCGGTGACTCCCAATCCGCTCATTTAATCAACTGTCGTCATCTCGAACTGAAGATGGGTGACGGTTTAATGCCATCACTTCAATATTCATATAAGGATAGAGCGGCAAGCCTTGTAACAGGTTGTGCAACTCTTCATTGCTTTCAACATCAAAAATACTGATGTTTGAGTACTGGCCCGTGATGCGCCAGATATGACGCCATTTGCCTTGACGCTGCAATTCCTGCGAATAGGCTTTTTCAACAGCCTTAATTTCGTTTGCCTGTTCAACTGGCAGGTCACGTGGAATGTTTACATCCATACGTACGTGGAAAAGCATGGGTTTCTCCTGATTACTGACGACGCAAGTTGTCAATCTTGTTTTCATCCAACTCAATCCCCAGACCTGGTCCTTTCGGAATCTCAAGTTCAAAGTTTTGATAGTTGAGTGGGGTTTTTAAAATATCTTCAGTCAGCAGCAAAGGACCAAACAGCTCGGTACCGAACGCCAGACTTTCAAAAGTAGAGAACACATGTGCCGAAGCAATCGTACCCACCGGGCCTTCCAGCATGGTGCCGCCGTACAGGTCAATACCTGCAAGTTTGGCAATCTTGCCTACTTCACAACCTTCGATCAGACCACCTGACTGGGCAACTTTCACTGCAAAAACAGATGAACCGTTTTGTTTGGCAATCTCATACGCTGAGTGCGGGCCCATTAACGATTCGTCTGCCATGATGGCAACATCAAAACGTCGGGTCAGACGGCGCATGGCATCCAGGTTATCAATTGCACATGGCTGCTCAATCAGATCAACACCGCCGTCTTGCAGCAACTGAATTCCTTTAATGGCGTCTAATTCTGACCAAGCACGGTTCACATCCACACGAATCGAAATATCTTTGCCCAGGGCTTTTTTAATCGCCAGCACATGCTCAACATCTTCTTCAACTGGACGGGAACCAATTTTGAGTTTGAAAATGTTATGGCGTTTTGCTGCAATCATTTTTTCTGCTTCAGCAATATCTTTTTCTGTATTGCCTGAAGCCAAGACCCAAAGCACTGGAATACTGTCACGTAAGCGGCCACCTAAGACTTCACTGAGCGGCTGCTGCATGCGCTGTGCCTGAATATCTAGCAGGGCAGTCTGAATCGCGCATTTGGCAAAACGGTTACCATTAATATTCTTTTTGATCGCTTGTAATGTTTGTGCAACATTTAAACCGGATAATGTCTTTAAAAGGGGGGCGAAATAAGTTTCAATATTGACTTTAACGCTTTCCGGGCTTTCATCACCATAACCTAAGCCGCCGATCGTCGTTGCCTCACCCCAACCGATATAACCATCTTCAGTGGTGATTTTAACTAAGACCAGGGTCTGGGTTTGCATCGTCGCCACAGCCATCTTGTGAGGGCGAATGGTCGGGATTTCTACCAGCAAGGTTTCAACTGACTTATACATAATACGGATTCACATTCTTGCTTTAATGCTTCGATTTGATATACCTTAAAAGAATAATGTTGATTGGTCTAAGATCGATTTAGCATTTTTTTATACTTTAAAGGTATTCTAGATCATGGAACTTAGACATTTACGCTATTTTGTTGCGGTGGTAGAAGAGCAAAGTTTTACTAAAGCGGCAGAAAAACTATTTATTGCTCAGCCTCCTTTAAGCAGACAGATCCAAAACCTTGAAGCAGAGCTGGATATTCAGTTATTTGAGCGTGGTAGCCGTCCATTGAAGACCACAGAAGCAGGTCAGTTCTTCTATCAGCACGCTGTTAAACTTTTGTCTAATGCGGAAGAAATTAAGTCGATGACCAAGCGCATCGGCATTGCAGATCGCACCATTACCATCGGTTTTGTTGGTTCTTTATTGTTCGGTTTACTGTCGCGTATTCTGTTTTTGTTTAAACAGCAGCATCCTTATCTCAAAATCGAGATGATGGAAATGAATACTTATGAACAGATTCAGGCCCTCAAAGAAGGCCGTATAGATGTCGGTTTTGGCCGCTTAAGAATCTCGGATCCGGCCATAAAACGAGTGTTGTTGCGTGAAGAGCGCTTGGTGGTGGCAGCACATGCCAGTCATGTCCTTGCTCAACGCGAGAGCCTGCATTTATCTGAACTGGTCGATCAGCAGTTGTTTTTATATCCGAATACGGGAAAGGCTAATTTTGCCACCCAGGTGCGCGGCATATTTTCTGAGTATGGATTAGAGCCTAAAAATCTGCGGATTGTACGCGAATTGCAGCTGGCACTCGGTTTTGTAGCGGCGGGAGAGGGTGTTTGTATCGCGCCGGAAAGTGCACAAAATATTAAATTGGCCCATCTCAACTTTATACCTTTAGCAGATGCATTTGCTGTGAGTCCTGTATTTATGGCCATGCGTAATATGGATGAAAGTGAATATATCCGCTACCTATTTGATGCTGTCTATCAAGTCTATGATCTTGAAGCATTAAAGTATGATCGTTCGGTGTTTTAAGTCCAATCAATTATCTCAAGAGGCACAGCAATCAGCAGCTCTTGGCAAGTTTATCGGCCTATGTTAAAAAATATTCCACGATTCAATAATATATTTTTTAATTAATTTAAATGCTTAGCCTGAATCAGACTTTATAGGTATAAAGACATGCCTATTCAGTTTTGGACATTATTCTGCATCTTCTTCATTGTGGCTTTCATAAATTGAACTTCACAATCTGGAGGTGGAGATGTCTACAAATAAAGTGAATATAAATACGCTGATTGATGAAGCAAAGTTCACGCCCTTTCACTGGGGCGTGCTGATCTGGTGTTTGCTGATCATTATTTTTGATGGCTATGATCTGGTGATCTATGGGGTCGCCTTGCCTCTGTTGATGCAAGAATGGTCATTAACTACAGTGCAAGCCGGGATGCTGGCCAGTACCGCATTATTTGGCATGATGTTTGGTGCCATGACTTTTGGAACCTTGTCCGATAAGTTAGGTCGTAAAAAAACCATCATGATGTGCGTGGCTATTTTTAGTGGATTCACATTCATCGGTGCTTTTGCGACATCACCGGTCGAATTCGGAATCTTACGTTTCCTTGCCGGCTTAGGGATTGGCGGGGTTATGCCGAACGTGGTGGCCTTGATGACCGAATATGCGCCTAAGCGTATCCGCAGTACTTTGGTGGCCTTAATGTTTAGTGGCTATGCAATTGGCGGTATGACCTCTGCGCTGTTAGGTGCATGGCTGGTGCCACAATATGGCTGGAAAATCATGTTCTTGTTAGCCGGTATTCCACTGTTACTTTTGCCAATTCTTTGGAAATACTTGCCAGAATCGCTGATGTACTTGACCAACAAGCAACAGACTGCACAAGCAAATGATATTATTCAAAAAATATCTCCGACACAGGTTATTACCAGTGACACCCAGTTTGTACTGAATGAAGTACAAAAAGGCGATGAAGCCCCATTAAAAGCACTATTTCAACAAGGTCGCAGCTTCAGTACCTTCATGTTCTGGCTGGCGTTCTTTATGTGCCTATTAATGGTCTATGCCTTGGGAAGCTGGTTACCTAAACTGATGATTCAGGCCGGTTACTCGCTAGGTGCCAGTATGATCTTCCTGTTCGCATTAAATATTGGGGGGATGGTCGGTGCAATTGGCGGTGGTTATCTGGCAGATCGTTTCCACATCAAAAAAGTCCTCACGATCATGTTCTTATGCGGAGCAATCGCCCTGATCTTGCTTGGCTTTAACAGTCCACAGTTTGTGCTCTATACCTTGATTGCTATAGCAGGTGCTGCAACGATTGGCTCACAAATTCTGCTCTATACCTTTGTGGCGCAGTATTATCCATCGACGGTACGTTCTACCGGTATGGGCTGGGCATCTGGTATTGGACGTATTGGGGCGATTGTTGGTCCGGTACTGACCGGTGCTTTATTAACCATGAATTTACCGCATCAAATGAACTTCTTTGCTATTGCGATTCCTGGCGTGATTGCTGCGCTGGCAATTTTCCTGGTGAACTTAAAAAGCTCTGTAGATGGTCAAGCCCTTACGGCGAAGACTATTCAGCCAGATTCACTGGCAGAAAAGACCAGTTAATGAATTAAACTATAGTTAATAAAGATAGTATTACCAATGATATAGATCGCCATCGTAACGGGTGGTGATCTGTTGCTAGAATCTAGTCGAACAATAAAAAGCGAGTTTAGGATGAACACGACACTATTCACCACAACAATCAATAAGCCAACACGAAAACACACGCTTTTGATGAGCATGATTGCAATCAGTATGGGGAGCATGAGCTTATCGGTTCAAGCACAAACCACGCAGAGCAGTCAGCAGGAAATTGAACAACTACGCCAGGAAGTTCAGGCCTTACGTGCCTTGATTGAACAGCAGCACGTTCAGAAAGCGGCTGTAACTGCGCCGGTCGTCGCATCTACACCTGCAACTCCAGCCAGCAAACCGGTGATGAAAATCGCCAGTGGTGCCGAGTTTAATCTATACGGAAACATTCGTGCCGATGCATCTTATCAGGCTGAAGGTGGGTCAGCAGCACGCATGTTCAACCAGATTGGTTCAGTACCACTTGAAGGTGCTGGGGAGCGTAGTGATGAGTTTAAGTCGACACTTTCTGCCACGCGTTTAGGGATGGATTTTAAAGCACCTGTAGGTGCTGGGGATAAAGCACTCAGCGGTAAAGTTGAGGTGGACTTTTTAGGTGGAGCCGGCTTTGACAACCTGCGAATTCGTCATGCTTATATCAGCTATGCTAACTGGCTGATCGGTCAAACCTGGTCAAACTTTGCCACGCCAGACTATATTCCGGAAACTGTAGATGCTCTGGTATATGCTGGGGGTTCGATTAAACGCACACCACAAGTGCGCCACACCAGCACTTTCAGCCCTGAAACCAATCTGGTCGTTGCAGTTGAAGATCCGAAAGATACGAATCCTGGGATCAAACAACGCCTACCGGCTTTAACCGCACGTTTAAATCATAAATTTGCCGATAATTTTGCAGTCAGCGCACGTGCCATGGGTCATGAAAAGCGCGTGAATGAAGATGAAGAAATGGCGTGGGGCGTGGGGCTGGGGGCGAAATATGACATTGTGCCGGGGACGACTTTAAAAGCCGACTACTATCATGTCAAAGGCGATAGTAGCTTTATCTCGAATGCCAATACGGGTGTAATTACAGCTGTAAATGGTGATCTGTTACAAAGTGAATTCGATTCGATTTCGGTGGGCTTAACCCAGCAATTTAATGACAAGTTGCGCGGTACTTTAGGCTATGGTTATATGAGTTTTGATGATGATCAACGTTATATCGATGCGCTTATTGCTTCGACGCCAGCTGATGCAGCGCAATCTAATGCAACTAGAGCCAACAAAGACCTCTGGCAAGCGTGGGCAAACGTGTTCTATAGCCCAACCAAGCCACTCAGTTTTGGTCTGGAATATGTCTATGGTGAACGTACAGCTTTAGCTCCAGCTACAAATGGCAGTGACAAAGGTGAAGACAACCGAATCAATGCGGTTGCGATTTACAACTTCTAAGACTTCTTTCAATGAGAGAGTCTGATCTGTAACAGAAGCGTGGATGAATTAATCCGCGCTTTTGCTATTTTGAAGAATGGTTTCTGCCAGCAGATTGACTGCATCTTCAATCTTGGCTGTCCATTCAAACGAACAGTTCAGCCGAATATAATGTTGGCTGGCAGGCTCAGGCTTAAACAGCAGTGCAGGGGCAACTGAAATATGTTGTTGAAGCAATTGTTCATAGAGCTGCTGGGCATCCAGTTGTTGGGGCAATTCAATCCAGAGAAAATAGCCACCGGAATAATAATAAATTTCACAGAGGGTGCCTAAACGCGCTTTGAGTTCCTGATAAAATTTCTTTTTATATTTTTCCAGATGCTGCCTTAAATGGCGCAAATGTTTTTCATAATGATGATGTGAAATAAATTCGACCAGCGCATTTTGAAGTAAGGGACTGACCGTTAAAGTGCTCATGAGCTGTAAATGCTGAATGGCATCGGAAAATGGGCCGGCATATACCCAACCGACGCGTGCGCCCATTCCCAGTGTTTTGGAAAATGAAGCACAGTGCAGTACCATTTGATGTTGATCAAAATATTTAACTGGTAAGGGCTTGGCTGCACCATAATTTAATTCCTGATAAACATCATCTTCGATTAAATACACCTGATATTCATGCAAAAGCTCCGCAATTCTCTGTTTGATTTCAGAACTGACGGTAAAACCAATCGGATTATGGGCATTCAGCATCAGCCAGCACACCTTGATCGGATACTGTTTCAAAGCCTGCTCAAATGATTCGAGATCAAAACCAAACTGTGGATGTTCCAGGATGGTAATTACCTGTAATCCCAGACGCTCGGCTGCCTGCCAAGCCCCATAAAATATAGTTTGCTGTAACAGGATAAAATCACCAGGTTGGGTTAAGGCCTGTAAGGAAAGGTTTAGTGCTTCTAGTGCACCTGATGTAATGACAATGTCATCCGGATTACAACTAATACCTTGCAATTGATAACGGTTGGCAATCAGTTGTCGCAAGTCCTGATTACCGGGCGGCATGTGATTCTGGTTGTTATAGCTGCTTTTTCTTTTGGCCTGCTGTGCCAAAATCTGCATAAATTTAGCGTTATATAACAGCTCTGCATTGGGAAAGGCAGACCCAAAAGGCACAATTTCGGCTGACTGAGTCGATTTTAAATAATTAAATACCACTGAGTTGATTTGAATTTTAGGATTTAAACCAATCTGGGCGGACTGTTTGCTATTGAGCAGCGCTTGAGTGTGTTCTGCAACGTAATAGCCTGATTTGTCTTTGGCATAGACCAGACCTTGTGCTTCAAGTTCCTGATAAGCATTGAGTACCGTCATCAGGCTATAACCAGATAATTGGGTCTGTTCGCGAAGTGAAGGCAATTTTTCATGTGCCTTCCATACGCCATTTTCAATCATCTGACGGATATTCTGTGCCAGTTTTTCAGACTTATACATACACTTTCTTGAACTATAACTGTTCTAATTATTTTGATTTATAACATATTTTAAGATGCTTAATATAACAAAAGGGAGGACTAGGCTTATTGTCATTCTATTTTTAAGCTTGAGTCTTGATGCACTACAACTAAAGTGAAAATCAGGTCTCAGATTTTCTGTGGAAATTTTATCTCTACATAAATTGTATTCCCATTTTTATACGCCTCAGTCACTTGGCTTAATTTGTCACAATTCGATACTTACAAAGTTAGATTTCCTTGCTAAATTCGATCCACATGATGATAAAAAGTAAGTTACGGTTTCAGACCGAGCCATCATGCAACTATAACAACGATACGAAAATACGGACCAATAACAAGCACAAAGGAGTGGAGAATGCTCGGAAATATGATGTTTCAGCCTTTACTGATCAGCAGCATGATTGAACATGCAGGACGCTATCATGCCGATACCGAGGTAATTTCCAAAAATACCGATACCACTATTACAGTGACCAATTGGGGAGAAATTCACCAAAACTCGAAACGTTTTGCCAATGCATTACAACAACTCGGCTTGGCGCAGGGAGATCGGGTCGCGACTATTGCCTGGAATAATCATCGCCATTTAGAGTCCTGGTATGCCATTTCTGGCAGCGGCCTGGTCTGTCATACCATTAACCCGCGCTTATTTCCGGAACAGCTGATTTTTATTATGAATGATGCTGCGGATCGCGTGGTGCTGTTCGATAAAACATTTGTCCCTTTAATTAAAGCCGTGAAAGCGCTGTTGACCTCGGTCGAGCATTTTATCTGTCTGGATGCGGCGGATCCGGCAGTCAGAGAAGCGATACCAGAAGTACAATTTTATGATGATCTGATTGCCGGCCAAAATGCAGATTTCGAGTGGCCAACACTTGATGAAAACTCAGCAAGCTCTCTGTGTTATACCTCAGGAACCACGGGCAATCCTAAAGGTGTGCTGTTTAGCCATCGCTCTACGGTATTACATAGCTATGCCATCATTTTACCTGACTCATTAAATGTCTCGGCTCGGGATATTATGTTGCCGGTCGTGCCGATGTTCCATGTCAATGCTTGGGGAACACCGTATGCTGCCGCGATGGTGGGATGTACCCTGGTCCTTCCTGGACCGGGTCTGGATGGCGCCAGTCTGGTCAACCTGATTGATACCTATCAGGTTTCGGTAGCACTTGGCGTACCGACCATCTGGCAGGGGTTGATTGCAGCCGCAAACCAGTCAGGTTCCAAACTGGAAAGCCTAAAACGGAATGTAGTGGGCGGATCGGCATGCCCACCGGCCATGCTAAGAGCGTTCAAAGAACAGTTTAATTGTGAAACGATCCATGCCTGGGGCATGACGGAAATCAGCCCACTGGGTACGGCAAATCAGCTCAAGACCAAACATTTGCATCTGTCTGATGAAGAAAAATTACAGATTCGGCTGTCCCAAGGCCGTCCGCCATTCGGGGTTGACCTACGTTTGACTGATACAGAAAAAGGGACGCACGAAATTGAACGTGATGGACAGACCACAGGAAATTTACAGGTCAAAGGGCATTGGGTCATCAGTCATTATTTCGGCAAGGAAGAATCAGCTTTGACTGCTGACGGCTGGTTTGATACCGGCGATATTGCTACGCTGGATCAGGATGGCTTTATGAAACTCAGTGACCGTTCTAAAGATCTAATCAAGTCTGGCGGAGAATGGATTTCATCGGTGGAGCTGGAAAATATTGCCATGGGGCATCCGGAAATTGCGATGGCTGCCGTAATTGCCGCCCAGCATCCTAAATGGGATGAGCGCCCGGTATTGATTGCCATTAAAAAACCGGATAGCCAGCTAAGTGAAACTGATCTGCTGGAATATTATGCGGACAAGGTAGCCAAATGGCAGATTCCAGACCGAGTCGTATTTGTTGATACGATCCCACTCAGTGGTACTGGTAAAATGCTGAAAAAGGATCTGCGTGAATTATATGGGACTATTCTTTTGGAGCAGGCAGCAGGTTAAAGCGTCATTTAATCTGAAAATCCCAACATGAAGTTAAAAAACTGATCTCGAATAGAGGTCAGTTTTTTTATGTACAGGCTAAGCAGCGTTGTCTATTTAAAAATGCTTTTTCTCAATCCATATCGCCTTGATCGCTACTTTTAGACGATATTGTCCGACAAAAAGTCATATTATATGGCTTAGGCACATAATTTGACCTGTATTGACATGGTCTGAATGTGAAAATTCTTTATCCTGAGCAATATAATAATTAGACAGTTGTACATTAATGAAGCTGTCTGCGGATAAGGGGATAAAAATGACAAGCATGCCAACCTATCAGCCGCATTGGATCCGGGAAGATTTCATTGATTTTATTGGTGAAAAAATCCATCCAACCTGGGCAATCAAAAAAGTTAAGGCTGCCGTTATGGGCATTCAAGCCATCAGCCCTGACTTTTTCAAGATTCACTTACGTCCAAATCATAATTTTAAAGCCAAGTCATTTCAGGCCGGCCAGAATATTGCAGTGACCGTCAGACTTGATGGCGTACGTCATCAGCGACATTATTCTGTAGTGACGGTATTAAAAAATGGCGATCTGATCATTGCGGTTAAACAGCAGGGTAAAGTGTCACGTGCCTTAAGTCTGATGCAAATTGGTGCGGTGGTTGAAATATCTCAGCCCCAAGGTGAGTTCACATTGCAAAAATCCACCCAGCCGATTTTATTCCTGGCTTCAGGTAGTGGTATTACCGCCATTTACTCCTTGCTGCAAAAAGCAGTCATTCAGTCTCTGGAACAGATCGACCTGATTTATTTCACTCGAGATGATGCCTTTCATGCTGAACTGAAAACATTGGCTCTTATGCATCCAAACTTGAAATATCACCATTTCAATACCGTGGAACACCAGCAGCATCTGACGCAGAGCTTATTGCAAGAGCTGGTGCCAGACTTTGCAGAACGAAAAATTTATGCTTGTGGCTCCGCCGGGATGATGAAGGCCGCACTTCGCATCGTTGATAAACTGGAATTGAAATCCAATTTTCATTCGGAATATTTCCAGATTGTGGTCGATGAAAAAATTAAAGCACAGCCGGTACGGTTTTTAAGATCGCAGCAGGAATTTCAAGCCCAGTCCAACTTACTGGAAAGTGCCGAAAAATCCGGCTTGAGACCAGCGCATGGCTGCCGAATGGGTATCTGCAATACCTGTTCCTGTACCAAAGTCAGTGGTTCGGTACGAAATGTTCTGACCGGTGAAATTGATCATGGTAATAATACCCAGATCAAACTCTGCATTTCTCAGGCAGTGAGTCCTGTGGTGATTAATTTATAAACTATTGATAAGCCATTAATTAAACTATAAGAAGGTGCTCCCATGAATATGCAAATTGATTTTAAACGACATAGCAAAAGCCAATTTCTCAGTCCGGAACAGATTGAGGAATTCGGTGCCAAAGTCGATGCGATCCGCCGCGAGGTCATGGATGATCTGGGGGAAAAAGACGCCGAATATATTTATAAAATCCGCAACTTTGTCCGCTATAGCGAAATTGCCTCACGCGGCATGCTGATGTTTGCCGGTTGGTTGCCACCGGTATGGCTGGCGGGGACAGGTCTGCTCGGTCTTTCCAAAATCGTGGAAAATATGGAACTCGGTCACAATGTCATGCATGGCCAGTTCGACTGGATGAACGATCCGAGTCTGAACGGTGCGACCTATGATTGGGATACGATTTCAACCGGCGATGACTGGAAATATACGCACAACTATATTCATCATACCTATACCAATATCGTCGGAATGGATCATGATGTCGGTTATGGTCTGATTCGGGTCAGTGAATCGCAAAAGTGGGAACCACGTTTCCTGTTCAATATTCCACTGGGCATTCAGTTAATGGTGTTTTTCGAATGGTATGTTGGCCTGCAACGTTTGCATCTGGAAGATGTGATTGCCTATAAAACCAAAACCTGGAAAGAAGTCTGGGAAGAAGCAGCACCTTTGCGCCAGAAGATGCGTCGTCAGGTGTTAAAAGATTATGTGTTTTTCCCGATTATTGCAGGGCCAAATGCCATTCCGGTATTTACCGGAAATGCGGTGGCTAATGTGATTCGCAGTCTATGGGCTTCTGCCGTCATTTTTAACGGTCATTTCACCGAAGATGCTGAAACCTTTGAGATGGACAATACCGACAATGAAACCCGTGCCGAGTGGTATTTACGCCAGATTCGTGGTTCGAGCAATTTTAGTGGAACAACCTGGCTACATATCTTGAGTGGCAATTTGAGCCATCAGATTGAGCACCATCTGTTCCCGGACATGCCCGCCAATCGCTATGCGCAGGTTGCGCCAAAAATCAAAGCGCTCTGTGCAGAATATGGCATTCATTATAACGAAGCCAGCTTTATGAAACAGTTTTCTACAGTGTGGGTAGGTCTCGCTAAATGTTCTCTACCGAATCACTGGACTGAGCAGGTGGTTGAAAAAACCCATGCTGCTAGATCTGTATTCAACTACTTTAAAGCGAAACTATTGTCATAATTCTTAAGTGTTACTTATTCACCATTTTGGTACTCCTCAATAGATTTGGATGGTCTATTGAGGAATTTTTTTTTGACCTTTATCAGATTCAATATCATTAAAATCCTCCTGTTTATGAATAAAATATGGATACAGATTTCAAAAAATGACGAAAGCAAAACAGATCCAGTACTGCTGAAACGCTTTGCCTACAACAACCTGCTTCAGCTCTAAAGGCTTCTCTCTATAATGGCCGCGTCGTTACACTCAAGGTCTCAGTTTTGAAACATCTTAAATATTTTTCAGCAATTCCATTATTAGTACTTTTAACTGCTTGTAACACCACTGAAGCACCCGCACCAGATTATCAGGGCAATTGGAAAAACACCGTGGAAAATCCAAAACTTGAAAATATTCTGGTTATTTCTAAAAACGGTGAAAATTATCTGATTACCAATACGATCAAAGATAAGGAAACCGGTAAAACCGAGAAAAAGAATCCAATGCCCGCTGCAGTGAATGAAAATGGTATGCTTCAGTTGAACGCAGGTGCAGGTATGGTCGATTTCGCAATCGATGAGAAAACCGGAAATCTGGTTGGTTCAGGCTCAATCTATAAAAAAGCCAAATAGGTAATAAGATTTTTAGGCCACAAATAGTATTCGAGATGCCATGAATAAGGATGTTTCATGGCATCTTTTTTAGTGGGTGTTTTTATTGAATGAAACTCAATAATTCAGCAAAATCCTCGACATAATAATTTGCTTTGGCTTTGATCAAATCTATTTCATGAGCGGAGTGCTGATCATAAATTGCCACCACCTCGATGCCCGCATGATTTGCTGCTTCTACACCGACTAACGAGTCTTCAATAATTAGACATTCCTCAGGTCGAAGGTTAAAGGCTTGCAAAACATTCAGATAAACTTCGGGATGCGGCTTAATGTTCTGGACATTTTCACGTGTGAGAATCAAGGCAAAATCATCCTCAAAGCTGATTTTAGAATTAATATTTCGATTGTTATCCTGATAGCGCTGTACATTGAATAAACTGGTGGTGGTGGTCAAAGCCAGTGATATCTGTTGCTGTTTTAAAGCCTGAATCAGGAGGTCTGCCTGAGGTTTTAACTCGACGATATAATCAAGAAAATGTCGGGAAATACTATAACGACGATTTTTTACTTCTTCTTTAGCTGGTTTAAAACCGTATTGTTCTTTTAAAAATCCACAATATTCGAGATAAGGATCTGACATATGTCTCAAGGCGGTAAGTTGAAGATCGCGCTGTTGCTGAATCTGAATCTCATGTAAATCGACTTTTCTGTTGGAGAGCTCATCAATCAGGGCTGCATCGACCTGATTCCAGATGCCTACAGAATCAATCAACGTACCATCCAGATCAAAACAGACCAGCTTTTTATCCTGAAACATATAAGATTTCTCTGTATTTTTATCATTTATTGGGTGTGGCTGAGTATATCGCATACGATTTAAATGTTTAACTGACCTGAGCAAACCGGGCTGGAAATTTTACGCTAAGGTACTTTTTAATGGATTTATTCATCTGGCAAAAGTATTTATTTACGGAAAATTACAGCGAGTTTAATCCTGAAAATAGTTGCGAAGTGTTATATTTTAATCTGACCCTCAATAGACTTATGCGGATGAAAGACCTGTCCGAATGATGAGAAAGTTAAAGGAAATGTATTTCTGTGTTTGAACTTGACTGTAAATTGCTCAGTATTTTTTATTATGTCTATAAATTTAAAAACGTATCTCAGGCAGCCGATCATTTAGATATGAGCCAGCCAGCGGTGAGCAATCTGCTGAATAAAATTCGCCAGCATTATGGTGATCCTTTATTTTTACGTATTGGCAATGAGATGCTACCTACGGATCTGTCCAAACAGCTCTTTCCCTTGGTCAGCGAAGCACTGAGCAAAGTTGAAGCAATCAATAATTTTACGATCAATTTTGATCAGGTCACTTCACAGCAGCGCTTTACACTAGCGATGACCGATGTATCGCATCTGGTGTTATTGCCAAAAATTTCCCAGTATCTGAAGCAGCATGCATCCCATATCCGTCTTAATGTGCGTCCGATTACCTCGGAAACCAGTTATCAGATGGCCAATGGTGAGATTGATCTGGCTTTGGGCTTCTTGCCAAATCTGGAGAATGGCTTTTATCAGCAGAAACTGTTTGAGCAATATTATGTAGTGATCGCAGCGAAAGACCATCCGCGCCTGACCGGTGACAGCATCACGACCGAAGAGTATTTACGTGAAACCCATATCGATATTGATGCCGGGATGGGGCATTACCATATTGAAAATGAATTGCTGAATCTGGAACTTAAGCGTGACATTCTAATGCGTCTGCCAAGTTATCTGGGGGTAGGACTGGTGGTACAGGAAACCGATGCGATTGCGACCGTGCCTTATTATTTGAGTGAAGTTTTATTATCACGCGGCAATCTCAAGATTTTTGAGGCACCGATTGCTTTCCCGACCTATTCCGTAAAGCAGTATTGGCATATGTCCTGTCATCATAAAACCAGCCATCAATGGCTACGTAATATGCTGCATGAGATTTTAAGTAAATAAGCTTGCAACATGGAAGGCTTGATTTAATCTTCATCTCTAGATTTTAAAATTCCTGGTTCAAGCCGGGAATTTTTTATTTTGGTACATCTTGATGCCTTTTTCAGAGCCTTGCACCTGAATTGATCAGTTCCAGCTCAAAAAAGTATTACCAAACGGGAAAATAGTATTACTGATTTGGCACAGCCTTTGCATTAACTCTGTCATAGACAAAGTGATCTAGGGTTCCGGCAGTTATTTTTTTAAGACTGCGTCTGCGACCGAGAGTTCACGGCTAGGTTTGTTAAAACCAAAGCTACACGGAGGGATAAAAGCCCGGGAGGTAAACCGTACAAGTTAGATGCAGAGGCTGTTATGAGCACAACTACTTATCACGAAGATTCCGCACTTTGGACTGAACTTTTACCGGGTGGCCATCACTGGTCAGCGCGCATTCAACGTGGCGCAGTTTTACAACTCAAATCCTTGGGCGCAAATACCAATGTTTCACTGTTTTGTGTGAATAGTGAAGACAAGCTTGAAGCCTATAACATGCCAGACAGCCTTAAAGGTCAACACAGCGCATTTTTAAGTACAGGGCACATTTTGGCGTCAGATTTGGGTCGTGCGATGGTGTCAATTGTCAAAGATGACCACGGTTGGAATGATGCTTTTTGTGCACCAAGTACCGCACCGCAAATTGAAGCACAGTTTGGCACGAAGACCTTCCAGGATGCCCGTAACGATATGTACCGCAATGGCAAAGACAGTCTGCTTTTAGAGATGACCAAGTTTGGTTTATCGGCTACGGACTTAAGCAATACTTTAAACCTCTTCTCAAAAGTTCAACCGGATGACAACGGCAACTTGTCTTATGTGAAGTCTGACAATACCGATCAAGTGATTGAACTGCGCTTTGAAATGGATTGTTTGGTGTTTTTATCTAGCGCACCGCATGCCTTAGATAACTCATCTGAATATGTACCCGCTGATATTCAACTCTCACTGTTTAAAGCACTTCCTTTAGGCGACACCGATGTCTGCCGTGATTCATGCCCGCAAAATCAGCGTGCGTTCCAAAATAATAACCGCTACTACGCTTTAACTGCTTAAGGGGAATAATCATGACTGCATTAGTAAACCTAGAAAAATCAGTACTCAGCGAAGTTTGTCCTGCCGGTGAAGCGTGGATGTGCGAAGTCAAAAAAGGCCAGTATTTCCGCATCGTGGATCTAGAAGGCAATCAGGCGGTGGATACTTTGTTTATTTCCGCACATAACCCTGAAGAGCGTTATAGCGCAACCGATACTTTGGCGATGAACCGTCAAATTTATCTAGAAAAAGGTACGACTTTATATACCAACTTTGGCAATAAAATTGCGAGTATTCATGATGACAACTGCGGTCGCCACGATACTTTAGGCGGTGCATGTTCATGTGAAAGTAACACGGTTCGTTATGCGCATGATAAATATCCAATGCACAGTTGCCGTAACAATTTCATGATTGCATTGTCACAACATCCGATTGCGAAAAAGCATGGTCTGAATGTGCGCCATATCGGTCCAAATATTAATTTTTTTATGAATGTACCTGTAACTTCAGATGGTCACCTGAAATTTGATGATGGGATTTCTGCACCGGGCAAATATGTGGAAATTAAAGCTGAGATGGATTTGATTGTGTTGATCTCAAACTGCCCACAACTGAATAACCCATGTAATGCCTATAACCCAACAAAAATTCAACTGATTGTCCGTGAAGGCGAGGTATAAGACTATGACTTTAAAATATGGGTTTAATAAAGTTCTCATCGCCAACCGTGGTGCAATTGCTTGTCGTGTCATCCGTACCCTTAAAAAATTAGGCATCCAATCGGTTGCGGTGTATTCGGAAGCAGATCGTGATTCCTTGCATGTGACTTTAGCTGATGAAGCGGTCTTTATTGGTGATGCACCTGCAAGCCAAAGCTATCTGAATGTCGATAAAATCTTAGAAGTGGCCAAACATACCGGTGCGCAAGCGATTCATCCGGGCTATGGATTCCTGTCTGAAAATGCCGAATTCTGTAATCTCTGTGAAGCACAAGGCATTGTGTTCTTGGGCCCAAATGCCGAGCAAATGAAAGCATTTGGTCTGAAACACACTGCACGTGAATTGGCGATTCAAGCCAATGTACCGTTATTGCCAGGTAGCCAATTATTGGCTGATGAAGCTGAAGCCCTGCTTGAGGCTGAGCGTATTGGCTATCCTGTGATGCTGAAAAGTACCGCAGGTGGTGGTGGTATTGGCATGCGTTTGGTGTGGAATGCGGAGGAGTTGAAAGAAGCTTACACAACCGTGTCCTATTTAGCACAAGCCAACTTTAAAGATGCAGGTTTATATCTCGAGAAATTTGTACAAAATGCCCGTCATATCGAAGTACAAATCTTTGGTGATGGCAATGGATTAATCTTAGCACTCGGTGAGCGTGATTGTTCGGTACAACGTCGTAACCAAAAAGTCATTGAGGAAACGCCTGCACCACATCTGAATGATGAACAACGTGCTTATATCCAAAATGTCGCGATTCAATTGATGCAGTCGGTGAACTACCGCTCGGCAGGAACCGTTGAATTTGTGATGGATACTGATACACAAGAGTTCTATTTCTTGGAAGTGAATACCCGTCTACAAGTGGAACATGGCGTCACTGAACAAGTATTTGGTGTCGATCTTGTTGAATGGATGGTGACTTTAGGCAGTGGTGATTGGGTTGCACCGACATCAAAACTTGAGTCTCAAGGTCATTCGATTCAAGTTCGTCTCTATGCCGAAGATCCAATCAAAAACTTTCAGCCAAGTGCAGGGCTTTTAACGCATGTTGAGTTTGATGCCAATGTGCGTAATGAAACATGGGTAGAAACAGGTTCAAACGTGTCATCTTTCTATGACCCGATGATTGCCAAAATTATTGTGACTGCGGATGATCGTGATTCTGCAATTCAAGCCATGACAGTTACGCTCGCTAAAACCCAAGTGGCGGGCATTGAAACCAACCTTGAATATCTACAAAACATTATCGACTGCAATGTCTTTAAAGCCGGTACGCAAACCACACGTTTTTTAAATACCTTTGAGTGGAAAACTCAAAAAATTGAAGTGCTACAAGCGGGCATTCAAACCGCCGTGCAAGATGTCACAGGCCGTTTGGGCTATTGGGATGTCGGCGTACCGCCATCAGGTGCGATTGATCCGCTGTCTTTAAATGTTGCGAACCAACTGTTAGGCAATGCACCAAATACCGCAGGGCTCGAATGTACCTTGCAAGGCCCAAGCTTAAAATTCCATTGCGATAGCCAAATTGTCTTGGCAGGTGGCGATATGCCATCGACGTTGGATGGTGTTGCTGTCCCAATGTGGCAAACCGTTAATGTGCGTAAAGGTCAGGTGTTGAAATGTGGCAAGATCGCCACAGGTTGCCGTACCTATATCTGCATTAAAGGCGGTCTGAATGTCCCTGAATATTTAGGCTCACAAGCGACCTTTACACTTGGTCAGTTTGGCGGTCATGCAGGGCGTAACTTACTGATTGGCGATATGCTTCCAATCACGGCATTTACATCCGATGAAGTGAAAGCATTAAATGAAGATCAAATCCCAACATTCTCAAATACTTGGGAAATTGCGGTGATGTATGGTCCACATGGTGCGCCTGATTTCTTTACCAAAAACGACATTGATATTTTCTTTGCTAACGAATTTGAAATTCACTTTAACTCAAGCCGTACTGGTATCCGTTTGATTGGTCCAAAACCTGAATGGGCACGTCAGGATGGTGGTGAAGCGGGTCTGCATCCATCCAATATTCATGACAATGCCTATGCCATTGGGGCGATCGACTTTACGGGTGATATGCCAATTATCTTAGGGCCAGATGGTCCAAGCCTTGGTGGTTTTGTTTGTCCTGCGGTGGTGATCAACTCTGAACTATGGAAACTCGGTCAGCTCAAAGCAGGCGATAAAGTCAAATTTTTGCCTGTCAGCTACCATCAAGCGAAATTGCTGAATGAAAAATATCATGCGCAATTAACTGCTCAAGATACACAAGCGGTGACCTTTGATGAATCGTTCTATCCCGAAATCAGCACCTTAAAATCTGCCATTTTAGATACGTTAAAAGGTCAAAATGGCACTCCTGATGTGGTGTATCGCCCTGCGGGCAATAACTATATGCTCGTTGAATATGGCGAATTGGTTTTAGATTTAAACCTACGTTTCCGTATTCATGCGCTGATGCAATGGGTCAAAGATCAAAATATTCAAGGCATTATTGACCTGACACCGGGTATTCGTTCACTGCAAATTCATTTTGATTCGACTCAGCTCGATCAAATTGATTTATTGCGTATGCTTCAAGTCGCAGAAGAACAACTGCCTGATGTGACCGAGATGCAAGTGCCATCACGCACCGTGTATTTACCGCTTGCGTGGGAAGATTCACAAACCCAACTCGCAACAGAACGCTATATGCAAACTGTGCGACCTGATGCACCGTGGTGTCCTGACAATATCGAGTTTATCCGTCGTATTAATGGCTTAAAAGACAAACAAGCCGTGAAAGATGTGGTCTATAACGCAAGTTATTTGGTCATGGGCTTGGGTGATGTGTATTTGGGTGCGCCTGTGGCAACGCCACTTGATCCACGTCAGCGTTTAGTCACGACTAAATATAACCCTGCACGTACTTGGACACCTGAAAATGCCGTTGGTATTGGCGGTGCGTATATGTGTGTTTACGGTATGGAGGGTCCGGGTGGCTATCAGTTTGTGGGTCGTACCTCGCAAATGTGGTCACGTTACCGTAAAAACCCAGACTTTGAACAAGGTATGCCGTGGTTATTACGCTTCTTTGATCAAATTAAGTTTTATGAAGTATCTGAAGCTGAACTCATGCAGATGCGTGAGGACTTTAAAGCAGGTCGTTTAAAACTGCGTATTGAAGACGGTGTATTGAACTTAAAAGAATACAATGACTTCTTAACCGAAAACCAAGCATCCATTTCTGCCTTTAAAGCGGTGCAACAAGCGAATTTTGATTCTGAACGCCGTCGTTGGCATGAAGCAGGGCTTGCGGAATATGTCTCTGAAAGTCTGGATGCTGTGGATGATGGTGAAGGTGTAGAAGTGCCTGAAGGTGGTTGTGCAGTGGAATCGCATATGCCAGGTTCAATCTGGAAAATTGAATGTGCATCGGGCGATATTGTGGAAGAAGGTGCAACGCTTGCTGTCATTGAAGCGATGAAGATTGAGATTCCAATTATTGCACCTGAGCGTATGCGTGTAGATGCGATTACCATTGAAAAAGGACAAACGGTAAAAACAGGGCAGGTGTTGTTTACGTTGGCGCCAGTGGCTTGATGAGATAGGAATAAAAAGACCGCTTAAGCGGTCTTTTTATTTGGTAAAGGGTTTTCAGAAATAATGTGTTCGAAAATTTTTTCACATAGTTCTTTGGCAGATTCGGTTAATTCCCATTCAACATGATCCATGACCGTTAGAACTAAGCGACAAAATTTAAGTTTTTCTTTAATAGTGCCTGATTGGTCAGAAAAACATTTTTTAGGCTTGTCATCAGTAGTTCTAGGATTACCAACTCTAATTTGGTCATCAAGAATTTTACCAATACCATTTTTTGCATGAAAATAATCATGTTCTTCTATTAGAGTGACAATATCAAAACCTTCTTTGGTATCTGCTTGCATACCATCCATGGATAGATGATTGGAAAGAGCATTTCTTTTTGTCTCATCATCCTGAAAAGCACCATTTAAGCCTAAAAATTTAATACGGCAAGCATGATAAATAATGTTTGATGGCAGGGTATTTTCAGTTTCTTTACACTCTAAAAGGAAAAACTTTTCTCCTAGTTTTTCTTCTAAACTTGTAGCTCTCATGCCTTTATTTTTAGTTTTAATATCACCATCAGCTATAAGAAACACACTACTAGAAGTTAAGAGAGCGTTCATACCGCAATCATCTAAATGATCAGTAAATTCGTCACTAAAATCCCAATGCGTTAAGTTGCTACCAGCATATTCTACAAATGTGTAATGGTAATTCGGCATTAATCTTTGAATATCTGATGACCTAAATTTATATAAATCTAAATTATTAGGTTTTCCTTCAACCACTAAAGTTTCTTCTTGTTTTAATACATCTAAATATTTCTGCATATATTTAGTGATATACAGTCGATCTGTAATGCCTTCCACCCAAATCGTACAGTTAGCCAAATAAATAGAAGAAGGACGTACACCTAATGAAGCAAGTAAGTCACGATCTCTGTCACAACGATGAATTTTAAAATCAAATTTACTTGGATTATCTACTTTGGGTTGCTTTACAAATTTCTGAATCATGACTTGATCAGATTCATCAGCCATATCGAGTAAGTGGTTTGAGTGCGTTGTAAAGAAATAATAATGAGGTGTTTCGTTTAAGTAGAAATTCATCAATTGACGAACCATACCAGCATGCATGTGAAGTTCAGGTTCTTCTATAAAAAATGCGTGCGGTTCTGGGTAACCCTCGTTATCTTTGCTTTTTATGTAGGCTTCATATGTCAAAATAATTGCTTGTTGCAGGCCGTCACCTAATTGAGAGATAGGAAATTGTTTATCTTTTCCAATTTTAATATTCACAACATCTTGATCGTGTTTAGGTATGAGTGAAACAAGTTCATTATCAAAAAAATATTGGCTTAGTTTTTCTTCATAACTTTTGATTAAATCTCGTTGTTCAGGCTCGCCTAACAAATGGATTTTAAGTTCATGGTATAGACATTCACCTGTAATAATATTTTCAGAATTAAATTGAGTTGTATCCGAAAAATAATCTTTTTGGGCACGCTCAATGTAAGGTTGTTTATTTTCAAGGTTGGTAACAGGGCGCATCCCTCTCAATATAGGAATATATAATTTCCCATGTTTAAAATTTTCTTGTAGTTCAATTCTTGCAATTTTATTATCTATTTTCGAAAATAAATCTTCTAATTTTTCTTTAGAATTACTAGATTCTTCTTTGTAATTAGAAATTTTCGATTTAGTTTGAGCAACTAAATCTTTTACAGAATCAAAATTGAATTTACAGCTATTAATAAATTGAATTTCTGAGGTTATTTGAAATATTTCATTGGCATTTACAGGTGATGTACCATTAGAACTCCATGAGTTGTCTTGACCATGTCGAGTTGGCCTTCTAAATTTTGTTGCATTTAAATATTTACAGAGATTATTAATTTCTATTGTTAAATCATATTTTTGAAATTTTGCAAAATCCATTGTTGTTTGAAATAATTTACGTAAAAATCTACTTTTCCCGGCATTATTTTTTCCAATGAAAAAATTTAGTCTTTTAATCTCAATAATTTCATCATATTCAACATCATTGTCAGAGCTATAGTCATCTAAATTTTCAGCCCAATAATATAATTTTTCTGTCATAAAAAGCCCCCCAAATATGGGAGCTAATTTAGCAGTAATTCATTACTTTTCAAATGAGTTATGAAATAGTAATTGATTCAAGTTTAGTAATCTTAGTTTCAAATATAGAAAGCAGAGGCATACAGTTGCCTGAACAACTCAGCCACACTTTGATGCACACTCGAACCCCAATGGTGCAAAATAGTTTACTTTTTAGGCATATTTAAAAAAGTAAATCCTCCTTGATCTAGCTCACTATATGTATGTGATAGATTTTAAAAGCATTGTGCTTAAATCTATTCAATTTTATATTGTGGCACGCTTAATGCATTTATTTATATACAACATAAATAGAGGAGAACAATACACTTGATCACTCATAATCACAAACATCGGTTAACCATTCATGTATAAAAAGAATAGCAAGGACATGAGCAATCAAAATGGAATAAACCGGTGAAATACAAAACTTACTTTTGCTTTAGAACAAGCCCCATTTCAATGTTATGGGGCTTTTTTTCGCCCTTTTATATAAGTTTATTCACTTCATCCAAATAACTAAAAATTGGCACGCTTTCTGCATTTTCCTAAGTAATACGAAATTTTGGTTTTGTAATATCCACAGGAGATGCACATGAACAATCCGACATCAAATAAAAAAATGCATCCATGGCTTCACTTTTTGGTTGAGCTGCTCAGCGTACGCGCAGGCTTTCACATTAAACAGTCTTCACAATACCAACAACCCAAGGATCAACATCGTGCCTAAACAAAAATTGGCACGGATCAGTATTACCGTGCCAGAAACCACGCTGCATGCGATGGATCAAAAAATTGTCGAGCAACACTATGAAAGCCGCTCGCAGGCCATTGTCGACATGATTAACCGCCACCTGATTGATGATCTGGTGATTCGCGATGAAGTCATGGTCGGTACACTTACCTTGCTCTATGACGTCAGTTTGAAGCCGCTGCGCAGTCAGCTGGTCGATCTGCAGCAGCAGTATCTGGCACAAGTGATCAATTCGCTTCATATCCAGCTGGATGATAAAAAAATTCTACAAGTCATGCTGATGCAGGGCGCGAGCAGTGATCTGAAAGAAATTAGCGAACAATTTATTGCATTGAAAGGCGTGATTAAAGGGCATCTCGAACTGATGGATGCCGTCATGCCGCCCATTCCACAAAATACCGAACACACTTAAGGAGAACAGCTGTGCACAACTTATGGACTGTACAGGACTGGCAACACGCCTACCAGAATAACAATATCCAGCTTAGTGACCTGATTGAGTATGTTGCCGGGTTGAATAATGATGATCATGCCTGGATTTCAATTGCGACGGCAGCCCAATTACAGGCACAAATTGATGCATTGCCTGGTGTAGATAGTGCAAGCTTGCCACTTTATGGGGTGCCATTTGCAGTCAAGGACAATATTGATGTTGCAGGGTTCTATACCACAGCAGCGTGTAAAGAAGCAGCTTATCTGGCGACTTCCGATGCAACCGCAGTAGCCAAATTAAAAGCTGCCGGTGCAATCGTCGTGGGTAAAACCAATCTGGATCAGTTTGCGACAGGTCTGGTCGGTGTTCGCTCTCCATACGGCGCGGTGAAGAACAGCTTTAATCCTGAATATATCAGTGGCGGTTCGAGCTCAGGTTCCAGCGTGGTGGTAGCCAATGGATTAGTACCATTTTCACTAGGTACAGATACTGCAGGTTCAGGACGTGTACCAGCAGGGCACAATAATATGGTCGGACTCAAACCGACCAAAGGCTGGTTTTCAACTACAGGCCTGATTCCGGCTTGCCGTACCATCGATGTGATTTCGATTTTTGCCTTAACGGTGGATGATGCCTGGCAGGTGGCGCAAGTCATGCAGGGCTATGATGCCAGTGATGATTATTCCCGAGTACATCCTCAAAATGTACCGAGCCAATTTTCAAAAGGGAAAATTGCCATTCCGGATACACTGGAATTTTATGGCGATGCCGAAACTGAAAAAGCATTCCAGCTGGCGATCGCACGTGCACAAAGCTTGGGTTATACAGTTGAGCCGATTGATTTTGCTCCATTTCAGCAACTGGCAGCGGCCTTGTATAACCGCTCTTGGGTGGCTGAACGCACCAGTGCCGTTGAAAAAATGTTGCAACGCGAGCAGACCCATCCGGTCATTGGCCAGATTATTGCGCAGGCAGACCGGTTCAGTGCAGTCGATGCCATGCAGGATGAATATGAACGCGCCCGCCTGAGCCGTATCATTCAAAATACCTTGACGGATTATGATGCATTGATGGTGCCTACCGCACCTACCATTTATCGCATTGCAGAAGTAGAAGCGGACCCTCTGGTAAAAAACAGTCACATGGGCGCTTATACCAATTTTGTCAATTTTGCCGATCTTTCGGCTTTGGCGCTACCCAATAGCATTCGTGCCGATGGTTTGCCAACGGGCGTGACCTTTATTGCACCAGCCTGGATGGATGAAGCACTGGCCAAATTCGGGCAAAAATGGCAGCAGGCAAGCCAGTTGAAGCTAGGCACCTCTGAACGCCCATATGAAAAAACAACTGAAATCTCATCGGGTCACAGCGTCAAACTGGCTGTCGTCGGTGCACATCTAAGCGGAATGCCGCTGAATTTTCAGCTGACCACACGCGGTGGCACCCTGATCAAGCAGACCCGGACTGCTTCGCATTACAAACTGTATGCATTAAAAAATACCACACCGCCAAAACCCGGCCTGCAATACAGCGCGAAAGGTTTTTCAATTGAAGTAGAGGTCTGGGACATTCCGCGTGCACTGTTCGGAGACATTGTTGCAGAAGTTCCGGCGCCTTTGGGGATCGGCAATGTCCAGCTGATTGATGGTACTTGGGTGAAAGGCTTTATCTGTGAAGGCTATGCACTTGAAGATGCAACAGATATCAGTCATTTCGGTGGCTGGCGCGAATTTATGAAATCTAAACAACTTTCAAATACCAAATTTAAATGTGAATGCATAGGGGAAGTCGCAAAATGATCAAAAAAGCACTGATGTCCGTTTCCGTACTGTCTGCAATCCTTTTTAGCGGTTGTGACAATACCGCTAAAGTACCTGAACCAAATGCCAAGGCAGAAGGGAGTGTAAATACTCAGCCCATCCGGATTGGTTATAGTGACTGGCCGGGATTTGTGGCCTGGCAGGTGGCGATTGAAAAAGGCTGGCTGGAAGATGCCGGAGTTAATGCCGATTTTAAATGGTTTGACTATTCTGCTTCACTCTCTGCATTCGCAGCGAATCAGCTGGACGCCGTACTGGTCACTAATGGTGATAATCTGGTCACTGGCTCTGGCGGTACCAAGGGTGTAATGATCATGGCGACTGATTATTCAGCTGGAAATGACGTAATTATTGCCAAGAATGGCATTAATTCGATTCAGGATCTGCGTGGTAAAACGGTTGCAACTGAAAAAGGCCTGGTCGATCACTTGTTACTGTCCACTGCACTGGATGATGCCAAGGTTAAACTGAATGAAGTTAAATTGGTCAATACCATGACCAATGAATTGCCACAGGTATTTGCAACTCCTGATATTGATGCGATTGCAGTATGGCAGCCGGTGGCGAATCAGGCTTTATCTGCGGTGGCCGGTTCCAAGATTATTTTCACCTCTAAAGACAAGCCAGGATTAATCTACGATACCTTGACGGTGAATCCCGCCCATCTGGAAGCCAATAAAGAGCAATGGAAAAAGGTGATTCAGATTTGGGATAAAACCGTCAAATATATCAATGACCCGGCGACTCGTGAAGATGCTGCACAGATCATGTCCAAACGTGTCGGTGTCGATGCGAAGACCTATATGCAGTTCATTGATGGCACGCATTTACTGGATCTGGCCGCCAACAAGAAAGTCTTTACCAAAGGTGATGGCTTCGATTCGATCTATGGTTCCAGTTACCATGTGAATAAGTTCAATGTAGCCAACGGCATTTATACAACAGAAATGAATGTGGATGGCGTGATTGTTCCAACTCTGGTACAAGAACTCAAATAGTGCACCTATACTCATTCTAGAATGTAATCTAGACCAATAAAAAATCCCCAGATTGGGGATTTTTTATATTCAGCTCATTATTAAAAGCTAAAGCTCCGTACTTTTGGAAAAAACATTAATAAAAATAATGCCAATAATCATAAATGCCAGACCGATCAGTGCGGGAAGATCCAGTTGCTGTTTAAACACCAAGAGGCCAACCGTTGAAATCAGGATAATGCCGGCACCAGACCAGATTGCATAGGCAATGCCCATCGGAATGGTTTTCATGGTCAGTGACAGGAAAAACAGGGCAACGGCATAACCGGCAATGGTGGCAAGTGAAGGCCAGAGCACGCTAAAACCATTGGAGGCTTTCAATGCAGAAGTTGCAATGACTTCTGCAATAATGGCAATCGAAAGATATAAAAAAGACATATTTCTCCCTATAACACCCGTTCTGCATGCTGCATCAGGTGATCCTGTTCTGACTTCAGCCAGCTTTCAGCTTGTGTAGTCGTGGGGGTTACATATTGAAATTGGTAATCCGGCTGGTATATATCCAGCTCAAAAATCAGGTCAATGTCGCGACCATCTAAAATGACATGCTGAACCAGACGGGTTTCATTGAGAACTTCAAAATTTTCCAGCTTAAAGGCTTTGCCTGTTTCGCTTGTGCGGGTGCTGTAAGTTTTAGCTTGACCATCAGTCCCGATAGAAACTTCAAAACTTTCCACCAAGGCAAACACGGTCGGATCGACTGCTTTCAAATCTATTTGAGCTACTGCACTTTGCACTTCAGGCAAACGCGTCAGGGCATAGGCAATATGATCAGCACAAATAATCAGGCCACCATCCATTTCCAGTGTCTGACCAGATTGAACATCAAGTGCAGACTGAAGGCGCAAGCCTAAAAATAAACCATGCTGTACCTGCTGGCGCCAGTCTTCGACATAGACATTACTTGGAGAAAACTCCAGAATGCAGTTGCCAATCGCATGTAGCTTGGCTGGTTCCGGCCACTGCACATGATTCTGGTAATTGGCGTAGTCTTTCACTTCCCAAGACAAGAGCTGGCTGGCGTTATCCCAAAGCGTATTGCCAATCCAGCCTTGGCGTTCCTGAACAGCAGTTCCCGTCTGGCTTTTTAGACGAAGATCAATGGTGAAACTGCGCGACTGAAACCAGTACACAATGGTGTTTTCATCGGTTAGGCCATTATAAAAACTGATACTTTTACGCCGGAAAGCACCGTATAAAAATTCTGGAATAATCTCTGGCTGAGGGATAGTGGGCTTTAAAGTCTTAATCACTTCAAACAGATTCATGATGCTGTCTCCGCCTGTTCTTCAAGTCCAAAAGAGGAAAGTGGTACAGCATTTTTTAAGATCAGTTCACCGCTAGCAATGCGCTGTTTTAAATATTGAAAGGTCTGGGCGGTCTGATTAAACAGATGCTCACCCCCGATCAGGGCAGAATATTTGGAATTTTCAGTGTGAATAACCGGTTCAATCACGGTGTCATAATTGCAGGCGCAAAACAGAGGGAATGAATAACGTTCTTCAGAGACTTTTTTCACGCGGTGCTTGGTGGCGAGATATTTACCATTTGACAGAATTTCCATCATGTCACCGATATTCATCACCAGTGTATTTTCAATCAGTGGAATGTCGATCCATTCGCCGGCTTTATTCAAAACCTGTAAGCCGGGTGCGGTGGGTAACAGCAAGGTAAAGCATTCGTAATCGGTATGTGCGCCAATGCCTTCGGCATCTTGCACTTCCGGATTATAGGGATAATGAATCAAGCGTAGCTGACTTGGTGCATCAGTAATTTTGCTTTCAAAAAAGTCCTCACGAACGCCCAACGCCAGTGCAAAGGCAGAAAAAATCTGCCGGCTGATCTCACGCAGATGACTATAGTATTGGCTGACAATAGACTTGAAATCCGGATGGTCTGGCCATAAGGTGGGCCCAAGTAAAGGACAGTCTTTTCTTACCCCCTGATAATCATAATTGACATCATAGGCTTCTTTTAAATCATAACTGTTGCCGGCAAACTGTTCTTCGCCAATCGGCACATAGCCACTATGGTTTTTTGATTTGCCAATATAGTGCTGCATTTTGGTGTCCAGATCCTGAGAAAAATAGGACTGGGCCATTTCAATCAGGGCTTTGGCGTAATCAGAATTAAACTGGCTACCTTGCAGATAAAGAAATCCGACTTCTTTACAGGCTTGATCCAGAGCATGAGCAACTTCAATACGATCGGCTAAATCCGGACTTTGTAATTTTGAAATATCAACCAGTGGGAGTACATATTGCGCTTGCATGATAATCACCTCTAATGTTGGTCGTCCAACACAGCGATTAAAACCTTCGGGTCGTCCCAAAGGCATTTTGGATAAGATTATTTATTGCTGCTGACCTTGGTCATACGCGGAATGACCGGCAGTTCTGCTAGTGCCGGATCCAGTTCATCTTCTTCAGCATGCACCAGATAATCGACACGTTGTCTTAACTGTTTAAATTCAGGACTAAGCATGACGTCTGGATGGCGTGGACGAGGTAGATCAACTTCGATAATTTCCTTGATTTCACCCGGATTGGCTTTCAGCGCCACAATACGGTCGGCCAGTAAAATGGCTTCATCCATATCGTGAGTCACAAAAATGATGGTGATGTCGATATTTTGCCAAAGATCCATCAGATGACGCTGCATTTTTTGCCGGGTATGCGGATCGAGTGCTCCAAAGGGTTCATCCATCAACAGGATCTTCGGTTCATTGACCAAAGCCCGGGCAATCGCGACACGCTGTTTCATCCCGCCAGACAGCTCATGCGGATACTGGTTTTCATACTTTTCCAGACCAATGATATTGATCCATTCACGTGCCTGCGCTTCGGCAGCTGCACTACTTTGGCCTTTCATGCGCGGGCCAAACATGACATTTTCCTTGACGGTTTTCCATGGAAACAGGGTATAGCCCTGGAACACCATGCCACGCTCTGGACTTGGGCCGGTAATCGGCTGGCCATCCACCAGAATCTCACCACTGCTATAAGGATCCAGACCGGCGACTACACGGCTAAAGGTTGACTTGCCGCAACCGGAAGGCCCAATCACACAGATGAACTCCCGCTTATGAATTTTCAAATTTAGTGCATTTAAAACCGTACGCTCGGTTTTGCCATGACTGAATTTTTGCGTCAATTGCTTCGCTTCCAGAATCACCGGACGGCTATAAATCTTGTCAAAGTATTCGCGGGTATTAAATTCAGTGTTTTGCATCAGTTGGCTCCCGGTTTCCATTTAAATAAGCGTTGTCCCAGTTTCATTAAAATCACATCACAAAGCAGGCCAATCACACCGATAATCAGGATCGCGGCAAAGACATTATCAAAGTTTTGATAGCGGGCTTGCTGGGTAATGAACCAGGTAATCCCGGAGGTACTGCCGATCAGTTCTGCTACGATCAGGTAAGTCCATGCCCAGCCGAGCAACACACGCAGATTACGGTAAATTTCAGGCAGGGCGGCAGGAATCACCACATGTAACAGACTTTTGAGTTTATTGGTGCCCAGAGTAAAACCGGCTTCGATCAGGCTGCGATCCACCAGACGTGTGGTATTGGCAATAATCAGGATTTGCTGGAACAAGGTTCCAATCACAATAATGGCAATTTTTGGTGCATCATTAATTCCGAGAATTGCCACTGCCAGTGCACCAAAGGCCGGAGCAGGCAAATAGCGGAAGAATTCGACAAAGGGTTCGATCAGCTGGGAAATTTTATTTGAAAACCCGCATAAAATACCGAGTGGAATACCGACCAAGGAAGAAATAAAGAACGCAGTAAAGACCAGCTTGATACTGTGCCACAGACTTTCATGAAACCAGGGTGCATTGGCCTGAGCAGGCTCCGTGGTAAAGGCCGTGACCAGTGCAATCGCAACTTCATGTGGTGCAGGCAGATAAATCGGGTTGACCAGAATACCCTGCGGCGGAGCCAGACCCTGATCTACCGCAGACTGAGCAGCAGAAAAAAACTGGTCTTTATCAATACGACTTTCGATCTGTAAGTAGGCAACACTACCTGAATCAGTAATCTGGACTTGTGGATGCCAAATAAATGGCAAATAGCTGACTGCACACCAAATCAGAATTGGTATTAAAAAAGACCCCAAGCCAAACAGTAATTTATTTCTTTGACTGAGTTCACGTGCAACGTAACTCATAGTGTTGCCCCTCAATATTACAAATTTTATAAAACGTAATACTGACTAAGCAAAATGGATGCCATTTCATCCCAAATCCTGAAATGACTTTAAAAAGGGCTTATTTTTATAGAAAAAATTAGCAGATAACTCTTAATCATATTTAAGAAGTTAGATCAGAATACAGAGATTTTTAATCATTTTCTGGAAAATAGACTCAATAAAAAAGACCCGAAAAATCAGGCCTTTTTTTCAGTAACATCATTTAGCCAATAATGTCTGCATGCTGGTTTTGCAAGCTATAGATGCACTGCTGCGCAATCTGTAGCTGATCATCTTCTGATAGATCAAGATTTTCCCATTTCTGCATCTGCTGTAGGAGCCAGATAAAATCATCGACTTTCGGTTCGGCACTTTCCCCAACAAAATTCCGGATAATATTCTTGATCTTGTGAAAGTCATAAACATGCCGCTGGGCGGAACATTCAAACTGAATAATCTGATAGTCCACCAGCATGTCCCATACTTCTGATAAATCACTGCGCTGCTTTAAATCATTCTGCGCTTTTTGTACTGCCTTGACCACTGCCTCTACAGTAAATGGATGCTGTTCTGCCCATTCTTGGGTCATGGCCAAAACTTTATCGGCAACTTTTGGAATGACATTCTGGCTCGCAGCGACGATAAAGCTATAGCCTTCAAGTTTGGCCTGAATATTCCAGGGTTCTCCCACGCAAAAGCCATCGAATATCTGTTCCGAGATTCCTTTCACCATCGAAGGTGGTGGTGACGTCATCAGGTGAATAGTGTGGGCAATATTGAAATCTGTCAGGGCCAACCATTCTTTTATACAGTAATGATGAATTGAATGCTTATAGACATAGGCAAGATTCACTTTCTGATGATGTTGCAAGGCCCGCACCAATTTCTGAGAACTGCTTTTTTCATCATCTTCTGCATGAATTCCCAATTCATAACATAGATCTTGACGCAGGCTGATATAAGCCTGATTGATACTCAGCACCAAAGAGGTTTGTAAAGCCACCTGTAACTGGTCTGTGCCCAGGGCAGCAGCGGGCAACATGGCGGACAGACAATGTGCAGCATCCAGAAAGCCATAGGCCAGACGGTCACGCAAACTTGACCATGAGGCTTCGCGGATTAAATTGATGGTTAATCCTTGCTCGGCAAAATAACCCTGTTTTTCAGCCCAGAGAATGGCAACACAATCAAGTAAAGGAATATAGCCAATATTGAGTTCAGTTTTTTCTAATGAGGACATATGCTTTTCCTTATTGGCCCAGTAACAGCTTCTGTGCATCGAGCAGGCGTCTGGCCATTTCACCAATGGTAATCCGGTGACTCATGGCATTTTTACGTAATAAGGCAAAGGCCTGTTCTTCAGATAATGCATGCAGCTGGATCAGCAATGCTTTGGCTTTATCGATATCTTTACGGTCAATCAGCTTGTCTTGGGTTTCTTTTAAATCGTTCAGCAGCTTTTTATGCTTGCGGAACTGTTCAATTGATATTTCCAGAATGCTTTCTAATTTGCTGGGATCAATACCATCGACAATATAAGCCGTGATCCCGGCATCAATCGCACTTTTGATGGTGTCTTTATTGGAGTTTTGGGTAAACAGTACGGTAGGAAGTTCATATTGGCTGACACAGCTTTCAATAATATCCCGATGTGGATGATCCATATTTAGCAGAATCACATCTGCATGGATGCCTTTGACATGCACCATATTCAGATCATTCAGGATTAAACAGGCCACCACCTGAAAATCATGTAACAGCAGCGATTCCTGGATGAATTGGGCGCGCTCCAGATCATCATCAATAAGAGCAATTCGTAATTTAGACATGGAATATTTTCAAGTAAGGCCTAAGGAATATTCAAGTACGAATAATGCAAAAAACATGCCATGATATTGGTGCATCAAAGAGTTATTTTGAGTTCAATTTGGTGCAGGAGTTTGGCATCCATCATCAAAATAAAGCATTTCCTGCAATTTTCTGGCTGATATCAGTCATTGTGTTGCTAAAAAAGTTGGCATGCTTCCTGCATTTATCAAATTGTCAAAGATGACTTTCAATACGAATAACGGCCAACGATGCCCGTTCTGATCGTAGTTGCACTTTAAAAGGGTGCAACTGATATTTCGTTCAGCACAGGATAAATGACATGGTCAGTTGTTCAGCAATACAAACCGTACGGGCATTTCAACCTTTGATCCAGCATTTCAAACAGCTGGGCACGGTATTTACCACCCATTCAAACAGTCGACATATCAACCACTAGATCTGATATGTGGCTTTTTATCGTCTTTAAAAAAACAATAGTCGGAGCGCAGATATGAAAATTCTCATGATTGGGCATGGCATGGTGGGGCATAAATTCATCGAATCTGTACTGGAACAGGCCGGTGATGACATTGAGCTGACCATTTTGGCAGAAGAGCCACATTTGGCTTATGACCGGGTACATTTGACCGAATATTTCAGCGGCAAGTCGGTCAAGGATCTGAGTCTATGCCGTAGTGATTTCGCCGATGCTTATGGCATTGATTTGCGACTTAATACTAAAGCGGTTGAAATTGATCAGCTCCATAAAACCGTCACCACCAGCCAGGGTGATGTGCTGAGTTTTGACAAGTTGATTCTCGCTACCGGTTCTTATGCCTTTGTGCCACCAATCCCGGGCAATGACCGTCAGAATTGCTTTGTTTATCGTACCATTGAAGATCTGGATGCCATTCGTGCAGCCAGTCTGAATGCCAAAACTGGCGTAGTGATTGGCGGCGGCTTGCTAGGGCTGGAAGCAGCGAAAGCCCTGCGAGATCTGAATCTGGAAACCCATGTCGTAGAATTTGCTCCGCGTCTGATGGCGGTGCAGATTGATGATCTGGGCGGCCGGGTACTGCGCTCTAAAATTGAAGACCTTGGTGTCAAGGTACATACTCAAAAGGCCACGTCAAGTATTGAAGATGGTGACAGCACTCAGCATGTAATGAAGTTCGGAGATGGTTCGGTGCTTGAAACCGATATCATCCTGTTCTCGGCCGGCATTCGTCCGCGTGATGAACTGGCGCGCCAAAGTGGTTTACTGATTGGTGAGCGTGGCGGCATCATCATTAATGATTATTGCCAGACCTCACATCCGGACATTTATGCCATTGGTGAATGTGCACTTTGGGACAATAAAATTTATGGTCTGGTTGCACCGGGCTATGACATGGCGCGTATCGCGGCAAAACATGTACTGGACCAAGAGAGCCATACATTCGCTGGTGCCGACATGAGCACCAAGCTCAAACTGATGGGAGTGGATGTTGCTTCTATTGGTGACGCACATGCCATGTCACCTGGTGCCTTGAGTTATTTCTATGCTGATGAAGCCGCGCAGGTTTATAAAAAAATCGTGGTGTCAGCAGATAAGACCAAGCTGCTGGGCGCGGTGCTGGTGGGCTGTGCCAAAGAATATAGCGATCTTTTACAAATGATGCTGAATGGTCTGGCGGTACCGGAGCAACCGGAAAGCCTGATCATGCCGGGTTTTGATCAGGCAACTTCCAAATCAGGTGGTAGTGGTGTCGATTTATTGCCTGACAGTGCGACCATCTGTTCATGTAATAACGTTTCCAAAGCTGATATCTGTTCAGCCATTGATGGCGGTGCAACTTCATTGGGTGCACTGAAAAAATGCACACAGGCTGCAACGGCGTGCGGTGGCTGTGCACCACTGGTAACGCAGGTTCTCAAATCTGAATTACAGCGTCAGGGGGTTACAGTCAATAATCACCTGTGCGAGCACTTCGCCTATTCGCGTCAGGAACTGTATCACCTGGTACGCGTGCATGAAATCAAGACTTTCTCTGACCTGATCCAGCAACATGGGCACGGCATGGGTTGTGATATTTGCAAACCGACTGTAGCCAATATTCTGGCATCCTGCTGGAATGATTTTGTTCTGAAACCAAGTCATGCCGGTTTGCAGGATAGCAACGACTACTACCTCGGCAATATTCAGAAAGATGGTTCCTATTCGATTGTGCCACGTGTGGCAGGCGGCGAAATCACCCCGGATGGCCTGATTACCATCGGTCAGATCGCCAAAGACTATGGCCTATATACCAAAATCACAGGCGGACAACGAATTGACATGTTCGGTGCGCAGGTACATCAACTGCCTGAAATCTGGGAAAAACTGATCAATGCCGGTTTCGAGTCTGGACATGCCTACGGCAAATCCTTACGTACGGTGAAATCTTGCGTGGGCAGTACCTGGTGTCGTTTTGGGGTCGATGACTCTGTCGGCTTGGCGATTTTCCTTGAGAATCGTTATAAAGGCCTGCGTTCACCACATAAAACTAAAATGGCAGTATCTGGCTGTACCCGTGAATGTGCAGAAGCACAGAGCAAGGATGTCGGTGTCATTGCCACCGAAAAAGGCTGGAATCTATATGTATGCGGCAATGGCGGTATGAAACCGCGCCATGCTGAACTGCTCGCCTCGGATCTGGATACTTCCACACTCATCAAATATATCGACCGCTTCTTTATGTTCTATATCCAGACGGCGGATCGTCTACAGCGCACCAGTGTATGGCGTGACAATATGGAAGGTGGGCTGGATTATCTGAAAGATGTCATTGTGCACGATTCGCTTGGCATTGCGGCTGAACTGGAAAGCCGTATGCAGCATGTGATTGGCACTTATCAGGATGAATGGCGCACCGCGATTGAAGATCCAGAAGTACGCAAACGCTTTAAAACCTTTATCAACGCCAAAGCAGCCGAGCAGAATGACCCGCATATTCAGTTTGCACCTGTACGTGGTCAGATCCGGCCAAAGACTGACGCTGAACGTGATCTCAACCGTATTCCAGTGGTTGAAGCCTAAACACCACAGTCAGGGAGAATGAAAATGACAATTTTAAAAGATATGAACGAACTGAACTGGTACGAAGTCTGTCATCTGGATGAGATCACCCCGAATACTGGTGTTGCAGCTTTGATTGAAGATCAACAGATTGCAATTTTTCGCGTGGGTCAGGAACAGCGGGTGTATGCGCTCAGCAATCAGGATCCGTTTAGTCTGGCCAATGTCATGGCACGTGGCATTCTGGGCGATCTGCAAGGTGAGCGTGTAGTCGCATCCCCAATTTACAAGCAGCATTTCAGTCTGGTGACCGGCCGTTGTCTGGAAGAGCAAGATCAGAAATTACTGGTATTTCCAACCCGAATTGAAAATGGCACAGTCTTTATCAGCCCAACTCCGCAAAAGACTTATATTTCCAGTAATGGTCAAAACACAGAGCGCTTAAAATTGGTATTGGTCGGGAATGGGCTGGCGGGTATGCGCTGTCTGGAAGACTTGCTGGATATGGCACCAGATCGTTATGACATTACCGTGATTGGGGAAGAGCCATGGGGAAATTACAACCGGATCATGTTGTCACCGGTATTGTCTGGTGAGAAAAGCTTTGCCGAAATTATGCTGCATTCAGCTGACTGGTATGCCGAAAAAGGCATTCGATTTATTGCTGGAGATGCTGCTATCGCTATCGACCGTTCACGTAAGCAGGTTCATACCGAAAAAGGTGAGATAGTTGCTTATGATCGTCTGATCCTCGCGACCGGTTCCAAACCTTTCGTACCGCCAATTCCGGGTGCTGAACTTGAAGGCGTAATTAGCTTCCGGGATATTCAGGATGTTAACCGCATGCTGGATTACTGCAAAACCAGGCAAAACGCCGTCGTGATTGGAGGTGGGTTGCTGGGTCTAGAAGCAGCTTATGGACTGAAGCAGCAGGGGATGAATGTGACTGTGCTGCACCTGATGGATCGTATTATGGATCGTCAGCTGGATATGAAAGCCAGTCAAATGCTGAAAAAATCAATTGAAGATAAAGGTATCCGGATCATCACCGAAGCCAACACCGAAGAACTACTCGGTAGTGATGGCCACGTGAATCAACTGCGCTTAAAAGACGGGACGGTGCTGGATGCTGAGCTCGTGGTCTTTGCAGTTGGAATCCGACCAAATAAAACTTTGGCTGAACAGGCTGGCTTGCGCTGCAATCGTGGGGTGCTGGTGAATGACACCATGCAGACTTATGACCCAAGTATTTATGCGGTAGGTGAATGTATTGAGCATCGTGGCCAGACCTTTGGATTGGTTGAGCCATTATGGGGACAGGCCTTTATCTGTGCGACGCATCTGGCTGAACATGGCCGACTGACCTTTAAGGCACCGACTGTTCCGACCCAACTGAAGGTCAGCGGATGTGACGTATTCTCGGCAGGTAATTTTGAACCGACTAATGATTTCGAAGATATCGTGCTGAATGATGAGAAGCGTCAGATTTATAAACGGATCATCATTCAGCAGGACAAAGTCATTGGTGCAGTGCTATTTGGCGATACCGAAGATGGGGCTTGGTATGCAGAACTGATTGCGGACCAGACACCAATTAGTAATATCCGCAGCAAACTGCTTTTTGGTCGGGATTTTGCATTAAAAAAGGCAGGGTAATCGGATCAATCTCCCAACCCCTCTTAAAACAAGAGGGGAACCTCTCTCCTTTATTAAAGGAGGGTTGGGGAGGATTAAAGCTTTTGAGACATAGAAAAAATTTAAATCAAACCTGTAAAAGCTAGATATCAGCGTTTTGGTGAAACAAGTGAATTTGGATGATTAAGGAGCGCAGCAGCAATGAATAGTATTCCGGTTATGGAACTACATAGCTCTACTGAATCCCAAATAAAAACCACTCAGACGACCTGTCCTTATTGTGGAGTAGGCTGTGGTGTCATCGCGCACGTAAGCCAAACCCCGATGGGTGAAAAGGTTCAGATTGAAGGCGATGTTCAGCATCCTGCGAACTTGGGCAAGTTGTGTATTAAAGGCAGTCATCTTGCCGATACACTTGGCTTAAAAACCCGGCTTCTGCATCCGATGACAGGTCGAAAAGAACAGCGGCAAATAAGCACTTGGGATCATGCCATTTCTAGTATTGCCAATAAATTTCAGCAATGTATTGATCAGTATGGACGCGACAGCATCGCCTTTTATGTCTCCGGCCAGCTTTTGACTGAAGACTATTATGTGGTGAACAAGTTTTTAAAGGGCTATCTTGGTACTGCCAATATTGATACCAATTCAAGACTGTGCATGTCATCTGCTGTGGCTGCACATAAGCGGGCTTTTGGCGAAGATCTGGTGCCGGCCAGCTATACAGATTTTGAGCAGACAGAAATGGTGGTTCTGGTCGGTTCCAATACCGCCTGGTGCCATCCGGTGCTTTATCAGCGCATCATGAAAGCCAAGGAAGAGCGGGATTTATTTGTGGTAGTGATTGATCCACGCTTTACTGCAACCTGTGAAGCGGCAGATTTACACTTACCTATTTTACCAGGTCAGGATGTCGCGCTGTTTAATGGCCTGTTACAGTATCTTCAGCAAAATGGCTATACTGATCTGGATTTTGTTACACAACATACCCAAGGTCTGGAGCAGGCACTTGCCAGCAGCTCGACAGAGTCATCACTTGAAAGCGTGGCAAAGCGTACTGGTATTGCTATTGAAAAATTAACCTTATTTTTTCAGAAATTTGCCCAGACCGAAAAAATCATGAGCCTGTTTTCCATGGGTGTAAACCAATCCTCTCAAGGAGTAGACAAGGCCAATAGCATTATCAACTGTCATTTATTGACAGGGAAAATAGGCAAACCCGGTGCGGCACCTTTTTCCATGACTGGACAACCGAATGCGATGGGCGGACGGGAAGTCGGTGGGCTGGCCAATATGCTGGCCAGCCATCTAGATTTGGAGAACCCGCAGCATCAGCAACTGGTGCAGGACTTCTGGCAAAGCCCGGTCATCGCGCGGCAGCCCGGATTAAAAGCAGTAGATTTATTTCAAGCGGTGGAAAGCGGAAAAATCAAGGCCATCTGGATTATGGCCACCAATCCGATCGTGAGTTTGCCCAATGCAGATCAGGTTAAACGCGCTCTGGAAAAGTGTGAATTTGTAGTGGTTTCTGATATTTGTCTCGACACTGATACCACGCAATATGCCGATGTACTGTTACCGGCACTGGGTTGGGGCGAAAAAGATGGCACAGTCACCAATTCGGAGCGCCGTATTTCACGGCAAAAGGCCTTTTTGCCGGCTCCGGGTGAAGCCAAAGCAGACTGGTGGGCCATTTCCCGGGTGGCTCAGGTCTTAGGTTTTCGCGGTTTTGACTTTAACAATAGCCATGACATTTTTCTGGAACATGCCCGTTTATCTGCCTATCAGAATGGTTCACTTTCGCAACGCGCAGATACGCCAAATTTCCGCTATTTCAACCTGCAAGGTTTAACTCATCTCAGTTTTGCAGAATATCATAATCTGGCACCGATCCAGTGGCCAGTCTGGGATAAGCAAGAAGTTCATCAGGTTGGTCAACTATTTAGCCAAGGCCAGTTTAGCCATGCAGATGGCAAAGCCAGATTGGTGCCAACAGTTGCAGCCGATCCGGTACATGCTATTTCTACTGAATATCCGCTGATCCTAAATACCGGACGGATCCGCGATCAATGGCACACCATGAGCCGTACCGGATTATCTGCCAGTTTATCCCAGCATCGTGCCGAGCCTTATTGTGAGTTGCATCCGCAAGACGGGCTGAAATATGGCCTGAAAGATGGCGAGCTGGTCGAGGTGAAATCCGCTTGGGGAAGTTGTGTACTCCGTGTGCAATTTTCACAAAATATGCGACGTGGCCAGATTTTTGCACCGATTCACTGGAACGACCAGTTTGCGTCCGATGCGCGGATTGGCAAAGTGGTGAATCCGGTGGTTGACCCGATTTCCGGCGAGCCAGAGTTTAAGCATACTCCGGTGATGATCCAGCCATTTTATACTCAGTGGCAGGGTGTGCTGTATGTACGGGAAGGCTTTAAACAACAGATCCAGACCATGATTAAAAATACGGTGTGGTGGAGCAAAATTCAAACCACTCAGGCCATCCGTTATGAACTGGCAGACCGGCGCAGGTTTTCTGACATCACCGGGCAGATCAAGAGTCTCTTAGACTTTAATGATGAAAGCTTTGAATGGCTGAATCTCGAAGATCAAACGGCGCATATCAGTCATAGTGTGGTTCTTCAGGATGGCCAGTTAATTGCCAGTTTTTATATCGCACCGGCGGCATTATTGCCAGATCGTGACTGGGTGGCTGGCCTGTTTAGACGTGAACGTCTGAGTGCATTACATCGTAAAGCATTGCTGGCAGGTCAGGCCATGTCGATGGGAAATAGTGAAGGAGCATTGGTCTGTAGCTGTTTTAAGGTCGGCAAGAACCGAATTATTCAAACCATTAAAGATAAAAATATCACGCATGAAAAACAGGTGACTGCATGTCTAAAAGCCGGAGGAAATTGCGGTTCGTGTTTGCCAGAAATTAGAGGCCTGATTAAGGCCTGCCAGACGGAGTGCATAGAATGAAAAGAAGAGTGATGAAGACGGTGTCTTATCCGGAAACCGACGTGGTGATTCTGGCCGGAGGTTTAGCGCGGCGCATGAATGGCATCAATAAATTGCTGCACAAATTTGATGATGAAATCCAGCTGATTAAAATCCATCAGCAACTGAAGTCCCGGGCAAGCAAAGTCTGGGTCAATAGCCATCGGGATCACTCTATTTATAAACGGATGATTCCTTCGATTGATTTTTATCAGGACGATGAACCCGGCTTTCAGGGACCATTGATGGGCATGAAGAGTGCCTGGTCACATGTGGAATCTGATTATGTGCTGTTCGTGCCTTGTGATGTGACCTATATCCCCAAAAAGGTCATTTCACGTTTACATCAGGCCTTGCAACGACATCCCTTATGTGAAGTGGCGGTAGTTGAAATCAATGAAAAGGCATTGTTTCCATTCTGTCTGATGAAACACAGCAGCTTACCCACTCTTATACAACATCTTGAAAATGATCAGCACAGTTTAAAACTCTGTTTTGTTGACATGCACATGCAGCGGGCAAGCTTTAAAAATCGTGCCCTGTTTTTTCACAGTATTAATTCATTTGACGAGCTACAGCAGCATCAACAGCTTAACTTTCTCTAGCGTTTAAAATGCTAAAAGTCGAATTATCATATCCTGGTTCACCAAAATATTGCTTTTTTTATTTTTCGAGCGAACTTTTGGACTAAAAAAGAACAAATATTACCCATTAATATTCATTAAACATAAATTTGTGCAAAGTTGGAACACTTTTTGCTCATTCATTGTGAAGAAATAGGGCAGTAACTCAAGACTGTTAAATAACCGTGCAGATCTCATCATGGACCGCAGCAATGAACAGCATGACAGCTTTAGCACCTCGCAGTATCTTTCAGGATCAGTTTGGACGCCAGAAACGTAAGTTGCGGATCTCGGTGACTGACCGCTGTAATTTTAAATGCAGCTATTGCATGCCTGAACATCCGCAATGGATAAATAAAAAAGAATTGCTCAGTTTTGAAGCCCTGTATGCTTTTTGCGAGTTTATGGTGCGACACGGGATTGAGCAGATCCGCGTGACGGGGGGCGAACCGTTGATGCGTCAGGGTATTGTTCATTTTATTGCCTGCTTACAGACATTGAAAGCAATTGGCCTGAAACGTATTTCCATGACCAGTAATGGCCATTATTTAAAAGATTATGCTCAAGCGCTTAAACAGGCAGGACTGGACGATCTGAATATCAGTCTAGACAGTCTTGATCCAAAGCAGTTTCAGCAACTGACCCAAAAACAGTTACAGCCTGTACTTCAAGGTATTTCTGCCGCACAGCAGGCAGGTTTGACCGTCAAGATCAATAGTGTGCTCATCAAAGGCATCAATGACAATCAGATTATTCCTTTGGTGAAATGGGCACAGCATCAGGCTATAGAACTGCGTTTTATTGAGTTTATGCCCCTCGATGGCGATCAGAAATGGAATCCGTCTGATGTCATCAGTGAGCAGGATATCCTGGATCAACTGAAAACTGAATTTGATGTCCAGGTATCTCAAGGACAAGGCGCCAATCCAGCCCGTGGCTATTTGGTCAATGGGCAGCCTTTGGGGATTATTTCCACCATTACCCATTCATTTTGCAGTGATTGTGACCGTCTGCGCCTCAATGCCCAAGGTGAATTTTATAACTGTTTATTTGCCAGACAAGGCCTGAACCTTAAGGCAGATATCGAACAACTGGCGCTGGATCATTTCGCCACACAGACATTTCAGCACAAGCTCCACGCTTACATCTGGCATAAAGAGGCCGGCTTCCATGCGATCCAGCAATCACCAATACAAAAGCCGATCCGAAAAATCAGCATGCACAGCATTGGAGGGTAAATATGTCACTCACTCAGCAAAAATTAATTCATATCAAAATAGAAGCCTTCGGTGCGATTGAACGACAAATTCCCGCAGATTTAAATTTGCAATGCGAGTCTGAAATTCATGTTTCTGAAGTCCTGAACCAGTTGCTATCCCTCTATCCCGATATACAGCCCATGCTGGAACGTTGTGCCTGTGCAATCGGTGAAGACATTATTTCCAGACAGAATGTTTTAAATCGTGACAGTACGCTGGTGCTGTTATCGCCGGTAGCAGGAGGCTGAGATGCAACTCAAGTCACTAAAACAATTTGCCCGAATCCAGCAGACTGCTTTTAGTCTGGAGGATTTTGATGGTATCCAGCATTTTCCGGAATGTGGTGGAATCGGCATCTTTGTCGGAACAGTACGTAACCATCATCAGGGGAAAGCTGTGCGTGCCCTGAAATATACCGCCTATGCGCCTGTGGCTGAAAAAATGATTCGTGAAATTGAACAGCAGATCCAGATCAAATACCAGGTGTCTTATGTACGGGTAGTGCACCGTATTGGTGAGCTGGAGGTTGGGGAAACAGCCATTATTGCTATGGCTTATGCGGCCCATCGTCGTGAGGCCTTCGCTGCCTGTGAGGAAGCTGTGGAACGGGTGAAGCATGAGGTTCCGGTCTGGAAAGAAGAGTTTTATCTGGATGGTAGCAGCCAGTATGTGGAAGGCTGTTGTATTCGAAAAGATCATGGACCTGAAACTAATCACTCTCATCATGCAGAAGAAGCGCATTGTCACCATCACCATGTAGCAGAACACGCTTGCCAATCACCATCTAATTAAATGCGTCCAATGAGGATGCATAAGATGAATCACTTTAAAACAGATTTTAAAAATTAGCCTGGGATGAATCATGAAAAATGTAGGGATGAAAGCAGAAAGTTACCGTACAGCAATTGCCACTGGAATCCTGCATGCACCGCCACATTGCATTGAGCTGCTACGTAATGGCAATACTGAAAAAGGTGATGCCCTGAAAACAGCACGCATTGCCGGCATTCTAGGTGCCAAACGGACCGATGAGCTGATTCCATTGTGCCATCCATTACCGATTTATCGTGCCGATGTGGAATATGAACTGTGTGATGCACATGTCGAAATTATTGCTACTGTTGAAACCATTGGACCAACTGGTGTGGAAATGGAAGCTTTGACAGCGGTCAGTCTGGCAGGTCTGACCTTGTATGACATGCTGAAGCCGCATTGTGAACCGGAAGATTTGTCGCTGGATCAATGCAGGTTGCAGCAGAAAAAAGGCGGAAAATCACATTTTACCCGCGTACTTAAAGAGAGTCTGTCCGCTTCGGTTATTGTGCTGTCCGATACGGTTGCAGCAGGCAAAAAGCCGGACACTGCCGGACAAAACGTAATGGAAATTTTAAAAGAAGCCAATTTTGATTCTATTAGTTATCAGGTTATTCCCGATAGCCCAGAACAGCTCTTGACCCTGATTGAACAGCAGAAAAATCAGTATCCGCTGATTCTAACTGTGGGCGGTACTGGCTTAGGTCCTAAAGACCTGACCGTCGAAACCCTACAACCTTTGCTGCAACGGGAAATTCCCGGTTTAATGGAAGCTTCACGTAGTTTTGGGCAAAAACGTACCCCTTATGCAGCATTAAGTCGTGGCGTGGCTGGCTATATTGAGAACAGTCTGGTGATGACCCTACCGGGAAGTCGTCAGGGTGCGAAAGAATCTCTGATCGCGGTACTTCCGGCTTTGGTGCACTTGTTTGATGTGCAAAAAAATATCCCACATGCGGGGGGCTATCAATGAATCAGGCACTATCACATTCAGCCTGCGGTGCTGAACCCGGACTGATTTCTGTTGATCAGGCACTGCAGATGTTACTTGAGCAGACGCATATCTTGGTAGCTGAAAGCCTGCCGCTTGCTCGGGCTCTGAATCGCTATCTGGCAGAGGCGATTGATTCGGCCATACCATTGCCGCTGTTTTCACAAAGTGCTGTAGATGGCTATGCGCTTTGCAGTCCAGAAAATGTTAGTGCTCACAGCACTTTTGAACTCATTGGAGAGATTCGGGCAGGGCAAAGTACTGAAATTGAACTGCGGCCAGGTCAGGCGGTCCGGATTTTTACCGGTGCCAGGATTCCAGCAGGAACTACAACGGTCGCCCGTCAGGAAATTGTCAAATGCCATGCCAATCAAATCATTATTACAACAGACCTAAAGCCTCATACGGATATACGTGATGCAGGCGAGGAAATCGCACAAGGACAGCGTCTGGCAGATGTAGGACAAAAACTGCATGTAGGTGCAATTGCAGCTTTAAGTATGGCAGGCGTGAAGCAGGTTTTAGTCTATCGTTATCCTAAAATTGCTGTCGTGATTACTGGAGATGAAGTGGTTTCCAGCATTGAGGAGCTGAATTGCGGAAAAATCTTTGATGCCAATGGACCACTGATTCAGGCCTGGTTTCAGTTACAGGGTCACAACGTAGATATTCTGCATGTTTCAGATCATGAGTCTGAGTTGCAAGCATTAATGCATCGTCTTAAAAACCAATACGATGTCATCTTGACCACCGGCGGAGTGTCAGTGGGCGATTATGATTTTATTCGCCCGGTTGCCCTAGATCAAGGTTTTGAGCAGATTTTCTGGAAAGTGAAGCAGAAGCCCGGAAAACCGATGTTATTTGCCAAGTATCAACGAGGCGATAAAAATTGCTGTTACCTTCTGGGTTTGCCGGGGAATCCGGCTGCCGTTTATGTCGGGATGCAAATCTATACGGCAACTTTACTGAATGCCTTACAAGGGCAAAAGGAGTCGCCTGCATGGCTCAGTGCGGTGATGACGCATGATTTGAAAGCGGATGCACGCGAACGATTCTTAAGAATGGCTGCCGAATTTGATCAGGGCACTTTAAAGCTCAAGAGCCTGGCAAAACAACAGTCGCATATGTTGAGTAATCTGATGCAGGCCAACTGTCTGGTCCGTATTCCGGCAAGAACAGAAATCCAGGCCGGGCAAGTGGTACAGGGTTTGTTGATTTGATGTGTCTGCATCAATTTTCAATATTCAAACCAAGCAGAATGAGAAAGATGGATTTATTCAAAGTTCTACTCACCGGCATACTGTTGACTAGCCCCATGCTGCATGCTGAGACAGTAAAAATATATGCTGCAGCAAGCCTGACCAATGCAATCACTGATATTTCCAAACTATATCAGCAGCAATATCGCAATATTCGGATTATTCCTGTTTTTGGAGCATCTTCTGTATTGGCCAGACAGATTTCAGCTGGAGCTGAGAGTGATATCTTTTTTTCTGCAGATCTTGAATGGATGCATGATTTACTTAAAAAACAAAAAATTCAGATCGGTCAGATTCGACCTTTGCTCTTGAATGAACTGGTATTGATTAGTCCTATTCAGCAAAAAAATCATTTTAAAATGTCAGCCGACTTTAATTTTGCTAAGGCCTTTCTGGGTTATTTATGTACCGGACAAATGGAATCGGTGCCTGCCGGGAAATATGCCCAGGAAAGCTTAACCCGGCTGGGCTGGTTAAATCCGCTTCGGGGTAGAATAGTCGGTACGGATAGCGTTCGTTCAACCTTGGCTTTTGTAGAACGTGGCGAATGTCAGGTCGGCATTGTATATAGAACTGATGCCTTGATGAGTAAAAAAGTTAAAATTTCGGGGGTGTTTCCAGCCAGTACACATCGTCCGATTGTGTATCCGATTGCTTTAACCCGGCAAGGCCAGAAAAATCAGGCAGCAGTCCAGTTTTCTGAATTTATCCAGACGAGCGCACAGGCCAGACAGATTTTCCAGAAATATGGTTTTAAGTTCAAGGCTCCATAACTAATGATGCTCACACCAGAAGAATTGAGTGCCTTGATGCTTTCAGCCAAAGTGGCGGGCTTTGCCACAGCGGTGTGCCTGCCATTTGCTATCGCCGTGGCATGGCTACTGGCACGTTATGAATTCAGGGCCAAATTTCTCGTAGAGGCTATATTGCAGATGCCCATGGTGCTACCGCCGGTAGTATTGGGTTATCTTCTGCTCCTGCTATTTGGTCATCAGGGGATACTGGGACAATATCTGCATGCATGGGGAATTCAGCTGATATTTAACTGGAAAGGTGCGGTACTCGCTGCCATGATTGTGGCATTTCCTTTAATGGTTCAACCAATTCGCTTGTCTTTTCAAATGATCAACCGGCAATTAGAACAGGTGGCAGGATCTCTGGGCGCCGCACCATGGCGGGTATTTTGTAGCATTAGCCTGCCTCTGACTTTGCCAGGAATTTTAATCGGCAGCATTTTATGCTTCAGTCGCAGTCTGGGAGAGTTTGGCGCCACGATTACCTTTGTCGGTAATATTCCCGAGGAAACCCGCACGATTCCTATCGCCATTTATAGCCTGTTACAACAGCCTGATGGAGAAAGCATGGCCATGCGTCTGGTCATTTTATCTCTGATTCTGGCTTTTTCAGCCTTGATTGCAAATTACTGGATCATGCAGAAATATCAACGTAAATTGGGGGCTTAATATGCTGAAGTGTGATTTTCAGTTTAATTATGCAAATTTCCAGCTACAGGCCAATCTGGATATGCAGACGCAGTTAATTGGTATTGTGGGAGCCTCGGGAAGTGGGAAAAGCACCTTTTTAAAAAATATTGCAGGACTATTAAAACCATCACAAGGCTTTATTCATTTCCAGCAAAAAATATTATTTGATCATCAGCAGAAACTGAATATTCCTGTTCATCAAAGAAAAATTGCCCTGATTTTTCAGCAAGCCTTACTGTTTCCGCATCTGAATGTCATGCAGAATTTAAACTATGCAGAACAGCTAAATATAAAAAATAAAGGTCAGCAGAAATTTATGTTTGAGGACATTGTGGAACTACTTGAATTAAAGCCACTGCTTCGGCATCGGGCGCGTCAGCTTTCTGGTGGACAGGCACAGCGCGTTTCTATCGGACGTGCACTTTTATCTTCTCCCGATCTATTACTTTTGGATGAACCTTTAAATGGACTGGATCAAAAGCTGAAAAACCAGATTTTACCCTTTCTGAAAATTGTGATTAATCAAACAGATTTACCCATGATTTATGTGACTCATCATGTAGATGAAGTGGCGTATTTGCAGGCGCAGCTGCTGCATTTTGAAAAGGGAAAAATTATTTGATCCAGCACTGCACCGATTTAAACCAGCAATGACTCCGAGCAGGTCATTGTTTAACTATTTTTCTAATAATGCCTCAGAAGATATCTATTTTTTCTCTATTTTGAAAAAAGAAACATCTAATTTAAGAGCTTGAATATAAATTATTTTATTTAAAACAATATCTTATTTTATTTTAAAAATAATCTGGCATGACCTATGCATATATCTGCTTAAAGTCAAAGAAGACTCTACATTTGTATGACGGCCAATGACGTCCGTTCTGATCGTTACTGACATGCCTAGTGCATCACAGTGACTTAAATACGTTCAGTTCTGGTAAGGAAATGGCTATGTCTTCAAATACAAGTCTCAATAAAGCAACAAAAATAAGTCTACTTAACTTCAGTACTTCAGCGATGCGGGCCTTCCATATGAGTTGGCTCGCTTTTTTTGTCTGTTTCTTTGCGTGGTTTGCCTGTGCACCGTTAATGCCTGTCATTGCCGGTGAATTCAGCCTGACCAAAGAGCAGATCGCCAATATCAATATTGCCGCAGTCGCCATTACCATTCTGGTGCGTCTGATCGTGGGGCCGTTGTGTGATAAATACGGTCCGCGTAAAACCTATACCGCCTTACTGATTATTGGCAGTATTCCGGTGTTTGGTGTGGCATCGGCCAACAGCTATGAATCTTTCTTGTTTTTCCGTTTATTGATTGGCGCCATCGGTGCCAGCTTCGTGATCACCCAATATCATACCAGCATCATGTTTGCGCCAAATGTGGTGGGAACGGCAAATGCGACTACAGCAGGCTGGGGTAATGCCGGTGGCGGTGCGACTCAAGCCCTGATGCCTTTAATGTTGGCTGCTTTGGTCATGTTCGGTGTAGAACAGGCAATGGGATGGAGAATTGCGCTTCTGGTGCCGGGTATTCTGATGATCATTGTCGGTGTGCTGTACTGGAAATTCACCCAGGACTGTCCACAAGGCAATTTTAAAGAACTTCGTGCGCAAGGTATTTCTGTCGGTAGCGATAAAAAAGGTGGTCTTGCCATTCTGATGCATGCCGCACGTAACTACCGTGTCTGGATTCTATTTGGGGCTTACGCAGCCTGTTTTGGTATTGAAATTTTTATCCATAATATTATTGCCTTGTACTTTGTCGACAATTTCCAGTTTGGCTTAAAAGAAGCAGGCATGGCAGCCGGGATTTTTGGTTTACTGGCATTGTTTGCCCGTGCCTTGGGAGGTATTGTTTCAGACAAAGTCGCGATTCAAAAAGGTCTGGATGGTCGAACCAAAGTCCTGTTTGCCTTGATCATGCTGGAAGGTCTGTTTCTTATTCTATTTTCGCAAATGAACAGCGCGACCTTGGCGATCATGGCGATGACCATCTTTGCCTTGTTTACTCATATGGCATGTGGCGCTACCTATGCACTGGTACCCTTTATCGACCGTGATGCCTTGGGGGGTGTGGCTGGTATTATTGGAGCAGGTGGCAATGTCGGCGCGGTGGCTGCGGGGTTCCTGTTAAAAGGGATGCTGGATATTCAAACCACTTTGATGGTACTGGGTGGCTTGGTGGTGATTGCTGCAAGTTGTGTGTTGATGATCCGCTTCTCTGTCGAGCATAAAGAAAAAGAACAGCGTTTATATGAACAGGCCGTGACTGAACGTCATCTGGCGGAAGCACAGCAATAATACTACATTCCCGATTTAAAATGAATGAACAAAAAGGATAGCAATATCCTTTTTGTTGTTTTTGCTAACGCAATAATAAAATGATGAGCTATATATTCAGGATAGCAAAATATTATTTAAAAAGTACAGAATGATTGAATTCATCGAATAAAAATAAAATCATTTATAGTTTATATGTTTAACTTGAGATGAAAAAATTATATATATTTTAATAGCGATTTTAAAAAATAAATGAATTTAATAAGTGCAGATAAAATAAAAGCCATTTTAATAATGGCTTTTATTCTTATAGTGGGGATTAATAAGTTTTATAAGGTAAAAACTTTCCGGATAATACGACGTTCACCCGATCTCCGTTTGGATTATTCTCACGTTGAATATCCATATTGAAATCAATTGCACTCATAATTCCATCACCAAATTCTTCATGGATCAGTTCTTTAATAGTCATACCATAGACACTGACGACCTCATACCAGCGATAAATCAGTGGATCTGTCGGCACGCTAGTTGGCAGAGAACCTTTATAGGGTACGATTTGCAGCCAGGCAATGGCTTCGTCAGTCAACCCAAATATTTCACCAATTTTTTCAGCCTGTTCTTTATTAAAAGCCATCTGACCTAAACATGCAGCAGTCACCCATTCTTTAGAAAGGCCTATAGCTTCAGCGACATCTGCCCATTTGATAGACTTTAAAACTTTCGCTGAAATAATCATGTCTGTCACTTGTTGACGATGGCTAATCATAATCTTCTCCAATAGCTATATTAAAAAAATGACCGCTATAGATAATGCAGAGATTGTGCCAATATAAGTATAAGGATTAAATTTTTAAAATAATTTATATGATTTAATTAGGGTCTGTTGACATTTACTGTGCAAAAAAAATAGCGAAAAAGTAGAATTTAATCGCCAAACCAAATCTACTCCTCGCTATGCCTCGTACAATGTTGACTGATCAACACTGGTCTAAGTTAGAAAACATTTTCCGTAATTTTCGTATTTATCTCAAACAAAATCTTCGAAATTTTATTGAAGCTATTCTTTATAGAATCCGTACAGGCTGCCCGTGGCGGGATTTACCTGCTGCCTTCGGAAAGCCAAACTCCATATTCAAGAAATTTTCCCGGTGGTCGAAAGACAATAAGTTATTAAAAATATTTAAGTTAATTTCATCTGATGCTGATCTAGAGTGGGTGTTTATTGATGCTAGCCATGTGAGGGCTCATCAGCATGCTACAGGAATCAAGGATCAGGCTATTTCAAAAAGTATCGGTGGAAACAGTTCTAAAATTCATTTGGCAGTTGATTCTCATGGGAACCCTGTTCAGTTTTTGATAGAGGATGGTACGACCCATGATGTAAAAGTGGCACCGAAATTAATTAATAGCATAGACCTGAATGAGACAGAAATTCTCTGTGCCGATAAGGGGTATGACTCTGAATCCTTGAGAGAACAGATAGAAAAAACGGGGACTCAAGCTAATATTCCCAAGAAATCCAATACGCTTTCAAATAATGATCATGTGGATTGGTATTTTTATAAAATCAGGCACTTAATTGAGAATGCCTTTGCTAGATTAAAGCAATTTAGAGGAATTGCCACACGCTATGACAAGCTAAAGCAAAGCTATGAAAATTCTGTTGCCTTAGCTTGTATCTTTATTTGGCTACCATTATGAAATGTCAACAGACCCTAGTTATTTAAAATAAATGGCATACTATTTGCTTTAATCTATTTTAAATATGGCAACGGCGCCATGACACAACTGATCTGTTTGAATAATGCAAGGCAAAGACGCCTAGGGTTGAAATAGACCTTAGGCGTTTTTTATTTGCAAACAGGCAAGTAATTTATATAAAGGGGATAAAAATATGGCTTATCTTGCTCCTGCAGAGTTTGCAAAAAAAGTGGTCGATGCCGGTGAGGCAAAACTTCATATGGCAACGCGTGATGTTTTAATTCGTGCGTTTATGGCAGGCGCAATTCTGGCATTGGCGGCAGTATTTGCCGTGACGATTGCGGTACAAACAGGGGTGCCACTGATCGGTGCGCTGCTATTTCCAGTCGGTTTCTGCATGTTGTATCTATTGGGCTATGATCTGCTGACCGGGGTATTTGTACTGACCCCTTTGGCCTGGTTAGATAAACGTCCTGGGGTAACGTGGGCACGTATTTTAAAAAACTGGGGATTGGTTTTTTTAGGTAACTTTGCCGGATGTTTGACCGTGGCAGTGTTGATGGCCGCAGTCTATACCATGGGTTTCGCCGCAGAACCGAATGCGGTCGGGGTGAAAATTGCTCATATTGGTGAAGACCGGACTTTGGGCTATGCCGAATATGGTTTTGCTGGCTGGATGACGATTTTTATCCGCGGCATGCTGTGTAACTGGATGGTATCACTCGGTGTAATTGGTGCCATGATGTCAACCACGGTCAGCGGCAAATTCATCGCAATGTGGATGCCGATCATGCTGTTCTTTGCCATGGGTTTTGAACATTCAGTCGTGAATATGTTCCTGTTCCCATTTGCCATGATGATGGGCGGTGATTTCTCGATTACAGACTATTTCTTGTGGAATGAGTTACCGGTTGCACTGGGGAATCTGGTGGGCGGTCTGGCACTGACAGGTCTGGCGCTCTATACCACGCATGTACGTACTGGCGCTAAAAAAGAATTCTAATCTAAGCATGATGATTTATGTCTTGAGATTAAAGGGATCGATTCGATCCCTTTTTGAGTATTTAAAATGAATAAAAAATTAAAGATCAGCATTGGGCAATATTCTTCTGCTGGAATCAAAGCACAGAATCAGGATTTTCACGGGGTCTATATTCCTGAAGGCCACGCGCTTAGCAGTAAGGGAATTGCCTGTGCAATTGCAGACGGGATCAGCAGCAGCAATGTCAGTCATATTGCAGCAGAAACTGCGGTCAGCAGTTTTCTATCGGATTATTATTCGACTTCGGATGCATGGAGTACCCAAACTTCAGCGGCACGGGTCATTCGTGCGACCAATTCCTGGCTCTATGCACAAACCCAGCAGAGCCGCGGGCGTTTTGATAAGGATCAGGGTTATGTTTGCACCTTTAGTGCACTGATTTTGAAACAAAACAGGGCGCATATTTTTCATACAGGCGATAGCCGGATTTATCGCATTCAGGCACAAGCCATTGAACAGTTGACGGCTGATCACCGGGTTTTCCTGTCATCAACAGAACATTATTTAAGTCGTGCACTGGGTGCCGACCATCGTATCGATGTCGATTATCAGCAGCTTGAATTATGTGAAGATGATTTATTTATCTTGATGACAGATGGTGTCTATGAGTTTATTGATATGCAGCTCATATCGGAGATGCTGCAACAGCAACAACATCTGGATATCATTGCCAAGTCTATAGTCGAACTGGCCTTAAAGCGGGGTAGTGATGATAATCTCACCATTCAAATCATTAAAGTGGAACAGTTGCCTGATGAGGAATCCTTTCATATCAAGAGCCATGTTTTATTTCCGCAACAGCTGAGTCATGGCGACCTGTTTGAAGGTTATCGAATTGATAAAATCCTGCACCAAAATCATCGCAGCAGCCTCTATTTGGCGCATGATGAAGCAACACAAAATCAGCTGGTTATTAAAACCTTGTCTGTCGATGTGCAGGATGACCTGCAAGCGATGGAACAATTTCAGCTGGAAGACTGGGTATCGAAACGCTTAAAACATGAAAATCTGCTGCAATGCTATCCACATAAGGGCAGCAAGAAGTTTTTATTTCAAAGTTATGAATATTTACAAGGGGAAAGCCTAAACCGATGGCTGCACCGTCATAAAACTGCTTTAACTTTACAGCAGTTGCTTCCGATCATTGAGCAGGTGGCCAAAGCATTGAATGCCATGCACCGTCTTGAAATGCTGCACCAGGATGTACGACCAGAAAATGTCATGCTGCTCGAACCAGCCGATACCTTGAAAGTGAAACTGATTGATTATGGATCGACTGCGGTCAGAGGTCTGGTTGAACTGAATCCCAAACACGCAGATGTTCCTTTGGGAACCTTGGCCTTTATGGCACCTGAGTATTTTATTGGACGCTCACCCTCAGTAAAATCAGATCAGTTCTCGCTGGCGGTGATGAGTTATTATTTATTAACCCGACAGTTGCCTTATGGGACGGACCTCGCGCGCTGCAAGACCGAAAAGGCCTTAAAGCAGGTTCGATATCATCCTCTCTATGAGTATCGACCGGATCTGCCACATGGCTTGGACGCAATCTTTAAAAAAGCGCTTTCCATTCGCCCGGAGCAGCGCTATGAAGCACTTTCAGCCTTTATATATGATCTGAAACACCCAGATATCAAATTTAAAAAATCAGTTTCACGCCCTATGCTTGAAAAGCATCCAGTCACTTTCTGGAAATGCTGCACAGCGATTCTTTTTTTGTTATTGCTCTGGGTGTTTGCAGTATATTTTAGCCAATGAAAATAATCCAAATCAGCTGTTGAACGATTTTTTTTGACTGAAGTAAAAAATCAGATGTGATTTGAGCTGAGATGTAGTCAAAATATCTATTTATTCTTATTGCAGATTTTTCTATTTTTACGATGATTGACTCTGTTTTTTCGAAGATTATCCCTATAAAATAGAAAGTGCAGTTAAAATCTAAGTAAGCATAAAAACATTGGAATAATAATTGCTTATTTTTAATACCATTAGAATAAAAAGGCAGATGAGACATGAAAATTCAATTTTTTAAGCTGATTTTAATCTTGAGCAGCAGCATGGTGATGAGCCAAACCAGTCTCGCCGGAGATGGTGGCTTGCGTTTTGCTGAGAAAAATCAGGAAATAGCGGCACAAATTCAGGCCAAGAAAAAAACGGCAGAAATACAAGCGCAGTCCCTACAAGCAAAAGCCTCTACAGAAACGAAATAGTAAAATAGCACTCATCCAAGAAGGTGAGCTGTTCAGATTAGATCAGATGTATAAGATGTGGTGATGCGAAAAACTAGTCCATAACTTTTTAATACTGAAAAAAAACTCCCCATCTATTTTAAGAATGGGGAGTTTTTTATTTTGCATCTCAGGGAAAATTACTGAATTTGTTCCTCATCCTGTCTTTCCTGACGCAGCTGATCACGTTGTCTCTGTGGATCATGAAGGCCTAATTGACCTCGCTGGATCTCACGATCCTGTTTTTCTTGAGGATCAAGTTGTTCTTCAGTGAGTTCTTCATCATTTCGATCGATTGGATTCGACATAGTCTTTCATCCTCTAAAATACTTTCTAATTTTTATTGTATGAGTGCAGCAAAATTATTCTGTAACTTTTATACTTGAGTTAGTTTTCGATCTTGTTGCTGCTGTAAGTTTAAACGATATTTAATGGGTTATTTTAATGATGTTTAAGTTAACCAAGAAAACTAAATTAATAAAAATTGAGGGAATAGAAATTTAAACCTATTAATCCAATAGGTGAATATATCTCATTATTCTGGTTTTAAAATGAGAAAAACTAAATAGAATAAGAGAAATGGGTTATGCTTAAGACAGATCAAGTGTCATCCGTCTTTTGAATTTCCGGTATTTTCCATGATAGAACTCCGCCATTTAAGAACCCTGACTGCTCTGCGGGAGCATGGCTCCCTGGTTGCAGCCGCAAGTGATTTATGTTTAACACCATCGGCCTTGTCACATCAGCTACGTGAACTCGACCAATGGTTCGGGGTTGAAGTAGTCAATCGGCGTAGTCGCCCTGTGAGCTTTTCTAATGTTGGAGAACGGTTGCTAAACCTGGCAGATGAAATATTACCGCAAGTTCAAATTGCACAGAGTGATATCAGCCGTATTGTGCATGGCCAGACCGGGCGAATTGTTTTTTCTTCTGAATGTCATAGCTGTTTTGACTGGCTAATGCCGCTACTCAATCAATACCGGATGCAATATCCGGATGTAGATCTGGACTTTGCTTCAGGTTTTGAATCGAATCCGCATGAATTATTGCAAACTGGAGAGTTTGATCTGCTGATTACGGCTGATCCGATTGCGCTTAAAGGCATTGAATATTTTCCGATTTTTGAATATGAATCACGCTTGGTTTTATCCAATACCCATCCACTGGTACGTGCGAAAGAGATTACTGTTCAGGAACTTGCTGAAGAAACGCTAGTGACTTATCCGGTGGATAAACACCGTTTGGACATTATGTCGCGCTTGTTTATTCCCGCTAATATTCTACCAAAAGCCATTCGCACCACCGACTTGACTCAAATGCTGATTCAGTTGGTGGCAAGTGGTCGCGGGATTGGTGCATTACCTGATTGGGTGGTCAATGAATATGAGCAGAAAGGCTGGGTGACATCACGCCGTTTAGACTGTGTGGCGCCTGAAGGCTTACGTCGAACTTTATACGCCGGCTATCGCACAGAAGAAAAACAGAAAGATTATTTTGAAGGCTTCTTGAAACAGCTGGATCGGTTTTCCAAGAAAAGACAGGTCTATTACAGCTAATTTGCGAATAGTTAAATATATTTAGTCCGTTATTTTTAAAAATTCTGCATCGTCAGGATTTTTAAAAATTGATTGTTTTTCTCTCAAGGATTTCAATTTTTCTATAAGGTGATGAGGTTAATCTTGTCTACTTTAAATCAGAAAATATACAACTTCGGCCAACTTTCGAAATTAAAGAACTGGTTTGGTCGATTATAAATTTTTCTACTTATCACATTTTGCCAAGTGGAAATACATCTGTACAGAATTAAATTACATATTATTAAATATCAATTACTTAAAAATTAAGTTCTTGGAACTTGTGAGGATGTGGTTTTGATCTTGCAAGTTGATTTTTAATAAAAAGATTAAATAAAATGAAAAAACATACGCTGATCAGTCAATTTTTTGGCAGAAAATAACTCCTGAAAATAACAATGTTGATCTATGCTACAGCATAATTTTTAAACTGATTTCCTCTCATAAAACGGAATCACTTATACAGGACTGTATAAAATCGCCATGCACATGACAAAAATTCCTCTCAAGAAAAGCCCGCTGAGCCTCATGATTCTGTCGATTGTCTCAGGTCATCTTTATGCTGAAACTGCCGTAGAACCGGACAATGTTCAACAGCTGAATACTATTGTGATCAGCGCTGAGCAAAATGCCAATCCGCAGCAGCAATATCAGAAAGAGCTGGCTCAGGTTTCAGGAGGAACGAATTTCATTGGTGAGCAGCAATTAGAACAGCAGCGACTTGCAACCACAGCCGATGTGTTCCGTTTACAGCCAGGAATTTATGCCCAGTCTGCAGGGAATGAAGGTGCAAAAATATCGATCCGTGGCTCAGGAATCAACCGGACTTCAGGTGCACACGCATCCGGTACGCACGTCCTGATTGATGATATTCCATTTACCGGACCGGGTGGTACAGCGTATGAACTGCTAGAACCCTGGTGGATTGATCATGTCGGCGTCTATCGCGGAGCCAATGGCTTTAAACAGGGTGGACTGGCCTTAGGTGGAACAATCAACTATAAATCCAAGACTGGCGCTGATCAGGATGGCTCTGAACTCAAATATGAAATGGGCAGTCATGGTTATCAGAAATATCAGTTTAGTACCGGCCGAAAGCTGGATCAGATGGATTATTATTTGGCGCTGACGGGTACCCAGTTCGATGGGATTCAGGATCATGCTGAAGGCGATGGCAAAGGTCTGGCTTTTAATTTGGGCTATCAAATTAGTCCGGATATCGAAACCCGTTTTTATGCCCGTTACCGTGAGAGCAAGCATTTAACTCCAGGTCGTATTACGCAAGAACAGCTCAAAAATGATCCTGAAGCAGCGAATAGCTTTAATTTAGCGGTAGATGCCAAACGGATTCAGCCAGGCAGTACCTGGTTGGCCAATACTACGACCTGGAATTTACAGGATGATGCTAAACTGACCGGCAGTCTGGCTTATCATCATTATCCGCTGGATTTACGTGAAAGCAGTTATCGTACTAATGTCGATTATGAAGATATTACAGCGCGCTTCCAGTATGAAAGGCCTTATCAGTTTCTAGGTCTGGAGCATCAGGGGCGTATTGCCTTGCGTAGCACCACTCATCGCCCGGACAGTGGGGTTACTGAAACTTTAAGATTTAATACAGAAATTGGTAATCAAACGTATCCGGTAGACACAGTTACCCGCCGCTATACCTATCGTGGTTCAGACAACGTGCTGCAATTTGATCAGGAAACTACATTAAATGATCAGTTCAAATTAGATCTGGGATTGGCAGCTGTGTATACCCATCGGGAAAGTGAAGTTACTTATGCAAATATTCTTCCCGACCCAGATTCAGGTCCTGAGGTAGATCCTAAAGTCAGTCGTTATGAATGGAATTTTGCACCACGACTTGGGTTGACCTATCAGCCGAATGACTCTGTGCAATGGTTTGCCAATTTAAGCCGCAGTATTGAGCCGGCACATCCTTGGGCGATGGCATGGTCTTCACCTTATTATTATCCTAAAGACAATGGAGCTGCATCAAATCGAGTGCGTGCGCCAATCTATTTGGACACGCAAACCGCCAATAGCTTTGAACTGGGCGGACGTGGACAATCGGGCTTTGGAGACTGGGCACTGAGCTACTATTATTCTAAAGTAAAAAATGAACTGTTAACCTCTGAAATGATTAAGGATTATGGAGATACTGTTGATCCCAATACACCAAAGGAAAGAATCGGTGTAGAAGAAAATGCGACGCCAACGATTCATCAAGGGGTGGAGCTAAGCCTGGATACGCCATTGCATGAATCCCGATATGGCGAGCTGCGTCTGCAACAGGCTTATACGCTTAGCGATTTCCAGTATAAAAATGATCCATTGTTTGGCAAGAACCAGTTGCCAGGAATCTCTAAACATCTGTATCAGGCTCAACTGAGTTATGCTTTGAATAATGGCCTCTATATTGGTCTGAATACTGAATATGCATCCAAAATGGCGCATGATTATGCCAATAGCCGTTTCAGTGACGACTATCAGATTTGGGGCATTGACTTAGGTTATGCACCAGAACATCAATCATGGAAAATCTGGATCAACTTTAAAAATATCACCGATGAGAAATATGCTGCGGTCGTGATTCCAGGCCTTAACGACGGTGGGAAAGATGAAGCTCGTTCTTCGCCGGGTGAAGGTTTTTCTACTTATGCCGGTGTGTCATTTAAATTTTAATTATTTAAAAATTAAAAAAAGAGCGGGATATTTCCCGCTCTTTATATTTATCGATAGAAAGGATTTATCAGGTTTCTAATATTCCTGTAATACCTGTCACGATCATATCGATGGCAATGGTACCGATTAAAAGCGCTGCAACACGACCTACAATATCGACATACAGGTCAATATAGTTTGAATACTTGTGCTGTAAATGATCATGCAGGTATTTCATCAGGATCAGCAGACTACAAGTCAGAAACAGGGTAAAGAAAATCACCAGAATGGTTTGCATTAAACTGAGCTGTATACCGGTGATCACAGATGCCGAAATGGTGCCCGGACCAATCATAAACGGCATGGCAATCGTGCCCGCCAGATGACTGGGCGCTCCACGCATCACGCCAATCGTATCAGCACCTTCAAAGACATAACGATAGCCAATCACCAAAAAGATAATACCGCCAAAAATCTGGAAGGACTCAAACCGTACATGCAAGAATTCATTAAAGAAGGCTTCACCGGTTTTTGCAAAAATGATGAACACAATAAAGCTGATCAGACTGCCCTGAATCAATGCCATGTTGAATATTCTTGCGTCGGAATTACGGATAATTCCGAGCATATAAATACTCATCAGAAAAGGATTGAGCAGGGAGAAAAACAGGGCAAATGCATTCAAACTTTCTGACATTATTGATTCCTTCCGTAGTTGAGAGATCCTAGATTTCACGATCCGGGAACAGCGGACGTTTACCTGGGCTGATCCGGTTAATATGCAGATACATCATATGGCGTTCATATTTATCCAGGATGTCATTGATCACCTGTTCCTTACTATAACCGACCAGATCGTTGCCCTGAGAGCCTTCAAACAGATAACTTTCCAGACGATAGTAATAACGTTTGGTTCGTTTACCACGTGAACTGAAATTTGGCGTGTCATAGCGTACCGGCCATATTTCATAGACAAAGTTTTCTTCTTCATCGAGCTGAATGGTCAGATCTAGGTGATACAGTTCAGGTTCTTCCTCAAGTGATTTTTCCTGAATATTGACTTGAATGCCTTTATCAATTAACTCGGTTGCAACCGCCTCGATGGCCGGCTTGCAGACATTGTCCAGCATGGTCCGGGTCTGGGACAGGCTTGGATGCAGCATGACCCGGCTTAGACGCTTCTTCCAGTTCAATATATCCACATTGCCGACCACAGGTGCCGCATTCAGACTGGTACTGGCCTGTCGAAAATCCTCCAGACGTAAGGACTTATATAGTCCCGCCATCACAAAGAAAATGACGAAACTAAAAGGCAGGCCCATAATAATCGTGGTGTTCTGTAATGCTGTTACGCCATTGGCCATGAGCATTGCCAAAGTTAGCAAACCGATGGCAATGGCCCAGAACACACTCAGCCAGCGCGGTGAATCATGCTCAATATTAGTGAATTTGGTGGTGAAATTTCCCAATACCAATGCCCCTGAATCCGCTGAGGTCACATAGAACAGCAAGCCGGTAATGGTGGCGACACCTGCAGTAAACATAAAGCCTGGATACTGCGCCAGCAGATCATAAAAACCATGTGCCGGATTTTCTAAAACTGTCGTAGCAAGTTGAGTATTACCATCAAAAATCACGCTATATAAAGCACTGTTACCGAAAATAGACAACCAGGTCAGGGTAAATAACAGAGGAATAACCAAAGTCCCGGTGACAAATTCACGAATGGTACGACCACGGGAAATACGGGCCAGAAACAGACCGACAAAAGGTGACCAGGCGATCCACCATGCCCAGAAGAACAGGGTCCAGCTATTCATCCATTCTTTCGGTTGTTCAAAAGGGAAACTGGTTAAAGAAAGTTTCGGGAACTGGCTGATATAGTCACCAAAATTCTGAATCAAGGCAGCTAATAAAAACTCGGTATTGCCTACAAACAGAATGAATAGCAGCAGCCCAATTGATACATAGATATTAATTTCAGACAGGATCCGGATGCCTTTATTGACACCGGCAGTGACTGAAATAATAGTAATAATCACAGCAACAGCGATGAGTGCAGCTTGAATCCAGATATTTTCCGGTAAATCAAACAGCACATGCAGGCCATAATTTAATTGCACAACGCCAATCCCGCAGGTGGTGGCAATACCAAAAATCGTGCCGAGTACTGCAGCCGTATCCACAGTATGGCCGATCGGACCATTAATTCTTTTTCCAAAGATCGGATAAAGTGCCGATCGGATGGTGAGCGGTAAATTGTAGCGATAACTGAAATAACCCAGGGCGACCCCAATCAGCGCGTACATACTCCAGCCGGTTAAACCGTAGTGAAATAGGGTCCACACCATGGACTGGCGCGCAGCTTCAAAGGTTTCGCCTTCGCCTACAGGCGGATTCATATAATGGGAAAGTGGTTCCGCCACCGAGAAAAACATCAGGTCAATCCCGATTCCGGCAGAAAATAGCATCGCCGACCAACTCAGCAGGCTAAATTCTGGCTTGGAATGTTTGGGGCCTAATTTAATCTCGCCATAACGGGAACAGGCGATAAAAATGATAAAAACCAGATACAGCGTTGCCGCCAGCAGGTAATACCAGCTAAAGGTACGACTGACCCAGTTTAAAATATTAATAATGACTTGATTAGCTTGTTCATTAAATAAAATGGTGATGATAGAAAACAGCAGAATAAGTGTCGCCGAAAAATAAAAAACTACTTTATTCAGACCATCTTGCATATCTTCTTTTTTCTTTTGCATAAATTCATGACCATCGTTTTGTTGCCGGATGATCTACAGTGCAGTGTGATTTAAAAGCAAAAGCCTGCGGTAAAGCTTCCTTGTTTTCGTTAATTACAAACTTTTGCAAATCCAAAACAAACTGCGCTGTACATCAAGGGTGAGCTGGCACTATAATTTTTATTAATTGAACGTTCAATTAAAAAAGCGTTTATGAATTGTTACATCATTCAGCTATTTGCTCTAGCAGAGTGATTTTTTATTGCTACATCCGTTATTCAGGTTAGTCCTATGCCCAAAGTTGGTATGCAACCGATCCGTCGTCAGCAACTGATCGATGCCACCTTAGCTGCAGTGAATGAGCTAGGTTTTGCAGAAGCTTCAATTAGTCAGATTGCTCAGAGGGCAGGTGTCTCAACCGGCATCATAAGTCATTATTTTCGAGGTAAAAATGGCTTGATTGAAGCCACAATGCGTTACTTATTGCAGCAGTTGGGTAAATCTGTTGCAGAAATGCAGTCCAAAGTCGATGGCGAACCTGAACAACGTTTACTGGCAATTGTGCGTGGCAACTTTGCTGCACCACAAACAGATAAAGCTGCGATGAAAGTATGGCTGGCGTTCTGGGCTAGCAGTTTGCACCAACCTGAATTACATCGTTTACAGCAGATTAATCATTACCGTTTACATTCCAACCTTAAATATGAATTCATGAAAAAGTTGAGTAAAGACCAGGCAGAGAAAGCTGCTCAAGGTTTGGCAGCATTGATTGACGGATTCTGGTTAAGAGGTGCTTTGGTAAATGGCGAAATTGACCCAGAACTGCCGATTGAACTGTGTAGTGAATATATCCGGCAACAACTCAAATAACCCACCTGCGAGGAAATTCCATTGACAACATTCAAACTGCAACGTCCTTATATTCATGGACAATATGTCGATGCAACATCCAATAGCACGTTTCAAACGATTAATCCTGCAACTGGAGAAATTCTGGCAGACGTGCAGGTATGTACGCGAGATGATATCGATCGCGCTGTTGAATCGGCACAGCAAGGACAAAAAGTCTGGGCAGAAATGACGGCGATTCAACGTTCCCGTATTTTGAACAAGGCTGTCGCTATTCTTCGTGAACGTAATGACGAGCTGGCACGTTTAGAAAGTCTCGACAGTGGTAAAGCTTTCAGTGAAACATCCACCGTCGATATTGCAACAGGCGCAGATGTACTCGAATACTATGCAGGTATTTTGCCAGCATTAGAAGGCCAGCAAATCCCGCTCAGAAGCAGTTCGTTTGTCTATACCCGCCGTGAACCTTTGGGTGTGGTTGCTGGGATTGGTGCGTGGAATTATCCGATTCAAATTGCCTTATGGAAATCTGCACCTGCACTGGCAGCGGGCAATGCCATGATCTTTAAAGCCAGTGAAATAACGCCTTTAACTGCGCTAAAACTGGCAGAAATTTATACTGAAGCCGGTGTGCCGCATGGTGTATTTAATGTGGTAACCGGTAGTGGTGAAATTGGTGGCTATCTGACTTCACATCCGGACATAGCCAAAGTTTCATTTACCGGTGGTGTCGCGACCGGCAAAAAAGTCATGGCCCAAGCTGCGAATTCCAGCCTGAAAGAAGTGACTATGGAGCTGGGTGGAAAATCCCCGCTAATTATCTGTGAAGATGCCGATCTGGATCTGGCAGCAGATATAGCCATGATGGCCAACTTCTACAGTTCCGGTCAGGTCTGTACCAATGGTACCCGCGTATTTGTACCTTTAGCCTTGAAAGCCGAATTTGAAGAAAAGATTCTGCAGCGTATTCCTTATATCCGGATGGGGGATCTACTTGATCCTGAAACCAATTTTGGTCCAGTGTCCAGCTTCTCTCATATGGAAAAAGTGTTGGGCTATATTGAAAAGGGCAAGATCGAAGGTGCACGCTTATTGTGTGGTGGCGGCCGTGCTGAAGATGAGCAGTTTGCTCAAGGCGCTTATGTGCTACCAACGGTATTTACTGATTGCCGTGACGACATGACCATTGTCCGTGACGAAATCTTTGGTCCAGTCATGAGTATTCTGAGTTATGACTCAGAAGAAGAGGCGATTCGTCGTGCCAATGACACCGAGTATGGTTTGGCAGCTGGTGTCGTGACACCAAATCTGGCACGTGCGCACCGTATTATTCATCAAATCGAAGCCGGCATTTGCTGGATTAATACCTGGGGCGAATCACCGGCAGAAATGCCAGTGGGTGGTTATAAACATTCGGGTGTCGGTCGCGAGAATGGTATTGTCACGCTACAGCAATATACCCAGACCAAGTCAGTGCAAGTTGAACTTAGTCCTTTCCAGTCTGTATTTAGCGCATAAGGGAGGATTGGATGAATTACGATTATATTATTATCGGCGCAGGTTCGGCAGGAAATGTGCTAGCAGCGCGTTTAACTGAAGATCCGGATGTAAAGGTCCTGTTGCTGGAAGCGGGTGGACCAGATTATCGTCTAGATTTCAGAACACAAATGCCGGCTGCATTAGCTTATCCATTACAGGGACGACGCTATAACTGGGCCTATCTGACCGACCCCGAACCCCACATGAACAATCGCCGTATGGAATGCGGCCGTGGTAAAGGTCTGGGCGGATCTTCACTGATTAATGGCATGTGCTATATCCGTGGTAATGCTATGGATCTGGAACAGTGGGCCAGCCTTAAAGGTCTGGAACACTGGAGCTATGCCGAATGTCTGCCGTATTATAAAAAAGCTGAAACCCGCGATATTGGCGGCAATGACTATCATGGCGATTCAGGCCCGGTTTCAGTCGCAACGCCTAAGAATGGTAATAATGAGCTGTTTCATGCCATGGTCGAAGCTGGGGTTCAATCCGGTTATCCACGTACTGATGACCTGAATGGCTATCAGCAGGAAGGTTTTGGGCCGATGGACCGTACCGTAACGCCGCAAGGCCGTCGTTCCAGTACAGCACGTGGTTATCTGGATATGGCCAAAGGCCGGGATAATCTCACGATTATTACTCACGCCATGACCAACCGGATTCTGTTTAATCGTAATCAGGCAATTGGTGTGGAATATTTTGAAGGACAAAATACCTTACAGCCGATTCAGGTCTTTGCGGATCGTGAAGTATTGCTATGTGCGGGTGCAATTGCCTCACCGCAAATCCTGCAACGCTCCGGTGTAGGTCCGGCCGAACTGTTAAAAAGTCTGGATATTCCTGTGGTTCAGGAGTTGCCTGGTGTGGGTGAAAACCTGCAAGACCATCTGGAAATGTACCTGCAATATAAATGCAAAAAACCGGTTAGCTTATATCCGGCACTCAAGTGGTATAACCAGCCGATGATTGGCGCTGAATGGTTATTTTTAGGTAAAGGTATTGGAGCCAGCAACCAGTTTGAAGCCGGTGGTTTTATCCGCTCTTCCGACGAATTTGAATGGCCCAATATCCAGTATCATTTCCTGCCTGTGGCGATTAATTATAATGGCACCAATGCCATTCATGAACATGGTTTTCAGGCTCATGTGGGCTCTATGCGTTCGCCGTCACGTGGCCGTGTTCGTCTGAAATCCAAAGACCCGTTTGAGCATCCAAGTATTCTGTTCAACTATATGAGTACCGAGCAGGACTGGCGTGAATTCCGCGATGCCATCCGCATTACCCGGGAAATCATGCATCAGCCGGCATTAGATCCCTATCGTGGTGAAGAAATCAGTCCGGGAAAACATCTACAAACAGATGCTGAAATTGATGAATTTGTTCGTAATCATGCAGAAACTGCGTATCATCCATCGTGTAGCTGTAAAATGGGTGAGGATGACATGGCGGTTGTCGATGGTTATGGACGCGTACATGAAATGCAGGGTCTGCGCGTGATTGATGCCTCGATCATGCCTTTGATCATTACCGGCAACCTCAATGCAACTACGATTATGATCGCTGAAAAACTGGCAGACCATATTCGTGGCAAGCCTGCTCTTGCGCCTTCATCTGCACCTTTTTACAAGGCGCCTCGCGCTTAAATCATGGTTTTATTCCTGTTGTCTAGCAAAGCAGGAGTAAAGCGAATTTCAATTTTGTCCCAAAGCGGAGATAAAACCTCGACTGCTTTCGATTTTATCTCCGCTTTGCTTAATACATTTTATATTTTATGAAAATATTCAATCAAACAGTGCTGTTTGGCTGCGCTGCTGTTTCAAGTTTTTACTGTTATGCCGATGATGCGGAAGTAAAAAAAATAGAAGCAAGCGGAAACTTGAGTGTGGTATCCAAATATGTATCCCGTGGTTTGACCAATGCACCTGAAAATGACGACGTTGCTGTACAGGCAGGGCTGAATCTAGCTTACGGCAATTTTTATGTCGGATATTGGGGATCTACGCTTGGATATTCTTATGCAGAAGTGCAGGGGCGTCAGGGACATCGTTCAGACAAATTCGAGCATGATTTTCTGGTGGGTTATACCCATAGCAGCGAAAATTATGACTGGGATCTATGGAACGCAACCTATTATTATCCGGGCGGCAAGCATACTACCGGAAATGAGCTGGGTTTAAATGTAAGTCGTACGTTGAATGATCAGACCAGTATCGGTGCCAGCGTATCAACCTATCTCTATGATGTGGCTTATGCCAATCAGGGCGATACTTTTTATACACTTAACCTGAGCCATCAATTGAATGATCGCCTGAATGCCAGCGTTACGGCAGCAGGGAGCTATTTTAACGATGAAGGCAAATATGAGGGCGGTGAACTGGGCGATACCGAAAAGCAGTTTACCTTTCGTTATGCTTCTGCCGGACTCAGTTATGCGCTTTTACCGCAGTTGAGTGTGTCGGGTGAATATATCTTTGGCGGTTATGACCGCTATGCTGACAAGCAGCGTAATCTTGCAGTATTTGCCCTGAGTTATGATTTCTAAGATTATCTCAGACTAGGCAGGTGAAAATCTGCCTCATCCGCAACCTTGATTGATCATATAATTCATGACTTGAAGTAGATTCATGCTCCTGTAGCTCAGGAAAGACTGAGGGCCTAGTTTAATCTGCCAGAATTTCAGACAAACATTATCAATTTCATAAAATAATTCTATAATAGCGGCCATTCTCGGCAGCGTTATCCAGACACTTAGTCAAATGGCATAACCTGACCATTTTCTATTTTTCATTCAAGTTCTCCTCCGTGAACCGGCTTGTATATTCAGATTCAGCATCTTATCTGTCCGTGACGGCACATAAGAATATTTAGGTATCCACATGGAAATTAAGGTCAATTATCTCGATAATCTACGCCAGGAAGCCAAGTTCGATGACTTCACGGTGATTGCCGATCAGCCGATCCGCTATAAAGGCGATGGTTCGGCACCTGGCCCATTCGATTATTTTCTGGCGTCGTCGGCACTTTGTGCGGCTTATTTTGTCAAAGTATATTGTGCAGCACGTGATATTCCGACTGATAATATCCGCCTTTCGCAAAATAATATTGTTGATCCTGAAAACCGCTATAAACAGATTTTTAAAATTCAGGTGGAACTGCCGGCTGATATTTCTGAAAAAGATCGCCAAGGAATTTTACGTTCGATCGACCGTTGTACCGTCAAGAAAGTAATTCAAACCGGTCCTGAATTTGTCATTGAAGAAGTGGAAAGTATCGATGCAGATGCTCAAGCCTTGTTAATGCCAAGTCTGGCTTCTGATCATACGACTTTCATTCCGGGTAAAGACCTTCCGCTGGAAGAAACCATTGCCAATATGTCTGCAATTCTGGCAGGCCTTGGCATGAAGATTGAAATTGCGTCTTGGCGTAATATCGTGCCGAATGTCTGGTCATTGCATATTCGTGATGCGCAGTCGCCAATGTGTTTTACCAATGGTAAGGGCTCGACCAAAGAAAGTGCGCTGGCATCTGCCTTGGGTGAATTTATTGAGCGTCTAAACTGCAACTTCTTCTATAACGACCAGTTCTGGGGTGAGGATATTGCCAATGCCGAATTTGTGCATTATCCAGATGAAAAATGGTTCCAGCCAGGTCCGAATGGCGAACTACCTATAGAAGTTTTAGATGAACATACCCGTGAAATTTATGATCCTGAAGATGAATTATTGGGTACACATTTATATGACACCAACTCTGGGAACAAGGCTGGTGGCATCTGCTCATTGCCATTTGTACGTCAATCTGATGGTGAAACCGTTTATTTCCCGTCCAATCTGATTGAAAACTTATACCTGAGCAATGGGATGAGCGCCGGGAATACGCTGGCTGAAGCTCAAGTACAATGTCTGTCTGAAATTTTCGAACGTGCGGTAAAACGTGAAATTCTGGAAGGTGAACTCACACTTCCGGATGTGCCTGAGCATGTTCTGGCAAAATATCCAAAAATTGTTGAAGGCATTAAAGGTCTGGAAGAACAGGGCTTCCCGGTTCTGGTCAAGGATGCTTCTTTAGGCGGTCAGTTCCCGGTCATGTGTGTCACCTTGATGAACCCACGTACCGGTGGTGTATTTGCCTCATTTGGTGCCCATCCTAACTTTGAAGTGGCATTAGAACGCAGTCTGACTGAGTTGTTACAAGGCCGTAGTTTTGAAGGCCTGAATGATCTGCCAAAACCAACTTTTAGCAGCAATGCAGTGACTGAACCGAATAACTTTGTTGAGCATTTCATCGACTCGAGCGGTGTAGTGTCTTGGCGTTTCTTCAGCGCGAAATCAGATTATGATTTTGTCGAGTGGGATTTCACTAATAACGCTCAAAATTCGAATGCGGACGAAGCTCAGGAATTATTCACGATTCTGGAAGACATGGGCCATGAAGTTTATATGGCGGTGTATCAGCATCTAGGTGCAACAGCTTGCCGTATTCTGGTACCGGGCTATTCGGAAATTTATCTGGTAGAAGATCTGGTTTGGGACAATACCAACAAGGCTTTGTTATATCGTGAAGATATCCTGAATCTGCACCGTCTGAATGATGAACAATTGGAAGCATTGGTTGAGCGTCTGGAAGAAGCAGATGAGGATGACTATACCGAAATCAAAACCTTGATCGGTATCGAGTTCGATGAAAATACTGAATGGGGCCAACTCACTATTCTTGAACTGAAACTGCTGATTTATGTGGCTTTGCAGCAATTTGAAGAAGCCAAAGATCTGGTTGAGCAGTTCCTGCAGTTCAATACCAATACCGTTGAACGTGGCCTGTTCTACCAGTGCATGAATGTCGTTCTGGAGGTCATTCTGGATGATGAAATGGAACTGGAAGATTATGAACACAACTTCCGTCGTATGTTTGGTGATGCCCGTATGGATGCCGTTTTAGGTTCAATTGAAGGAACAGTCCGTTTCTATGGTTTGACCGAAACCAACATGCAGCTTGAAGGGCTGGATCGTCATCTACGTTTAATTGACAGCTATAAGAAATTGCATGCAGCGCGTGCCAAGTTTGTGGCTCAGCAATAATCCATAGAAGAATGACTAAAATTTTTCGTCATTTGTTTTAAATCTTAAAGATGGCTTACTCGGTTTCGAGTAGGCCATTTTTATCTGTGACCCTATATGCAATCTTTTCTATTTTTCTATTTTTCTATTTTTCTATTTAAAAATTTATTAATCCCAGCTCCCGAGGGAACTGGGATTACCTAAAAAATTAAAGTGAAGTGTTAGTACTAACTGCTTCAAGATTGGGTATGTGAATGTGAGAAATAAATATATTTTTCTTCTTCACAGGAATTACCTTACATATTCGGGTAATTCGGACCACCACCACCTTCCGGTGTTACCCAGGTGATGTTCTGGGACGGATCCTTGATATCACAGGTCTTGCAGTGCACACAGTTGGCTGCATTGATCTGGAAGCCTTTTGAACCATCATTATTCTCCATGATCTCATAAACACCCGCCGGGCAGTAACGCTGCGCAGGCTCATCCCATGTCGGTAGATTTACTTCTACCGGAATTGAAGCATCGGTCAGTTTCAAATGTGCTGGCTGGTTCTCTTCATGCACGGTATTCGATACAAACACCGAAGACAGACGGTCAAAGGTCAGCTTACCATCCGGTTTTGGATAGTTCGGCTTGAAGCTTTCAGCTGCCTGGGTTTTTAACGCAGCATGGTCCTGAACCAGATCATGCAGGGTGAACGGCACTTTAAATATGTTCTGGTCGATGAAATTGAATGCACCTCCCATCCATTGACCGAACTTGTGCATGGCAGGACCGAAGTTACGTGAGTTATACAGCTCTTCTTTCAGCCAGCTGTTGTTGAACTTGTCGGTATACGTGGTCAGTTCTTTGACAAAGAAATCTTCGCCTTCCACTACACGTGCCACCGCCAGATCACCGCCTTTTTCTACACCGGCAGCAATCGCTTCAAACACCGCTTCACCGCAGAGCATGCCGGATTTCATTGCAGTGTGTGAGCCCTTGATCTTGGCAAAGTTCAGGAAGCCGGCATCATCACCAATCAAAGAACCACCCGGGAAGGTGAATTTTGGTAATGAGTTAAAACCACCTTTGGTCACAGCACGCGCACCATAAGAAATACGCTTACCACCTTCCAGATACTGCTTGATCAATGGATGGGTTTTCCAGCGCTGCATTTCCATGAAGGGATACATATGCGGGTTGGTGTAAGACAGATCTACGATCATGCCCAGAGTCACCTGGTTATTCTCAGCATGGTATAACCACCAGCCACCTGAAGAACCAGTTTCATTTAGTGGCCAGCCGGCACCGTGCATCACCAGACCCGGTTTATGCTTGGCAGGATCGATTTCCCAAAGCTCTTTAATGCCGATACCGTAATGTTGCGGATCCGCGTCCTTGTCCAGGTTGAACTTTTGGATCAGACGTTTACCTAAATGACCACGGCAACCTTCTGCAAAAATCGTATATTTGGCATGCAGTTCATAACCCGGGGTAAAGTTATGTGTTGGTTCGCCATCTTTACCAATACCCATGTCACCGGTTTGAATGCCTTTGACTGTGCCATCTTCATGATAAAGAATTTCAGAGGCGGCAAAGCCCGGGAAGATTGACACTTCGAGTTCTTCAGCTTTCTGGCCTAACCAGCGCACCACGTTGCCGAGCGAGATGACATAGTTGCCATCATTGTGCATGGTTTTAGGCACCATCCAGTGTGGTGCTTCCTGTGATTTTTCATCTGACAGCAGGAAGAAGGTTTTATCTTCAGTCACCGGAACATTCAGCGGGGCACCCTGTTCTTTCCAGTCTGGGAACAGCTCGTTCATGGCACGCGGTTCAAGCACAGCACCAGACAGAATATGTGCACCGACTTCGGAGCCTTTTTCTACGACACAAACGGACAGATCGTTTAAGTTGTTTTCAATTGCAAGTTGACGAATTTTGATCGCAGCAGAAAGACCCGCAGGGCCTGCGCCTACGATGACGACGTCAAACTCCATCGATTCTCTTATTATATCTTCCATAATGTAAAATCCAATTTCGCTATACGATATTTATAGCATTATCTAAATCGGTTATGAAGTTTATTTTTGATCTTTTTATTTGAAATAGGACTTTATCTATTTCACAGCATTAAAAAAGGTTTGCGGCAAATTCTGGGTAAAGTAAGAAGATGTGTAGACTGAGTATTCAATAAAAAGAGCGACTTAATGTCGCTCTGATGATTAATTTTTTATATGTTATTGAGATTCATCGCAATATTATTCACCATGTGAATCAGACGTGGTCCAATTTCATTTTCCAGTTTTTCTTGGTTTAACAGATAACTTGGAGCACCACAGTTAAATGTTAAAATTCCATGTTTGGGATGAACTAGTGGAACTGCCACGGAATTCACATCTTTTGCCCAGTCACCTAGAGACAGACAGTAGCCATAATCCTGATAATCACGGATTGCACGTTCCAGATTACGCTTGATGGTTAGCCACTGATCTTCGTTTCTTTTCTTGATCGCGTCAAATAAATATTCGCGTTCCTTTACATCCATCGCTGCCAGACAGGCGCGTCCCATGGCACTGCTATGAATCGGTAAAGTCGAACCGACAGGGCGGCGCATGGTCAGCGTCGATTCTGTATGTACCACTTCCAGATAAATCATGCTCAAACGGTCACGGGTAGCCATTGCCACAGGGGCTTGGGAATAGCGTGACATTTCTTCCATAAACGGATAAGCCTGAGTCCGTGCAGAAATATTACTCAAAGCTGCATAGCCTAAAGCCAATACACCAACATCCAATAGATATTTCGTGGTATTTGGCAGTTGTTTTAAATAACCTAAAGAAACCAGGGTGCTGGTAATACGCGCTACAGTCGGCTTGGGCAAGTTGGTTAATTGTGCAATTTCCTGATTACCAAGCAATTGATTGGTCGCTGAAAAGCAACGCAAGATTTCCAATCCACGCGCAATAGACGCAATAAATTGAGGATTATTTTCTCTATGAATATGTGAAATCGGATCTAAACGGATTTCATCAAAGTTGGGAATTTCACCAGTTTTATTTTTTGTCATGGTCAGGGCAATTAAAGTTAAATTAATGAATATGATAGCAACATAATTTCACGATACAAAATAAAACACTTCTACAAAAGATAAAATATAGGAAAAAGTGCCGAAATTATTTGTGGTCGAAAAGAATCCTGTTACCCAACTTTGAAGACAATATAAAATCATCTAGTTTTTGAGGTTTAATACGTAGCCAACACATTTAAAAAGTTTCGATTTCTCCGAAAGAGTCAGTGATCGATAAATATTACAGCAAGAAAAAAGGTTTAATTATCTATTCAAAAAAAACTGATAAATAAAACAACCATCCATCAAAATATTTCGTATCGTGAAATTAAATCTTAAACATAAATTAACTGGAATACCAGAAAAATTTCATTTTTTAGTTAAAATATAAAATTTTTAATAATTTCACTTGCTCAAAATGATTTTATATGATTATTTATTTCGTAATACGAAACAAAAATAAGGGTAAAGGAATTTACCTAAATTATATCCATGGAGATTCATATGATTCGTGATCCGGAAATGCTAGACCAACTTCTGTCAACGATTCGCGATTTTGTAAAAAATGAACTGGTGCCTCTTGAGCATGAAGTAGAAGAGAACAACGCCATTCCTGAACATATTGTGGAACAGATGAAAGAGCTGGGCTTGTTTGGCCTGACGATTCCTGAAGAATATGGTGGTTTAGGCATTACCATGGAAGAAGAAATTCTGGTCGCGATGGAATTAGGTCATACATCGGCTGCCTTTCGCTCTTTAATTGGTACTAACAACGGCATTGGCTCAAGTGGCATTGTAATTGATGGTACAGAAGAGCAAAAACAGAAATATTTACCGCGTTATGCCACGGGCGAAATTATTGGTTCATTCTGTTTGACCGAACCGGATTCAGGCTCAGACGCTGCTGCTTTAAAAACCAGCGCTGTCAAAGACGGCGATTATTATATTTTAAACGGAACTAAACGCTTCATCACCAATGCGCCACGCGCCACGACATTTACCGTGATGGCACGTACCAATCAAGAGATTAAAGGTGCTAGCGGTATTTCAGCATTTTTAGTTGAAGCAGGCACACCTGGTTTAAGCCTAGGTAAAATTGACAAGAAAATGGGTCAGCATGGTTCTTATACCTGTGATGTAATTTTTGATAACTGTAAAGTGCATAAAGATCAGCTGATTGGCGGTGTAGAAGGAATTGGCTTTAAAACAGCTATGCGTGTGCTGGATAAGGGCCGTCTGCACATTGCCGGTTATAGCGTGGGCATGGCAGAGCGTATGCTGGAAGACGCACTTAACTATGCAGTGGAACGCAAACAGTTTGGTCAGCCCATTGCGAATTTCCAGCTGATCCAGGGTATGTTGGCAGACTCTAAAGCCGAGATTTATGCAGCCAAATGTATGGTGCTGGATGCTGCGCGTCTGCGTGATGCTGGTCAAAATGTTACGACTGAAGCCTCTTGTGCAAAAATGTTTGCAACCGAAATGTGTGGTCGAGTAGCTGATCGCTGTTTGCAGATTCATGGCGGAGCGGGTTATATCAGTGAATATTCAATTGAACGTTTTTACCGTGATGTGCGTTTGTTCCGTTTATATGAAGGAACCACACAAATCCAGCAAATTATTATTGCGCGTGAAATGATTAAACAGGCAACCGCCTAATCTCATAATTTTAAAATAAGGAAATATTAAAATGACGACAAAAATTAGATTTGATTGGCAAGACCCGTTTTTAATCGAACAGCAACTGACGTCAGAAGAGCGCATGATCCGCGATGCAGCGGCAGCGTACTGTCAAGACAAACTGATGCCGCGTGTACTGGAACAGTTCCGCCATGAAAAAACTGATCCGGCCATTTTCCGTGAGATGGGTGAACTTGGTCTGCTAGGCCCAACCATTCCAGAACAGTATGGTGGTGCAGGTTTAAATTATGTCAGTTATGGTCTGATTGCCCGTGAAGTTGAACGTGTCGATTCAGGTTATCGCTCAATGGCCAGCGTACAAAGTTCTCTGGTGATGGTACCCATTAATGAATTTGGTTCTGAAGAGCAAAAGCAAAAGTATTTACCAAAATTAGCAACCGGTGAATATATTGGTTGCTTCGGCTTGACCGAGCCAGATCATGGTTCTGATCCGGGTAGCATGATTACCCGTGCTAAAAAAGTCGAGGGTGGTTACCGCTTAACAGGCGCAAAAATGTGGATTACCAACAGCCCGATTGCCGATGTATTTGTAGTTTGGGCCAAAGAAGTATCTGCTGAAGGCAATGTCGGTGACATTCGTGGCTTTATTTTAGAAAAAGGCTGGGAAGGGCTTTCTGCTCCAGCAATTCACGGCAAAGTGGGTCTACGTGCCTCAATCACCGGTGAAATTGTGATGGATAATGTCTTTGTACCGGAAGAAAATGCATTTCCAGAAGTACGTGGCTTAAAAGGTCCATTTACCTGTCTGAACAGTGCCCGTTACGGGATTGCCTGGGGTGCGATGGGCGCAGCAGAATTCTGCTGGCATACCGCGCATCAATACACCATGGACCGTAAACAGTTTGGCCGACCACTCGCTGCGAATCAGCTGATCCAGAAGAAACTGGCAGATATGCAAACTGAAATTGCCCTTGGCTTACAGGTGGCTTTACGTTTTGGCCGCATGAAAGATGAGGGCATTGCTTCAGTTGAAGGTACGTCTTTAATTAAGCGTAATAACTGCGGCAAGGCACTGGATATTGCCCGTTTGGCCCGTGACATGATGGGTGGAAATGGCATTAGCGATGAATTCGGTGTGGCCCGTCATCTGGTTAATCTGGAAGTGGTAAATACCTATGAAGGTACCCATGATGTACATGCCCTGATTTTAGGTCGTGCACAAACCGGAATTGCAGCCTTTTGCAACTAAACCTGACATCAACCTCTAGCCAGCATTGCTGGCTAGATTGTTTTACGGGTTTAAGAATTGTGCTTAATCACATCTTTCAATGTATTGCTACGTGATTTCTGCAGAGAAAATTTATCAAGAACTTTGAAAATCATCTTCATACCACTTTGTTCAAGTGTGGTAATGATCAGTAAATATTCTATATTTCACCTAAATAATTAAGTGAAATATGCGTTTTAAAAAGGCACAGGAGTGCCGAAAAGTAGAAAGAGCATTATGGATACGATCAGTTCACAACAACACCCAGTGGAAGGTGGAAACGAACCCAAGCAAAGAGTCTGGATTCTGGCCTTTATTTTCTCATTTTTAGCATTACTGGTTGATGGTGCTGATATTGCGTTATTAGCCTACAGTCTGACCAGTCTGAAACAAGAGTTTTCATTAAGTAATATGCAGGCCGGTGCCTTAGGGAGCTGGACGCTTGCAGGCATGGCTATCGGCGGTTTTTTTGGTGGCTGGGCTTGTGACCGTTTTGGCCGGGTTCGTGTGATCGTCATTGCCATTGCATTATTTTCTTCATTAACCTTCTGGTTAGGATTCGTAGAAAGTTATGATCAGTTCAAATGGCTGCGCTTTACGTCTGCGATTGGACTAGGTGCTCTATATATTGCCTGTAACACACTCATGGCAGAGTATGTACCCACCAAATATCGCTCTACAGTATTGGCAACGCTTATGACTGGCTGGACTTTAGGCTCGGTGGTCGCAACTGTTCTGGCTGGATGGCTATTGCCTGAATTTGGCTGGCGATACCTCTATTATATTGCCATTATTCCAATTGTACTGGCCTTCGCGATGTACTTCTTGGTGCCTGAGCCGAAAGCCTGGTTAGATGCGCGTAAAGCACGCCTGGATGCAAAAGCCAGTGGTATTCTGCAGGAAAAACCAAAAAATACTTTTAAAATGATTTTTGAAGATGCACTTAGCCGCCGCATGTTTATCCTCTGGTCCTTCAGTACCGCATTTTTACAGTTTGGCTATTATGGAGTCAGCAACTGGCTACCGGCGTATTTAGAGACTGATCTGGGAATCAAGTTTAAAGAAATGACCATGTATATGATCGGGACTTTCCTGATCATGATGTGTACCAAAGTTATTGCCGGTTTTATCGCTGACCGGATTGGCCGTCGTGCGGTATTTGCTTTCGGCACTATGGGTACTGCAATTTTTATCCCTGTGATTGTCTTTGGTAATACGCCGGATAATATCCTCTGGCTGATGTTATTTTTCGGTTTTCTCTATGGTATTCCATACGGTATTAATGCGACTTACATGACAGAAAGCTTCTCCACCAAAGTGCGTGGAACAGCAGTGGGTGGGGCATATAACGTAGGCCGACTGGGTGCGGTGTTTGCACCTCTTACCATTGGCTATTTTGCTCAAGGAGGCTCAATTGGTACCGGCTTACTGATTATGGGCATTGCCTATTTTCTTTGCGGCCTGATACCCGCTTTCTTTATTAAAGACCGCTTATTTGATCCACAAAAGGCAGATTAATCTGCACTCGTAATATAGATAGAACATGCTAGGAAACAATATGATGAATAAAATCACGCAGGATATCGAGACGGTACTTAAGCAAATTCCTGATGGTGCACACATTATGACCAGTGGTTTTGGCCTGGCAGGTCAGCCGGTAGAATTAATCGAAGCATTAATTGACTTTGGTCCTAGAGACTTAACCATTATTAACAACAATGCAGCTTCTGGAGATCGTGGTCTAACCAATCTGCTGTTGTCTGGACTGGTTAAAAAAATGATCTGTTCATTTCCACGGGCCAATAACTCAACCGTCTTTGAAGATCTGTATAAAGCCGGAAAAGTTGAGCTGGAACTGGTGCCACAAGGCAATCTGGCCTGCCGTATTCAGGCAGCCGGTGCAGGCTTAGGAGCTGTTTTTACTCCAACCGGTTTTGGTACCAAAATAGCTGAGGGTAAAGAAACCCGTAATATCAATGGAAAAGATTATGTGCTGGAATATCCGATACATGCTGATTATGCCTTGGTTTATGCCAATCAGGCAGATCAGTGGGGCAACTTGACCTACCGTAAGGCAGCACGGAATTTTGGTCCGATCATGGCCAAAGCAGCAAAAACCACCATTGCACAAGTCCATCAAGTTGTGGAACTGGGAGAACTTGATCCAGAGATCATTGTAACGCCAGGAATTTTTGTACAGCATGTGGTCAAGGTTGGAGATATTAAATAATGAATATTCAAAAACGTAGTCGTGAACAGATTGTAGCTAAAGTTGCACAAGACATTCCAACCGGCTCTTTTGTAAATTTGGGTATTGGTTTACCGACACGCGTAGCAGGTTATTTAAAACCTGAACAAGGAGTAATTCTACACTCGGAAAATGGCGTTTTAGGTTTTGCTGCATTGAGTGATCCTGAACAGGCAGATGATGATCTGATTAACGCCGGCAAAGAACTCGTAAGCATGTTGCAAGGTGGCAGTTTTATGAATTCTGCCGACTCTTTCGATATCATGCGAGGCGGGCATCTGGATATCTGTATCATGGGGGCTTTTCAGGTCGCTATTAATGGTGATCTGGCGAACTGGCATACCGGTAATGCTGATGCTGTACCTGCTGTAGGCGGTGCGATGGATCTGGCAGTGGGTGCTCGCTGTGTCTATGTTTGCATGGAACATGTGACCAAAAACGGTGAGGCAAAAATTGTTGAAGAACTGACTTATCCTCTAACAGGTAAACATTGTGTCAACCGTATTTATACTGATTTGTGTGTGATTGAATTAAAAGACCTACAAGCTCAGGTTATTGAAATAGTGGATGGCTTAAGCTTTGAAGAATTACAACAGCAGACAGGCTGTAAATTAGTGGACAGTCGTCAACAAGCAGCCTAAAAATAAGTCCGCAATATTCTGATTAAGTAAAAGTATAGTTTTAGATCACAGCTTCGGCTGTGATTTTTAAATTTTAGAATTATTATAAAATACACGTAATATTGACCGTATTTCCGTATTTCCGTATTTCCGTATTTCCGTATTTCCGTATTTTAAAGAGGCTTTGTTGCATAAACATTCAAAAGCTGAGTTTTCCCCAATCCATTCAAATTTAAGTGACAACTTGGGTGTGAGGTCTACCTAATTCCGTAAATCTATTCAGAACTGCCACACGCGCATGAACTTCATTGACCTGACTTTGAAAATGTCTTGCCGTCAGCTTATCTCCTAATAATTTGATGCAATGCATCTTGGTTTCCACCAAACTGCGACGGTGATAGCCCGACCATTTTTTCCATAGGGTTCTGCCTAAATGCTTAACCGTTTGAAGTAACTCATTTCGTTCTATTGAACTGATTTTAGAATCTTTCCAGGGCTTGGCATTCTTCCTGGGTGGAATTACTGCATGTGCTTGACGATCTGAAATCACTTGTCTGCAGCACTTCGTGTCGTACGCCCCATCGGTATAGACAGAATCTATTCGCTCATTTGGTGGGATTTGATCCAGTAAATCACCTAGTACTTGTGAATCACTGACATTATTTGTCGTAAGCTGAACGGCACGTATTTGCAGTGTTTCAGCATCTATACCAATATGCAGTTTACGCCATTGCCGACGGTATTCAGGCTGATGTTTCTTACGCTTCCATTCACCTTCACCTAAAAATTTTAAACCCGTAGAGTCGACGAGTAGGTGTAACCCATCACGACTTTTCTGATAGCTTATCGCAATATCAATATGCTTTTGTCGTCTACAGAGGGTGGAGTACGAATATCACTGATATTCGGGGCTGCTCAGCCACAGAGTTTAATCAGGCTTTGAGCAAAGCCAGTGACCATACGTAAAGAAAGACGGAATAGAGATTTGATCATTAAACAGCATTGAATCGCTGTATCGGAATAAGTTTGATTTCGTCCGTGCTTGCCTTGTGGTTGTGCATACCATTGGGTCTTAGGATCAAACCAGATTGAAATATTTCCTCGCTTGATTAAAGCTTGGTTATACGAGGACCAATTGGTTGTACGGTAAGTTTTAGGTGCAGGCTTCTTCATCTGGAAATTATATTGCTAAAGAAGCCCTCAAGAATAGCTTTGTGCAACAAAGCCTTTTAAAGATATAAATACAAACTTTTGCTAATGATTATTTTAATAATAAGTCTAAAATGTTAAGAAGCTAAGGAAGGTGATAGTCTGAATGAATAATAATTGTGATGATCAAGAAATTTTTCATATTTTTAATCTGATTGGTCGCCATACTGAACTTAAGCCTATCCTCGATGTCATTAGCCAGTGGCTTGAATCGCGCATTCCAGATGCGCTTGTCACCATTATGCTCTATCAGGATGACACCCAAACTTTAAATGTTATAAGTGGCAAACAGCACTTTTCAAAAGAGTACTGTAATGCTATTCAAGATTTGAAAATTGGGCCAAATCAAGGATCGTGTGGCGTAGCTGCTTTCTTACGTCAGTTGGTCATTAGTCCGAATTTAATGAAAGACCCAAACTGGCAGTCTTACCGTGCTTTGGTAAATGCAGAAAAATTGTCTAGCTGCTGGTCTATGCCGATTATTAATGCTTCAGATATTTTGTACGGAACGTTTGCCACTTATTATCGAACACCGAAAATACCGACTGAACATCATATTCAGCTTTTACAGCAAGCGGCAAAATTAGTTGCTCTGGCAATTGAGCTTGATCAAGAGCGTCAAAAAAGACATGAGCTTAATGAAAAATACAGCTCATTTTATACCTATCATCCAGATATTATTTTTGAACTTGACCTACAGGGACATGTGCTTAATACCAATATTGCTTGCGAAGAAATTACAGGTTTTTCTAAAGCGCAAATCCATGGTCAGCACTATTGTGCCTTCATACCGCCCGAATTCCATGAACTTGCTAACGTTTCATTTTCAGAAGCGGCGCAAGGTAAATCTCAACATTATGAACTTCCAATTTATAATGTTGCAGGCGATATCTTATGGCTGGATCTGACCAATTTACCGATTATTCAAAATCAGAAAGTCACCGGTATTATTGGCATTGCCCGAGATATTACTGTATCGCGTGAAAACAAGGAGTCTCTACGATTATTAAAACGGGGGGTAGAGGCCAGTCCGAATAGTCTTTTTATTACCGATGTCTCTGAAGAAAGGCTAATGGTGTATGTAAATCCGGCTTTTCTAAAGCTCACCGGTTATACAGCAGCAGAAGTATTAGGACAAAGCTGTTTTTTCTTACAGGGTCCAGATACTGATCCGGATCAGATTGCATTACTCAAGCAAGCGGTCAAAGAACAAAAAGAAATTCAGGTGACTATAAAAAGTTACTGTAAAGATGGTAGCTGGTTCTGGAATCGTTTAACTATAGGTCCTATTTTTGACCAGACAGGAACCTGCACCCATTTTTTGGGGATTCAGGAAGATATTACCCAGCAACGTATTCACGAAGAATATATTCAGCATCAGCATACCCATGACCATTTAACCGGTTTACCGAACCAGTATGCATTCAAACAGATTCTGGAAAATATTTTTGAAGCACAGCACGAGAGCTCACAACCTTTAGTCTTGCTGTATATAGATCTGGATGATTTTAAAAATATCAATGACAGCTTAGGTCATCTGGTGGGTGACCAGATTCTCAAAATTGTAGGCGAGCGGCTGCAAAAATTTGTTCAAGGCAATAATGTGCTATGCCGCTTCGCTGAAGATGAATTTATTTTGCTGCTCTCAGGGACAGATGAGCATACTGAAGTCGAGGCGATCGCCGGAGAAATTCTTGATCTTCTTTCCATGCTGTTTATTGTTGATCAGTACAAAATACATTTAAGTGCCAGTATTGGTATTGTGGCAGATGACAGTTCGATCCATCATTCTTCTGAATTGATCTACCAGTCTGTTTTGGCGATGCAGGAAGCCAAAAGACAAGGTCGTAATATGTGGCAGTGGTATGAAAAAACCAGAATGCAGCCTGTCGCAGAAATAGACTATACCAATCTGCGTCTGGAACTCATGGAAGCGATCAATCAAGAAAATTTTGACCTGTTCTATCAGCCGCTGGTTCATCCTGAAACTGGACTGGTAACAGGTGTAGAAGCTTTAATCCGTTGGTGCCATCCACAGCAGGGTTATATTTCCCCAGCGATTTTTATTCCACTTGCAGAAAGAACTGGGCAAATTATTAGTGTAGGTCAATGGGTATTGGAAAAGGCCTGTTTAGATATTGCCGAGTGGAACAAGACACACAATAGCCAGATCACGGTATCGGTGAATATTTCTCCTTTGCAATTCCGTAGAGCAGGCTTTTTGCAGGTGCTTGAACATGCACTTGAACTCAGTCAATTACCGCCGGAATTACTTAAAATTGAAATCACGGAAGGTGTCATCATTAATGGTGCAGATCGAACCATAGAAATTTTGAAAGCAGTGCGTGCTTTAGGTGTACAGGTCGCCATTGATGACTTTGGCACAGGTTATTCGAGTCTCAGTTATCTGCGTCGCTTGCCGATTAATCAAATCAAGTTAGACCGTAGTTTTATTGAAGAGCTGACCCTCGATGGTCAGGATGCTGCAATTGTGCAATCGATTATTCATCTAGCCCATCAGCTGGATCTGGAAGTTGTCGCGGAAGGGGTCGAAACCGTAAGTCAAGCCAGTTTACTCTATCAACAGGGTTGTGATCTGCTACAAGGCTTCTTTTATGCAAAACCTGCACCTTTAACTGAATTGAAGCCTGTTTATCTCGCAATGGAAAATAGTAAATTGAATTAACTCTAAAAGTTAAGATATCAATATTTTCAACCGCTCTTCAGATAGAAAGGAAACGTTAAACAGGCTTAAAGAATTTTTCTATTTTATCAGCGTATCATCTCTATAATTTATGCTCGGTACAGAAAGCGGGATAAAAAAATAAGCTTTTAACCCCAAAGGTTTTTAACAGTATCTAAGGCTCAGGCTGAATATTGGCTAAATTTCTTTCTTGGTTTAAATCATAATAGTTAATCAAAAAGATCAACACGGCAAAAATAAAACCTAAAATGACGCAGGCAGACCAGCCATAGCTTTTCCATAAATGCAGCGATAAAAATGCACCCAGACCGGCACCTGAAAAATAACAGGTCATATAGATGGCATTAATCCGCGAGCGAGCCTGCATTGAAATTCGATAGACCAGATTCTGGTTCAAGACATGCAAACAGGAAATTCCAAAATAAGCCAGAATTAAGCCCAAGATATAAATCCATAAATAATTCTGGGCAAAGAATAAAGGAATCCAGGCCAGAATCAGTCCGCACGTAGCCAGATGCGCAATCCATTTTTCCCGATGCCTGCCAATCATTTTACCGGTCCACTGAGAGGACCAGATGCCGACCACCCCCACAATGCCCATGAGGCCAATCTGGAAATCATTAAAATGATAAGGTGCTTCAGCCAGAATAAAAGTCATGGTAGTAAAGATAATACTCAGCATGCCAAAACCCAAACCTCCGATCATACTACGCCGGATCAGCATGGGTTCTGTGCGTGCAAAGGTAAATAGTGAGCGATAAATTTGCAATATATTCATCTGCAACTGGCTCTTAGCGCTTGGTAACTGGAACCACATGGCCAGACTCAGCAGAAGAATTGCACAACCACTAAACAAGTACACCGCATGCCAGGACCATAAAGTAGAAATCAGTCCGGCCACGGTACGGGCAAACAGAATACCCACCAGAACACCACTCATGAGTAGGCCAACGACTTCGGCACTTTTATCACGCTGCGACAGGCTGGCGGCAAAAGGAATCAGAATCTGGGTGGTGATCGAACAAAAAGAGGCGAGCAGGGTAAAGCCATACAACATATGCAGATTGGTACTGGCTGAAAGCCCAATAAGCGCCAATCCGGTACAGAACATCAAACTGCAGATATACAACCGTTTTTCGAACAAGTCACCCAAAGGGACAAACAAAAATAATCCGGTGGCATAGCCAATCTGGGTCAGTACTACAGTCCAGCCAGACTGAGCCACACTGATCTGCAGATCCTCTGCAATAGAATAAATCAAGGGCTGGTTAAAATAGTTACAACCTGCGCAGAGTGCGCAGGTCATTGCCATCATGAACATGAAACGGCGTGAAATTTGCCCTTGGGCTGACATCCTTGTCTCCTGAGGCTTTAAAAACTATAGTTGGCAGAGAGGTTGATACGCGAAATATCTGCTTCCTTATTGTCAAAGGTTTCACGCTTGCCATGATGATATTCTGCACCCAAATTAATCTTTGGAACAGGAGAATAGATCACGTTAGCCACATAGTCGGTTAAGCGCTTATTGGTTTCCGGATTGGCTTTGGCATAATCGCTAGAATCATCAAAATCAACCACGCTGGCATTAATACTACTACGTAGTTTCGGCGTAAATTTATGCGTGAAGCCAATATTTATACTATTGAACTCATTCAATAAAAGTTCATTATTGATTGGATCGACTGAATAATCGCCACCCCAGGCAGCACCATCGGTTGTTGAACCTTGAGTCAAGAAAGCTGCAATACGCTGATCACCGACCATATGGAAATAGTTCCCCTGAATTGAGTTTTGATCATCTAAACGGTAACGTCCACCAACGCCCACACCCCAGCCAACTTTTTCAATATCACCTGTATCTGTTTGCGCTTGCTTTTGATTGACAAAGCCTTGAGCTAATAAATGAAGAGGGCCTGATTGATGAACATATTTAGTGCTTAAGGCAGGTAAGGCAGAAGAACGATCGCCACCGGCCATGTACTCCAGACCGACATTCCAGGTATTTTCCGGATCAAGTTTGAAAGCATAGCTCACCTGAGGTGTACGTAAGACTGATCCACCCAGGAACAAGCTGTAGTCGACAGCTTCAGTGCTAATCTCTGGTGTTGACATCAATGACCAGGCCTGACCAAACGTCCAGTTATAGTATTTTAAGTGTGCATGACGGATACGTAATCCACCATCGCCTTTACCATTGTTGGTCCAGAAGTCGGCTTCTAAACGAGCAGAAACATTCGGATTGCCTCCTAGATCTTTGGCCAGGAAACCAATCCGGCTGGCAGCCGCAGTAAAATCGGAACGTACAGAATCCGGTTCAGTAAAAGGTACTTTATTAATCTGGTTAATGGTACGGCCACGGGCTTCAGTAGTACTTTTGAAATCGACTGCACCATCAAAGCGGATCAAGCCATAAACATCGACATTATCTACCATTGAACTCAGCGTTTTAGAGTCTTGCGCTTTGGCTTGTTCCTGCTGGTTCTTTAATGCAAGTTGCGCGGCTTTTTGTTGTTCTAGTTCTGCCTGGATTTGCTTTAACTGTGACTCAAGAAATTGCATACGGTCTTCAGAAGCTTCTGCTGAAAATGCCTGTGCTGAAGCAATACCACATAATGTCGCTAAAACTAATTTTTTCATTTCTTAATCCCTAAAGAAATTTTTAATCCTGAATGAAAGGAGACCTTTCTATACTGACGTGTTGTAAATATTTGAAGTGAGGAAGGCAGCGATTTGACCTGCCTTCCGAAGTAGGGTTTATTCTGCTTTTTGCGGATCGTATAAACGGTCTTTAATAAACAGGGCAGGAATCAAACCGCATAGGAAATATGCTGCACCCATTACCAACAGACCTGTACCGATCGAACCATGCATCGCCAGATAACCAATCGTAATTGGCGCAAAGATTGCACCGATACGACCAATATTGAATGCACCGCCCACCGCTGTACCACGAACACCGGTCGGGAAACTTTCGGTTAGATAGGTTGCATTGATGGCATATGGAATACCGTACAGGAAGCCGAAGATTAGCATCAGTACGCCAATGTTATCGGCATTATGCATATACACCACGACAGGGATAAATAGCGCTGTTCCCATGGTGCCGAAAGCAAACACAATACGGCGACCAATTTTATCAGCAACATAACCTGCAATGATTTTGGCAAAAATCATGGTGATGAATGTACCCACCATATACAGTGCCATTTCTTTAAACTTAATGCCTAATTCAGCTTCAAGATAACTTGGCAACCAGTTACTTACACCGAAGTAACCAAATAACAGGAAACCGGAGCTGAAAGACCACAAGATGAACATCTTGCCATGAGTTTTATCTTTAAGAATGGTGATGTATGGATTACCTTTTTTGGTATCGTTATCCACAATCTGACCAGTTCTTTTCATTTCACGGACACGTTTCCATGATTCTGGCTCTGGCACCATAAAGTGCATCAGGATACCCAAAGCTAATGGAGCAATTGTGATCCAGTACAGCATACGCCAGCCGAACTCAGGAATAATCCAGCCTGAAATCATGGTAATCACCAATGAACCTAAAGTGAAACCAGTCATCAATGTTGCCAGTACAGTAGTACGGTATTTGGTCGGTACGTATTCTGACATCAGAGTATTACAGGCAATATATAAACAGCCTAAACCCAAGCAAGAAAGAGTACGTAAAATTGCAAATTCAGTATAAGACTGTGCAAAACCTGAGTAGGCGGATAAGATCGAGAAGGCGATGGTGGCCAGTACAATGACACGGACACGTCCAAATTTGTCGCATGCCCATCCACCAATAAAGCCTCCGATCCCCATACCTAAAAGAGAATAACTTCCCAAGGCACCCGCCTGTACAGAAGTCAGGCCCCATTCAGCTTTCAGACTGGTCAGACTGAAAGCCAGAATCCCGATATCTGCACCGTCACAGAGCAAAATCAGAAAAGCAAAGACAAAAGCCGTCATCCAAAGACGTTTTGGTGCCTGTTTAATGGTATCCGTGGAGGAGACATCGGTTTTATTGTCTCCTGTTACGATGGTATCGCTTGTCATTCTTATATCCTCTATATATTCAAAGTAGCATTTCCTCTGCTACCGCTAAATCCATTTTTCTTCCTCACGGAAACATAGTTTTCCTGATTTAACAGACTCGCTCTGCACACAACAGCCGCTGCATTTTTTATCAGGCTACATTCGATTTTTCACGCTTTACGCTAAATCAAAATCATCTCATTGCTGGAAAATTTGATTTCGTAAATTAATTTTAAGTTCTGCCTTATGGCGATTATTCATTGAAATGAATAATCAGATTGCATTTAAAATACTTAATTCCGTATTGCGAAATCAATTAATCATAAAATAACCAGATGAACAAGAGTTTTTACTCTATTTTTAGTAAAAAATAACTTTTTTGCATTCTGGAGTTAAAAATCCTTGATTTATAGCTTGAGAAACCTTAGTTTTATATAAAATAAAATTTCGCTATACAAAATAAATGGAGATTTTAATGGAACAGGTAGTTCAAGTAGAACAAGTTTCAGCACATGTAGCGATGGTTAAAATTCATCGACCAGAAGCGAAAAATGCCCTGAATACAGAAGTTCGCCAGAAACTTGCGGCGGCTTTTTTGCAACTGAATGACGATGAAAATGTTCGTGCCATTATTCTTACCGGTGGTGAAACAGATTTTGCAGCAGGAGCCGATCTTAAAGAACTGGCCAATGCAGAAACCATTCAAATGATGCAGCGTCGGACTGAACGTTATTGGCAGGCAATAGCACAGTGCTCAAAACCGGTAATTGCAGCAGTTAATGGTTATGCGCTCGGTGGTGGCTGTGAACTGGCCATGCATGCGGACATTATTATTGCCGGGAAAAGTGCCCAGTTTGGTCAGCCTGAAGTAAAAGTGGGTGTTATGCCGGGTGCCGGTGGTACCCAGCGTTTATTCCGTGCAGTGGGCAAATTTCATGCCATGCGCATGATCATGACCGGTTGTCTGGTGCCTGCACCGGAAGCCTATCAAATTGGTCTGGTGTCCCAGGTGACTGAAGACAGTGAAACCCTTGCTACAGCTATCAAGATGGCGGAAGGCCTAGCGAAAATGCCGCCAATTGCTCTAGAGCAAATCAAGGAAGTGGCTTTATTGGCTGAAGATGTGCCGCTTAATGCCGGACTTACCCTGGAACGTAAGTCTTTCCAGATACTGTTCTCATCCGAAGATCAAAAAGAAGGCATGCAGGCCTTTATTGAAAAACGTAAACCGAATTATCAGGGACGATAAGCATGAGTATTCAGATTCAGAAAATCGGCATTATTGGCGTGGGTACGATGGGTGCAGGTATTGCCCAGATCGCGATTCAGTCTGGTCATGATGTGGTACTGTTTGATGCCAAAGAAGGGGCAGCCGAACAGGCACAGGATAAACTGGCCAAAACATTAAATACCTTGGCAGATAAAGGTAAATTCAGCCATGAAAAAGCCGCTGAAGATATTGCTCATCTGTCGACTGCCCAGCAGCTAGAAGACCTGAAAGATTGTGACTTGATTGTTGAAGCGATTATTGAAAATCTGGAAATCAAGCAAAAACTGATGCAGCAACTGGAAGGAATGATAAAACCAGAGGCGATTCTGGCATCTAATACCTCTTCATTGTCGATCAGTGCAATCGCTGCCAACTGTGAGCAGCCAGAACGTGTTGCCGGTTATCACTTCTTTAATCCGGTCCCACTCATGAAAGTGGTCGAAGTGATTGAAGGCTTTAATACCCGTGCTGACATTATTGAAGCATTAACCCAGCTTTCTACAAAAATGGGTCATCGTCCGGTCAAAGCTAAAGATACTCCAGGGTTTATCATTAACCATGCCGGCCGTGCCTTTGGTAGCGAAGCCTATGCAATTCTGAATGAAAATGTCACACCATTTTATGATATTGACAGGATCTACCGTGACGGAATCGGTTTCAAGATGGGGCCGTTTGAATTAGGTGATCTGACCGGTATGGATGTCTCGCATCCGGTGAGTGAATCGATTTATCATCAGTATTATGAAGAAGCACGTTACCGTCCAAGCGTGATTACCCGTCAGCGTTTTATTGCCAAGCAGTTAGGTCGTAAAACCGGTAAAGGTTTCTATGATTACACTTCGGGTAGCAAAGAAGGTGATGTTGCTCCAGCATTGGTTGAAAAGTTAAGTCAATATCCATCAGTCTGGCTAGGCACCGAATATGATGAAGACCGTCAGGCACTTGAGCAATATCTGCAACAGTTCAATATCCAGATTGAGCAAACTGAGACACCTTCAGCAGAGGCTTTAATCCTGATTGCCACCTATGGTGAAGATGCAACATCAGCCGCTGTCCGTTATCAGGTGGCACCTCAGCAAGTGGTGTGCATCGATCTGCTATATGGTCTGCATAAACACCGTACCTTGATGCCAACTTTTGTGACCCAACCTGAGCTGGTAAAAGCAGCCCAATCAATTTTCAATCTGGATGGTGTGACCGCCAGCGTAATTCAGGAAAGCGTCGGCTTTGTGGCTCAACGTGCTTTGGCGATGATTGTGAATCTCGGCTGTGATATTGCCCAGCAAGGCGTTGCAACGGTGGAAGATATCAATATCGCGGTGAAATTAGGCCTTGGTTATCCATATGGCCCAATTGAATGGGGGGATGTGCTGGGTGCTGAAAAAATCCTGAAAATTCTGGATAGCATGACTGCGATTACCCGTGACCAGCGTTACCGTCCAAGTCCTTGGTTGCGTCGCCGTGTTCAGCTTGGTCTGCCTCTTGTTCATACAACACATTAATTAAAAAGTTAAAGGAATAACACTCATGTTAAATGCATATATTTATGATGGTTTACGTTCACCAATCGGTCGCCATGCCGGAAGTCTGGCAAGTGTACGTCCAGATGATCTAGCAGCTACAGTCATTAAAAACCTGCTGGAAAAAACCGGTATCCCGGCAGAAGACGTAGAAGATGTAATCTTTGGTAGTACCAACCAGGCCGGTGAAGACAGCCGTAATGTGGCACGTTTTGCAGCATTGTTAGCGGGTATGCCGGTAACAGTTCCGGGGCAGACGGTAAACCGCTTATGTGCATCAGGTCTCGGTGCTGTGATTGATTCGGCACGTGCCATCACTGCAGGCGAAGGCGAGTTGTACATTGCTGGTGGCGTAGAAAGTATGACCCGCGCGCCTTTTGTGATGGGCAAAGCAGAAAGTGCTTATTCACGTGATGCCAAAATTTATGACACCACGATTGGTACCCGTTTCCCGAACCGTAAATTTACGGATCAGTTTGGCGCGCACAGTATGCCTGAAACAGGTGATAACGTGGCTGAAGAATTCGGTATTAGCCGTGAACAGGCTGATACCTTTGCCGCTGCATCACAGGCAAAATATCAGGTAGCGAAAGAATCAGGTTTCTTTGAAGGTGAAATTACCCCGATTGAAGTTTCTCAAGGACGCAAATTGCCGCCTAAACAAATTACTGAGGATGAGCATCCACGTGCATCTTCAACATTTGAAGCTTTATCCAAGTTAAAACCGCTATTTGAAGGTGGTGTAGTAACAGCAGGTAATGCATCAGGAATCAATGACGGCGCTGCAGCACTGATTATCGGCAGTGAAAAAGTGCAGGAACAGTATGGCTTAAAACCTTTAGCTCGTATTCTGTCTTCTGCAGCCGCTGGCATTGAGCCACGCATCATGGGAGCAGGCCCAATTGAAGCGATTAAAAAGGCAGTACAGCGTGCGGGTTTGACGCTAGACGATATGGATATCATCGAGATTAATGAAGCCTTTGCCAGTCAGGTATTATCTTGCCTGAAAGGTCTGGATGTCGCTTTGGATGATCCGCGTGTTAATCCAAATGGTGGTGCAATTGCCATTGGTCATCCACTGGGCTGTTCGGGTGCGCGTTTGGCTTTAACTGTTGCACGTCACTTACAGCGTACTGGTAAAAAATATGCCGTGATCAGTCTATGTATCGGTCTGGGTCAAGGCCTGGCGATGGTAATTGAAAACCCTGAAGCTGCATCACAGCTTTAGTCATAGCCTTAATGCTATGTATATATGATATGCATGGCATTTTTTATTGAGATTTTTCTTTTAAAATAAAAATCCCTGCCTGAGCAGGGATTGACTACGTCAGTGTAATGATTACTTACGACCAGTGACTAATAATGTTGCCGACCCAAAGGCATAAACTTTACCTTCTTTATCGATAATTCGGCCTTCTGAGGTCAGTACATTGCGTCCGATCCGGATAATTTCACCAATAGCTGTATAGGTTTCGCCGCTTTTCATTGCTTTCAGCATTTTTACATTCAGGTCAATTGTTGAGAAACTGACACCTGCATCTACTGTCGTATGCACGGCAGCGCCAGTCGCACTATCTAGAACCGTTGCACAAAAGCCGCCATGAATTCCGCCTTGTAAATTGTAATGGCGATGATCAGGACGCACTTCATATTCCACATAGTTTTCGCGTACTAAGGTCAAACGCATGGGAATAATTTCACTCATGGCTGAACTGGAAATTTCCCCATTTTTAATTGCGGTGAGATATTCAAGTCCATTTAATTGTGATGTGGGCATATCAACTCCTTGTAATGGTTTATTTCGTCTTATGAAATAATATTCTGTTTTTATAGAATTATGATATAACAGATAGTGATCGAAATGCTATATTTTTCCAGGATGGAACGATGACAATAAAAAATCTCGTCACAGATGCTGAATGGCAGGCACGTTGTGAACTCGCAGCGCTTTATCGCATTATTGCGCATTACCGGATGACGGACCTGATCGATACTCACATCAGTTTAAGAGTTCCCGATCAACCTGACTGTTTTCTGATTAATCAGTATGGTGTCGCTTTTGAAAAAATGTGTGCTTCAACGCTGGTGAAGATTAATCATGAAGGGCAGGTTGTAGAAAGCTATGAACAGGACAAGCCGGTGAATATGGCGGGCTTCGTCATCCACTCTGCAATTCATGAAGCACATGCTCATCTGAACTGTGTCATTCATACGCATACCGCAGATGGCATAGCAGTTTCTGCACAGAAACACGGACTTCTTCCCATTTCCCAGCATGCTTTGAAATTTTATCAGCAGGTGGCCTATCACGAATATGAGGGCGTTGCATTGTCAACAGATGAACAGGAACGCCTGATTCAGGACCTGGGCAGCCATCGCGCCATGATTTTGCGCAATCACGGACTTTTAACGGCTGGCGAAACGATTGCACGGGCCTTTCATGAAATCTATTTTCTGGAGCGTGCCTGTCAGGCACAGGTGAAGGCCTTAAGCGGTGGTGCTGAATTGCATTATCCAGCAGAAGAAGTCCGAATTAAAACTGCCAAGCAGTTCGCCAGTCCTTTAGTTGAACCGATTTTACAGCGTGCCTGGCAGGCTGCATTATCCCTGATTGAGCATCAATATACGGAGTATGCATCATGATTGTGATTTCCAGTACTGTGCCGAATATTGAGGCGATTCTGGTCAAGTCTTTTCAGAAATATGCGCCTGCTGGCAGTTTCTGTACAGTGGACAGCCCGGAAGCTGAACAGGCGACCACAGCAGCTTCGTGGTTTCCAGATCTGGAAAAACTTCGGCAACTTCCAGAACTTGGTCTAATTCATTCGATTGCTGCAGGGGTCGAACATTTAAATTTAAACGAGATTAGAGCTGACCAGTCAGTCTGCCGGGTACTGGATCCACATCATCAAAAAGGCATGCTTGATTACCTGCTCTGGGGCGTGCTGTATTTCCAGCGTTATTTTGACTGCATGATCCAGCAGCAAAAGCAGCAGCTATGGAAACAGTATCGTCAAAGTTATAGCCATCATATCCAGATCGGAATTATGGGACTGGGGCATATGGGTGGATACGTAGCAGAACGTTTCGCAGACATGGGCTATCAAGTCTCTGGTTGGTCGAATTCCCCAAAAGACATTAATCAAGTTAAAAGCTATGTAGGCCAAGAACAGCTTTCCGAATTCCTGGCTCAAAGTCAGATTCTGATTAACCTGCTGCCACTCACTGAAGAAAATACCGGCATTCTTTCTGCTGAATTATTTCAGCGGTTGCCTGAGCAGGCGGCATTAATTCATGTCGGGAGGGGTCAGCATTTAATTGAGCAAGATTTATTAAATGCATTAGATTCCAGCCAGTTACGTGGTGCAATTGTCGATGTATTTGAACAGGAGCCATTAGCTGCTGAACATCCATTCTGGCAGCATGAAAAGATCGTTGTTACACCACATGTTGCCTCACATGCACCCATGTCTGTGGTGGTGGAACAGATTCTAGAAAATGACCGACGTTTAAATCTCGGGCTGGATTTATGCCATCAGGTAGATGTTAATAAAGGCTATTAATTGTAGGGATACCGGAAAAATAAGGAAATTGATGATGTGGAAAACGATTCAAACTCAGGTTCAGCAAGGCGTCGCAACCTTAAGCTTTAACCGCGCGGATTCACTCAACAGTTTTAACCAGCAAATGCATGAGGAAGTGCAACAGGTGCTGAAAAACTGGAATACAGATCCGAATATTCGGGTAATTGTGATTCGCGGTAATGGCCGGGCATTTTCAGCGGGACAGGATTTAAAAGAACGTGCTGGACAGCTCGGCAATGTGCCTTTGCCACCGCAAGGCTCGCTGGCCAAATACTATAATCCCTTGATTAATCTGATCCGCCAGAGTCCCAAACCGGTAATCGCAGCAGTGAATGGTGTGGCTGCTGGTGCAGGTGCCAATATCGCGCTGGCCTGTGATCTGGTCATTGCCAAGGAAAGTGCCCGATTTATTCAGGCCTTTTCTAAAATTGGCTTGATTCCTGATGCCGGTGGCACCTGGATGTTGCCACGTTTAATCGGTTATGCACGTGCCATGGCACTTACTTTTCTGGGGGAACCGGTGCATGCCAAAGAGGCCGCTGAAATGGGCATGATCTGGAAAATGCTTCCAGATACAGAATTTGATGCTTATATCGACGACATTGCACACCGATTATCTCAACAGCCGACTTATGCGCTGGCTTTAACCAAACAGGCCTTGCAACGCAGTGCTGAAAATAACATAGACCAGCAACTGGAGCTGGAACAAAACCTGCAATATCTGGCTCTGAGCAGTCAGGACTATAAAGAAGGTGTCCAGGCTTTTGTCGAAAAACGCCCTGCACAATTTACCGGATGCTAAGGAGAGCATTTATGAAAATTCAGACCCGTATTACCGAGCTTTTAGGCATTCGCTATCCAATTATTCAGGGCGGCATGATGTGGGTCGGTACCGCAGAAATGGCCAGTGCCGTATCTAATGCAGGTGGCTTGGGAACATTAACGGCATTGACTCAACCGACGCCTGAAGCCTTGGTCAAGGAAATTGCACGCTGCCGAGAAATGACCGATCAGCCTTTTGCGGTCAATCTGACTTTATTGCCCGCTGTGAATCCGCCGCCATATGCAGAATACCGACAGGCGATCATTGAAAGCGGTATCAAAATCGTAGAAACAGCAGGCAACAAGCCACATGAACATATTGAGGCGTTTAAGCAACACGGCATTATTGTCATTCATAAATGTACTTCCGTCCGTCATGCGCTTTCAGCACAAAGAATCGGTGCGGATATCATTTCGATTGATGGTTTTGAATGTGCGGGCCATCCGGGTGAAGACGATATTCCTGGCCTGATTTTAATTCCTGCCGCTGCGGATCAGCTTACTGTGCCGATTGTGGCCAGTGGCGGTTTTGCTGATGGCCGTGGTCTGGTCGCAGCTTTGGCTTTAGGTGCTGAAGGCATCAATATGGGTACACGCTTTTGTGCCACTAAGGAAGCGCCGATCCATTCAAACATCAAACAGTTCTATGTCGATAATGATGAAAGGGCGACACATCTGCTGTATCGACAGTTCAGGAATACTGCCCGTGTTGCCAAAAATGCGGTATCTGATCTTGTGGTGAAAATGAGTGAAGATCCAAACCTGCAATTTGAACAGATTCGTCCCTATGTCAGCGGTTTAAAAGGCAAGCTCGCTTTAGAAAATGGCGATATTGATGCTGGTGTACTGACTGCAGGTCAAGTGATGGGATTGATTCATGACATTCCGACTTGTCAGGCGCTGATCGAAAATATCATGCAGGAGGCAGAGCAGATTGTTCAGCAACGTTTAGCTCAATTTTTTCCACGTTAATCAACTTTAGTGAAGTCGCTGAATAGAAAAGCCATTCCACCATGAATGGCTTTTTTCATCCTGTATATTTTTTATTTTTAAATGGGAAATTTCATCGAATGACTAGATTTTATTCTTTAAATTATATTATAGTGGATTTAAAACATAATTTCGTATTATGAAATTAATTGTCATAAATATACAAATTAGAACTCATACAAGGGAATTACGATGAGAAATTATATTGCGCCATTAAAAGACATGAAGTTTGTCCTGAAAGACCTGTTAAACGTTGAACAGAAATATCAGGGCTATGCAAAATTCGCAGACAAGGTTTCTATGGATATTATGGAGCAATATCTGGAAGTCGCTGCGGACTTTTGCCAAAACGAACTTCTACCGATTAATGCGACAGGCGACCAGCAGGGTTGCCGTTTGCAGGATGGCGTCGTAACCACCCCGGATGGGTTTAAAGCAGCTTATGACAAATATGTAGAACTCGGCTTTACCTCATTAACTGGTGACGAAGCATATGGCGGTCAGGGCTTCCCGACCTTATACCGTATTGCCATTTCTGAAATTATTACCGCAACGAACTGGTCTTGGGGCATGTACCCAGGCCTGTCCCATGGTGCCATGCGTACTTTAGAGCACCACGGTAGCGATGAACAGAAACAGAAATTCCTGGTACCTTTAATTGCAGGCCGCTGGACTGGAACCATGTGCTTGACTGAATCTCATGCCGGCTCTGATCTTGGCCTGATTCGTACCAAAGCTGTGCCAAATGAAGACGGTAGCTATAGCATCAGCGGTGAGAAAATCTTTATCTCAGCCGGTGAACATGACCTGGCTGAAAATATCGTGCATATCGTACTGGCACGTTTGCCAGATGCACCTGCGGGAACCAAAGGTATTTCGCTGTTTATTGTGCCGAAATACAATCTGGATGAAGCAGGTAATGTGGCTTCCCGTAATGGTGTGGTGTGTAGCGCCATTGAACACAAGATGGGCATTCACGGCAATGCGACCTGTGTGCTGAATTTTGATAATGCCAAAGGTTTCCTGATTGGGCCTGAAAATCGCGGTCTGAACTGCATGTTTACCTTTATGAACTCGGCACGTATCGGTACAGCTATTCAAGGCTTGGCAGCAGCAGAATCTTCTTATCAGGGGGCATTGGCTTATGCCAAAGACCGTCTGGCGATGCGTTCTCTTGAAGGTGCAAAAGTGCCAGGCCAGCCTGCAGATCCGATTATCGTGCATCCGGCAGTACGTAACATGCTGCTGACTCAAAAGGTGTTTGCAGAAGGTTCACGTGCACTTGCATATTATCTGGCGACCTATGCCGATATCGCTGAAGCCACTGACAGCCCGGAAGAAAAGAAAGCAGCTGAAGACCGTCTGGCATTATTAACCCCAATTGCCAAAGCATTAATGACTGAAACCGGCATAGAAGCGGCTAAACATGGTATGCAGGTTTTCGGTGGTCACGGTTATATTGCTGAACATGGCATGGAACAGATTGCCCGTGATGCACGTATTGCCAGCCTCTATGAAGGAACCACTGAAATTCAGTCCATTGACTTGCTGGCGCGTAAAGTTCTAGGTTCAAAATTGGGTCTGTTGACCGCATTAACCGAGGAAATTCAAGGCTTTGTAGAAGAACATCAACGACATGCCCAGTTTAGCCAGCAAGTTGCACAAGTCAGCCAGTTGACTGAACAATGGCTGGAATTAACCAGAACCATTCAGGAGCAGGCTCAGCAGTCTGTCAATGAAATTGGTGCGGCCTCAGTCGATTATTTATATTTCTCCGGTTATGTGGTGTCGGCTTATTTATGGCTAAAAATGGCGATTACGGCACAGCAGAAAATTGAACAAGGTCATACCGATCCGTTCTATGCAGCAAAAATCAAAACTGCACAATTCTTCTTTGCACGGATTTTACCAAGAACTGCAACGCATACTGCCAATATTCTAGCGGGTGGTGAAAGCCTGTTCCTGCTTGAAGCTGAAGAGTTCAAATTCGATTAAACCTTTTGACCCACGATCGCCTCTCTTGATCGTGGGTCTTTTTTTAATAACCCGTTTTGCATCTCAACTGTATTCAATATCAGTTTTTTTCTCTGCGGTTGAACAGACTATAAAACAACAAGATCAGGAGTCTATATGGATTTAGACGTGATTACTCGACAGTTTCCTTATGCTGATTTGCAACTTAACTATCACGAAGTCGGACAGCGTTCTGCATTTCCCAGCATTATTCTGATTCATGGCACAGGTGGAAATACCGACAAGCATTTTAGTTATATTTTTCCGATGCTGGGCATGCATCAGCGGGTGTTATCAATTGATTTGCACACACCTGATAAAGCTGATCTGGCGATTAGCGATTTCAGTCAGCAGGTCGAAGCACTGATTCAGCATGCAGTTGCAGAAGATGAAACTATTACAGTCGTAGGTTATTCACTCGGTGCCGTGATTGCTGCACAAGTCGCCGCGAGTCTCAAACAGCGCGTAGCGCGCTTGATTCTGTTAGCCGGTTGGGCAAAGACCAGCTCGGTGCAGCAACTGCGGACAAGCATCTGGCAACAGTTATTTAATGAACAATCCGCTGCCTTGCCGCATTTTGTCAATTATTGCCTGTATAGCGATGATTATCTATGTGCCCGTAGCGAACAACAGGTGCTTGATCTGGCACGCTTTGTTAAACCTTCCCAAGATGCAGCCAAACAACGTGAACTGAATTATCGCATTGATATTACCTCGATCTTGCCGGACATTTGTGCGGAGACCTTAATCGTCGCTTGCCATGAAGACCGCATGATACCTCTGGCTCAAGCAAAGCTGCTGTTTGCCTCAATACAGGACAGTCGTTATATCGAAATTGCGTCGGGACACGCACTGTATATCGAAGCGCCTGCAGAAGTGCTGCAACTGGTGAACCAGTTTAGCCAGCATCCACAGCAGTATCCGGCAAATCAAAAAATCCAGCCGTCGATGCCTTAAAACAGGAGAAAAATAATGCAAGCTCCAGTACAGCGCAGCAAGATTTTAATCGTAGGCAGCGGTTTCGGTGGTTTGGGCATGGCAATCCGTCTGAAACAGCAGGGCATTCACGACTTTAAAATCATTGAACGTGCCGCAGAAGTCGGTGGAACATGGCGTGATAATACCTATCCCGGTGTCGCCTGTGATGTGCCATCTCATTTATATTCTTTTTCTTTTATTAAAAATCCGGACTGGTCGCGTGTCTTTCCGCAAGGAGCAGAAATTCAGCGTTATTTAATCCAGTGCTGTGATCAGGAAAATATCCGGCCACATATCGACTTTCAAACTCAACTGGAAAAAGCTAGCTGGAATGCCAAAGCACGTATCTGGGAAATTCAGACTTCTCAAGGTCTGTATCAGGCAGAAATTTTAATCACAGCAACCGGACATCTTGCGGATGAACATCTCCCGCAAATTCCGAGTCTGGCAGAATTTCAGGGCCAGGTCATGCATTCCGCGCGCTGGAATCATCAGCTGAATCTGGATAATCGGCGCGTGGTTGTGGTCGGTTCTGGAGCTTCAGCAGTTCAGCTTGTGCCGGAAATTGCCAAAATGGCCAAAAGCCTGACCGTCTTGCAACGTAGTGCGCCATATATATTACCGCGGCCAGACCGGGCTTATTCTGAGTCAGAAAAACAGCTTTTCCGCAAAGATCCGGACAGTATGTCAGCACTCAGACACTCGTTGTTCTGGGGCAATGAATACAATTTTGCCCAGCGTCGTAATCTGAAAAGCCAGATCGAGCGGGTCAAGAAAAATTGTCTGCAATTTTTAAAACATCAGATTTCAGACCCTGAGTTACAGCATAAACTCACTCCGCATTATGAGCCGGGTTGCAAGCGCTTATTGCTCTCTAATGATTATTATCCAACCTTTTTAAAAGCGCATGTCACGCTTGAAGACTCGGCCTTGGCAGAAGTAAGCCAAGATGGCGTAATAAGCAAATCCGGCCATGAATTTCCTGCAGATATCATTGTATTTGCCACTGGGTTTGAAGCAGCACGTCCACCTTATGCGGCAAAGGTCGTCGGTAAACATGGCCTAAGTCTGGAACAACAATGGTCTAGCGGCATGCAGGGCTATCAGTCAACGACCGTACATAATTTTCCAAACCTGTTCATCCTGAATGGACCCAATACCGGCAGTGGTCATAATTCAGCGCTTTATTTTCTGGAAACCCAATTTGATCTGGTGCTGGATGCCTTGCAATTTTTTGAGCTGAATCAGATTCAGGTTTTCGAGGCTGATCAGCATGCTGAAAATAGTTATATGCAGGAGCTGCAGCAACTGTCTCAAGGCAGTGTCTGGCTATCGGAAAGCTGTAAAAGCTGGTATCTGGATCCGGTCAGCCGCAAGTTGACTCTGGTCTGGCCAGATTATGCGCATTCATTCAGAAATAAAAATCAGCATTTTATTCGTAGCGGTTATCACTACCAGTATCTGGAGCAAATGCAGCAAAAACTGGTGTAAAAGCCTGCTAGGAAAATTGAAACCTTAGAGTTTTAACAATACGAAATAAATTTAAAGCAAAGATAGGAGTGCTGTAATGAAAAATCAGCTATGGATGGAAGAATATAAAAAGTGGAATATCAATCCGGAATTTACCCGGCCAGATCCCGAGAAAACCCTGAGCATGACGATTGCTGATAATTTAGTTAAATTTCAGGATAAAACTGCATTTATCTATCGGAATCGCAAGTTCAGCTATAAAGACATCGACGTATATAGCCAGAAATTCGCCACCTATTTGCAGGAGTTGGGGCTGGCAGCTGGTGGCCGTATTGCAGTAATGTTGCCGAATATTATTCAGTACCCGATTGCGACCTTTGCCATTATTCGTGCCGGTTATGTGCTGGTCAATGTCAATCCGATGTACACTCAGCGCGAGCTGTATCATCAGCTACAGGATTCAGGGGCAGAAGCCTTGATTATTCTGGGACAGACTTTGGAGCAATTAACAGCACTAGATGAATGTCCTGCACTCAAATATGTGATTTCAACGCATCCGATGGATTTTATTCAGGATCAGCCCGTGACAGTTTCTCGTCAGGCTGCAGAATATCCAGATAAACGGTTTTTTGACTTTAAACAGGCGATTGATCAAGTCGAAACGATCGATTTCAAGACGCCTGTACAGCATCAGAAAGATACGGTCATTCTGCAATATACCGGTGGAACAACGGGTGTATCCAAAGGTGCTGAACTGAGCCATCGCAATATTCTTTTTAATATCGCGCAGAACAGTACGGTCTTTATCAGTCATTTCGGAGATCGCTATGCTACCGAAGATGAATATGTGTTCTGTGCCTTACCGCTGTATCACATTTATGGTTTTACTATCTGCCTGTTCAGTTATGGTTTGAGTCGCGGTTTCGCCAATGTCCTGATTCCGAACCCGAGAGATCTGGATGCTTTGCTGGATCAATATCAGAAACACCCACCGACTGTTTTTCCGGGCGTGAATACCATGTTTAACGCGCTGGGACATCATCCTCGATTTCGTGAGCTGGATCATTCACGTCTTAAAACCACCACAGGTGGTGGATCGTCTATTTTAAAAAGCACTGCCGAGTTATGGCATGAAATCACAGGCTGCCAGATTTATGAAGGTTATGGACTTTCTGAAACATCACCTACTGCGACCTTTAATCCACCGCTGAGCCGACGCTTTAGTGGCACCATTGGTTTGCCACTGGCAGGAACTGAAATCCTGATTTTAAACGATGAGGCCAAGCCGGTTGAGTTTCAGCAGGCTGGAGAAATCGCCATTCGAGGACCTCAGGTGATGAAGGGTTACTGGCAGCAACCGGAAGCAACGGCTCAGGCATTTACGAAAGACGGCTTCTTTCTGACAGGCGATATCGGCTGTATGGATGAGCAGGGTTATATCACCATTCTAGACCGTAAAAAGGACATGATTCTGGTTTCCGGTTTTAATGTCTATCCGAATGAGCTGGAAGGCGTACTGTCCAAACATCCCAAAATACTGGAATGTGCCGTGATCGGGATTGAGGATGAAAAATCCGGACAGGTACCCAAGGCATTTATTGTGAAACAGGACGCCAACCTGACTCAGGACGAGGTCATGGCTTTCCTGAAACAGCAACTGACCAGTTATAAAATGCCAAAATATATAGAATTCGTATCTGAATTGCCAAAGTCTGCGGTCGGCAAAATTTTGCGTCGTGAACTGCCTCGAACTGTTCAGCCCAATACCAAAGCCTGTTAAAAAAGAATAGAAAATCTGGCTAATTACGGTGAAAATAAAAAAGGAATCATAAAGATTCCTTTTTTATTGCTTGCTAGCTTATCGCTGCTGGATGACTTTTTTGCTTTTCAGCTCATCTATTTCATCCGGGCTTAAAAACTGGCTTAAGACTACATCGGTATCTTCACCTAAACAGGGTGGCGCTTTTTTATACTCTACCGGGGTCTTGGAAAGTTTAATCGGTGAGCCAATCGAGGTGTAATCTTCACGTAAAGTGTGTGGCATCTGGATGACCATCTCACGTGCCAATACCTGTTCTTCTTTCAGAGTCTGCTTCAGGTTATTAATCATACCAACCGGAACTTTGACTGCATGAATCAGATCCACCCAGGTTTGTGCGGGTTGCTTATAGAAATGTGCCTGTAGCACTGTGGTCAGCTCTTCACGATGCATCACCCGTCCTGAATTTTTTAGGAAACGAGGATCTTCGGCGACCTCAGCCAAGCCCACTGCCTGACACAAGGCCTTGAATTGCAGGTCATTGCCACAGGCGATAATAAACTCACCTTGCTGTGCCTTAAACACCTGATAAGGCACAATATTGGCATGCGCATTTCCAAAGCGGCCCGGCACTTTGTCTGAAGTCAGATAATTCATTGCCAGAACGGAGAGGGAAGCCACCTGGGTATCCAGCAGTGCCATATCGATATGCTGGCCTTCACCGGTTTTTTCCCGCGACAATAATGCCGCCTGAATGGCAATTGCAGAATATAAACCGGTGGTCAGGTCAGCAAAAGCCAGACCGGCTTTTTGCGGGCCGCCTCCCGGCAAGTCATCGCGTTCACCGGTGACGCTCATCATGCCACCCATGCCCTGAATAATAAAATCATAACCTGGTTCGTGTGCACGTGGGCCGTTCTGACCAAAGCCGGTAATTGAACAGTACACCAGACGCGGATTTAACTGACTCAGACTTTCATAATCCAGACCATATTTTTTTAGAGAACCCGCTTTATAATTCTCGATGACCACATCACTTTGCTGGGCAATTTTTTTAATGATCTCTTGACCTTCAGGCGTAGACAGATCCACGGCAACTGAATGTTTACCGCGGTTGGCAGAAAGATAATATGCCGATTCATGCGTATCTTCCTGCTTGTCATTTTTTAGCCAGGGCGGGCCCCAGATTCGCGTGTCATCCCCGTGATTAGGTTTTTCAATTTTAATCACTTCGGCGCCTAAATCGGCCAAAATTTGACTGCACCACGGGCCGGCTAAAATACGGCTTAAATCCAGTACGCGAAAGCCTGTTAAAGCACCCATCCTTACACTCCCTGTTTTATTGTATTCAATATCATCTAATTTCTAATCCTCATATCAAAATATCTTAAAATGATTTAATAATCAAATTAGCGATAACTAATTTCGTATAACAAAACTTAATATCAAATATTGTTGAAAATTCAACTTATCTTAATTACCTTGATTGGGCTCGACAGGAACAGCAAAAATAAAAGGAGATCTGAAAATCTCTCAGAGAAACCAAGAAAAACAGGAGCTAAAAATTGTCAGGATTGCATTTGTAGCAACCCGTCTATGTGCAAGATGGCAATTAAAACATCAATACGAAATAAGCAATAACAAGGATATTTACAATGACGGATCTCGCAACAGAATTAGGAAAAATCAAGCCCACGACCAAAAGAACCCAGCAAATTGCCTTTATATTTGCTTTTCTGGCCTTACTGGTCGATGGCGCAGACATGTTATTGCTGTCATTTAGCTTGAACAGTCTCAAAGCTGAGTTTGGCTTAAGCAATTTACAGGCAGGAGCACTGGGAAGTTTCACTTTGGCCGGGATGGCTATTGGCGGATTTATGGGCGGTTGGGCCTGTGACCATTTAGGCCGGGTACGCACCGTGGTCATTTCCATCCTGATTTTTTCTACATTGACTGCGGCACTGGGTTTTACCCAGAATTTTGAACAGTTCGCGCTATTACGCTTTCTGTCTGCATTCGGAATTGGCGCTTTATATATTGCAGCCAATACATTGATGGCAGAATATGTACCTACTGAATATCGGACAACAGTCTTGGGAACCTTACAGGCAGGCTGGACAGTCGGTTATATTGTGGCGACCTTGCTTGCTGGCTGGATTATTCCAGACTACGGCTGGCGGATGCTGTTCTTTGTCGCGATTATTCCAGCCGCCATGGCATTTTTTATCCAGAAACTGGTGCCAGAACCAGAGTCTTGGCAGCGGGCCAGACTGCAACGTTTATATGCGCCTGCAGATGTAACGGCAAATCGACCTGTTAAAAAAAGTACCACCAAGGAAATTTTTGCCGATCCTAGAAACCGCAGAATGTTTATCCTGTGGATTTTAACCGCTGGCTTTTTACAGTTTGGTTATTACGGCGTCAACAACTGGATGCCGGCCTATCTAGAATCTGAATTACATATGGATTTTAAATCGATGGCAGGTTATATGATTGGGACTTATGTCGCCATGATTTTCGGCAAGGTTCTGGCTGGCTTTGCAGCAGACCGTTTAGGACGCCGTTTTGTCTTTGCCTTTGGTGCTATTGGCACAGCGATCTTCCTGCCGGTGATTGTACTGTTTAATAGCCCTGACAATATTGCCTATCTGCTGATTTTCTTTGGTTTCCTGTACGGTATTCCTTATGCGATTAATGCCACCTACATGACCGAAAGCTTTGCAACCTCGATTCGTGGTACTGCGGTTGGTGGTGCTTATAATGCCGGGCGTATTGGCGCCATGTTTGCACCTGCAATTATCGGGGCGGCTGCAAGTGGTGGCTCTATCGGTTTGGGCTTCCTGATTATGGGCGGTGCATATTTCTTATGTGGTGCTGTATCCGGGATCTTTATCAAGGACCGTCAATATGATCCGCAAAAAGCATAACTATTCATAAAGTCTGTAAAAATGAGCCTGCTCGGGCTCATTTTTATATGAATCAAAGTGAAGCATCGTGCTTCTCATTTTTTATTCTGCATTCATTTCTTTTGGCAAATGAATATTTTTCAGGCCGTCATTGACTTTATTAAGAAGGTGAATCAGAGTAATGGCATCATCAAAAGTCAGCTTGTTCAAAGCCTGTCCATAAAAATCAAAAAAATCATTCTGCAAACTATCCCAGGTTTTAAAGCCTTCGCTGGTCAGCGCGACATTTTTAGCACGTCTGTCTTGCTCACTGATAATCCGTTCAACCAGACCATCACGTTCCAGACGTTTTAAAACTGCGTCCAGATTTTGCCGGCTTACACCGAGGTATTCGGTCAAATCAGAAAATGACATCCCTGATTTTACCCGCGGCCGAGACAAGGCTCCCAGTACAGCCCAATGCACTGGAGAAATTCCCAGTTCATTCGAGCATTTGCGATCCAGCGTATTCCCCACCTGAAACAGCCTGAAAAAAAGTCTATTGTGGGCAGAGTATAAGGATTGATCATATTTTTTTGACACAGTATCACTCATTTGATAAGCCACCCAGCTCAACACGTTTAAATAAAAAAGAGTATAGCTTAGAGCTCACTCGCATAAATCGAATTCCAGATTGCAGCGCGCATGTAGAACCCAAGTACACTGGCACCATATTAACTTGAGAAATCATGATTTTTTTCTCTTTATTCAGTCAGCTTGATTGAATGAAGCAACATAAAAAGTTTTTTCGATTCAGGTTGCATTATTCTGAAAATGAGCCTGTGATTGATAGTGCAAATCTAAGAGTAAAGCTGATATGTGTCAATGTCTTTAATTTGTTAAAATTATAAGTTATTGATAATAAGTTATAAAATAAATATATAAACTTATTTTATGTAAATATATTGACATAAAAATATTCTAATTCTATTTTAGTGATAACAGGCGATATATGAACAATAGTTAATCAGAATCAGATAAAAATATACCAGGGAGAGTTAAATGAAAGGGTTGAAGGATAAAGTCGTAATTGTGACCGGTGGCGCAGGTGGCATCGGTTCAGCAACCTGCCGCCGTCTGGCGGAAGAAGGTGCGAAAGTTGCGATCTTTGACATGAATATTGCAGCAGCAGAAAAACTGGCCGCAGAAATTAACCAGCAGAATGGCCAGGCCCTGGCTGTGCAGTGTGACATTACTCAAAATACTGTTGTGGAGCAGGCTGTACAGCAAGTAGAAGCCGAGCTTGGGCCGATTGATGGACTGGTCAATAATGCCGGTTGGGATATTTTCAAACCTTTTATCAAAACGAATCCGCAAGAATGGGAAAAACTGATTCAGATCAATCTGGTCGGTATGCTGAATATGCACTTTGCCGTTCTGAAAGGTATGGTCGAGCGCAATTCTGGCAGTATTGTCAACATTGCCTCTGATGCTGCCCGAGTCGGTTCTTCAGGTGAAGCGGTTTATGCTGCATGTAAGGGCGGACTGCTTTCATTCTCAAAAACACTGGCCCGTGAACATTCTCGTCATAACATCAAAATTAATGTGATTTGTCCCGGACCAACCGATACAGCCTTACTGGCAGGTGTCACCGAGGGTGCATCGAATCCAGAAAAATTACGTGAGGCTTTCACTCGTGCTATTCCACTTGGTCGTTTAGGCCAGCCGGAAGATTTAGCTTCTTCGATTGCATTCTTTTTAAGTGAAGATGCCAGCTTTATTACCGGGCAAGTACTCAGTGTTTCTGGTGGTTTAACCATGAGTGGTTAAGCAAAAATTGCTAGAAAATACGAAAAATAAGGTCAGATAGATAAATACAGGAAGTTATAACAATGAATTTTGAAGATATTTTATATGAAGTGAAAAACGGTGTGGCCTGGATCACCATCAATCGCCCAGAAAAAATGAATGCCTTTCGTGGCACCACCTGTGATGAATTAATCAAGGCCCTAAACAAGGCCGGCTATGACCGTGAAGTGGGTGCGATTGTACTGACTGGCGCCGGTAATCGTGCTTTCTGTACTGGCGGCGACCAGTCTGCTCACGATGGTAATTATGATGGCCGCGGTACCATTGGTCTACCGATGGAAGAGTTGCATACCGCGATTCGTGATGTACCAAAACCGGTGATCGCTCGTGTACAAGGTTATGCCATTGGTGGCGGTAACGTTCTGGCCACCATTTGTGACCTGACCATTTGTTCGGAAAAAGCCATTTTTGGTCAGGTGGGCCCGAAAATGGGCTCAGTAGATCCAGGTTATGGCACAGCTTATCTGGCTCGTGTTGTGGGTGAGAAAAAAGCCCGTGAAATCTGGTATATGTGCCGCCGTTATAGTGGACAGGAAGCAGTTGAAATGGGGCTGGCAAATAAATGTGTTCCTGCCGATCAACTCGATGCCGAAGTACAGGCCTGGGCCGAAGAAATCTGTCAGCGCAGTCCGACCGCAATCGCGATTGCCAAACGTAGCTTCAATATGGATACGGCACATCAGGCAGGAATTGCCGGCATGGGGATGTATGCATTAAAACTTTATTATGATACGGAAGAATCGCGCGAAGGCGTCAATGCCCTGAAGGAAAAACGTCAGCCTGAATTTCGTAAATTTTATAAATAAGGAAAATGACTGATGACTAAAAATCCTTATATCACGGAAGAGCTCGAATTTTTAGCAGAAACCGTTGAAAAATTTGCACAAAAATATATTGCCCCCGGCTTTTTAGAACGTGATCAGAGCCGAATCTTTGATCGTGATCTGGTCAAGAAAATGGGTGAAATGGGTTTTATTGCGCCGGAACTGCCTGAACAGTATGGCGGTCAAGGCATGGGACGTCTGGCTGCAGGGGTCATTCATGAAGCGGTGGCCAAGGCAGATCTAAGTTTTTCTTATATCAATCTGCTCGCTTCGCTAAATGGCCAGATTCTGGCTGAACATGGACAACCGGAAGTGGTAGAGCCCTGGCTGAAAAAACTCACTGCGGGTGAAGCGATTTTTTCAATTGCATTGACCGAACCGCGTGGGGGTTCAGATGCCGCCAACCTACGTTTAAAAATTGAACGTGACGGCGATGAATATATCATTAACGGCGAAAAAACCTCGATTTCGGCTGCCGATCAGGCCGATGCATCGGTGGTATTTGGCCGTACTGGTGCCAATGAAGACGGCGCACATGGCGTGACAGCACTTCTAGTTCCGATGGATTTACCGGGCATTAGCACCACGCGTTTTGACTGTCATGGGCAACGTGCCATTGGTCGCGGTTCAATCTTCTTTGATAATGTTCGTGTACTGGTCAATCATCGTCTCGGTGATGAAAACAAAGGCTTTGTGCAGGTCATGCAAGGCTTTGACTTTTCACGTGCCTTGATTGGTTTACAGGTTTTGGCCGTGGCTCGTGTCAGTCTGGATGAAGCCTGGGAATATGCGGCGCAACGTGAAGCCTTTGGTCAGCCCTTAACAGCATTTCAAGGCGTGTCGCATCCATTGGCCGAGTATGAAACCCAGGTAGAAGCCGCGCGTTTACTCTGTCTGCAAACCTTATGGCTCAAAGACAATCATCTGCCACATAGTTCCGAAGCTGGAATGTGTAAATGGTGGGGGCCAAAACTGGCCTATGACGTGATTCATCAATGCTTATTGACCTTTGGTCATGCCGGATATGACCGTGGTGTGATGGAACAGCGCATGCGTGATGTACTCGGCTTCCAGATTGGTGACGGAACAGCGCAGATCATGAAAACCATTATTGCGCGTAAAAAAGCAGGACGCAAAGCGGTACCGGCTTAGCTCATATTGAGCTCAGCCCTGGCCGATATAATTAAAATCAGGAGTAACCGAATGGAATTCGATGCAGTTCTTATAGCTTCCAGAAAAGAAAAAATGCTGAAAGAAGGCTACTGGTTAAATAAAACCATTATTGATTCTCTGCGTCAGACCATCGACAAGAATCCAGATAAAACCGCACTGGTCAGTTTTAAAGTGGAAGATCAAACGGAGCAAGTGTTTAGCTATCAGGATCTCTGGAACATGACCAATAAAATTGCTTTAGGTTTAAAGCAATTGGGTGTGGCTAAAAATGATGTGGTCTCGTGTCAGTTGCCGAACTGGTGGGAATTTACCTTGCTGTATCTGGCCTGTAGCCGCATCGGCGCCGTACTGAATCCATTGATGCCGATTTTCCGAGAACGGGAACTGGAATTCATGCTGAAACATGGTGAAGCCAAAGTATTTATCGTACCAAAAAGCTTCCGTAATTTTGATCATGAACAGCTGGCAAATCGCTTAAAGACTAAAATTGAGACCTTGCAACATGTGGTGGTGGTCAATGGTCTTGAAGAGAATAATTTTGATCGCGTTTTGGTCAATCATGGTCTTGAGCAAGATTCTTCCGCCGTTACAAACCTAGATCAGCTTGAAGCTCGTCCTGATGATATTACCCAGCTGATTTTTACCTCAGGCACTACCGGTGAGCCGAAAGGGGTGATGCATACCGCCAACACTTTATTTTCCAATATTGTTCCCTATGCAGAACGGCTACATTTAAATCAAAATGATGTGGTACTCATGGCCTCACCGATGGCGCATCAAACCGGCTTTATGTATGGCCTGATGATGCCGATTGAACTGAATGCCAAAGTGGTGTTGCAAGATGTCTGGGATGTGTCACAGGCAGTGGATTTAATTCACCAGCATCAGGTCAGTTTTACCATGGCGTCCACACCATTCCTGAATGACCTGTCCACCACCGTTGCGGAGCAGCAGGATCAGGTCAGCAGCCTGAAAACCTTCTTGTGTGCAGGTGCACCAATTCCAGGTTCATTGGTACAAAAAGCACGGGAAACCTTAGGTGTCAAAGTGATTTCTGCTTGGGGCATGACCGAGTGCGGCGCAATTACCACCACACGACCTGAAGATGAGGATGAACGTTCCTTTAATACGGACGGGATTGCTTTGCCCGGTGTAGAGATCAAAATCGTCAATAAAGCAGGCGAGATTAAACCGCTGAATGAGCCGGGACGCTTAATGATTCGTGCCTGTTCAAGTTTTGGCGGTTATTTAAAACGTGCACATTTAAATGATACCGATGCAGATGACTGGTTTGATACAGGAGATATTGCCTATCAGGATGAGCAAGGCTATATCCGGATTTGGGGGCGCAAAAAAGATGTGATTATTCGCGGTGGAGAAAATATTCCGGTGGCAGAAATTGAATCTCTGCTGTATAAACACCCGAATATTGCCGTCGTGGCGCTGGTGGCTTATGCCGATGAACGACTCGGTGAAAGAGCCTGTGCGATTATCAAGCTTAAAGATCCAAGTCAGCCATTAGAACTGAATGATATCGTCAACTTTTTAAAAACCCATAATCTGGCGATGCAATATATTCCAGAACGCCTGGAGATTTGGGAAGATATTCCAATGACGCCGTCTGGAAAAATCCAGAAGTTTAAACTTCGTGAACTGCTGGCCAGTCATCTTGCCTCAGCCAATTGATCTTTAAAGATAAACTCCTGAAATATATTCAGGAGTTTTTGCTATAGATTGAAATGGGAAGCCAAACCTTAAATTGATTTATCGCGTTATTTTAATAACTTCAATAAAGCTTCAGCTGTCGCAGCCGAAGAGGCAGGATTTTGTCCGGTAATGAGCAGACCATCTTCTTGGACATAAGCCTGCCAATCATCAGCTTTGGAATATTGGCCAGCTTTTTCTTTGAGCATGTCTTCAACTAAAAATGGCACAATAGCGGTCAGGCCCACGCCGTCTTCTTCGCTATTACTAAAGCCAGTAACTGTCTTGCCTTCTATAATCGAACGACCTTCAGCATCTTTAACATCACGAAGTACGCCCGGCGCATGACAAACCAATGCCACAGGTTTATTGGCCTGCAAAGTCTGCTCAATCAAGGAAATAGAGTTCTGGTCTTCGGCTAGATCCCATAATGGACCATGACCACCGGGATAGAACACAGCATCAAAATCCTGATTTAAGACTTCACTTAATTTATGTGTATTGGCAAGCTGCTGCATGGCCACTTCATCTGCTTCAAAACGTTTGGTGGTTTCAGTCTGTGCATCTGGTTCGTTACTTTTTGGGTCTAAGGGCGGCTGGCCACCCGCAGGAGAAGCCAGAATTAGCTCTGCACCTGCGTCAACAAAGCTATAGTAAGGTGCAGCCAGCTCTTCCAGCCAAAATCCGGTTTTCTTGCCGGTATCGCCAAGCGTGTCATGTGAAGTCAGAACGATCAGAATTTTCATATTATTTTCCTGTATCTCATTAAATATTGCGAATGGCTGCTTGTTAATTTAACAAGTCGCGGGCATCAGGAATGTTGTGATACGTTCATTTGCTGTATCGATACGTTTGTGTTTGAGTTGAATTAACTTAAGGCTGTATTTATGAAGCGAACAGTTTTTTAAGCGCAATTATCTGCCCATTAACAGGTCTTGCTGAAGGTCCGCCTGTTTACGCAGAAAATCCCAGACCAGTTTAATTTTCGGTTCATGTTGCAGGTCGACCAGCGTTAGCATCCAGAAAGTGTGGGTAAAACTGAGTTGATGACCCAGCACCTCTTTCAGTTCACTTTTATCATTGACCAGAAATTTCGGCAAAATGGCCAGTCCAGCACCTGCACGAACCGCAATTTCCTGCGCCAGAATACTATTACTGCGAAAACAGGCACTGACCTGCAAGGGAAGACGCTCCAGCGAATACAGTGCAGTGCTATAGACGAGATCATCAATATAATCGACAAAACGGTGCTGCTGGAGGTCTTCCAGTTTTTTAATTTCCGGATTTTGCTGTAAATAATGCTGGCTGCCATACAGTTTCAGGCAGTAGTTAGACAAACGAGTAATGATATAGGGGCCAGATTTGGGCCGGTCAATCGCGATCACAATATCGGCTTCTCGATGTGAAAGTTTGATCGCTTTCGGTACCGGAATCAGGTCAATGGTCAACAAAGGATAATGCTGGGAAAATTCTGCCAAAAGACGGGCTAAAAATGCCGTGCCAAAGCCTTCTGGCGCACCAATCCGCACCCGGCCTTGCAAAGGGTCGTGGCGCTTGTCAATCTGGATAAAGGACTGTTCCATCTGTTCAACACGCGGTACCAGTGCCAGACCTTCCGAGGTCAGTTCATAACCGGTGGCTTCGCGCTTAAAGAGTTGCGTACCTAAAGTACTTTCCAAGGCCTGAATTCGCCGCGCTACGGTGCTGTGTTCAACACCAATCAAGCGGGCTGCATTGGTGAGCGTTTTAGCACGCGCTAAAACCAAAAAGAAACGTAAATGATCCCAATCCACTTTCATTTTTTATTTAACATCCTGTTAAATTCCTGTGCATATTTGCACAACCATCGTGCACCAATTTCTATTGGTGGTCAAAGTGTTCTTTGTTAGTCTGCTGAAACAGCGTAAAAATTATACGTTAAATAAAAGCCAGTAAAGGCAGATACAACGACAATAACAAACCAGCACGGAGCGACCATGAACGCCATTTCTCATCCAAAGCAAAGTACCGGATTCACCACCGCAAAACTTCTCATTAATGGTGAATTTGTCGAATCAAAAACCAGCCATTGGCAAGATATTATCAATCCTGCCACTCAGGAAGTTTTGGGTAAGGTGCCATTTGCTACTGCTGAAGAAGTCAATGCTGCGATTGCGGCTGCGCAAAATGCCTTTGCCAGCTGGCGCCAGACCCCAATTCAGGCCCGTATGCGGATTATGCTAAAACTGCAGGATCTGATTCGTACCAATTTAAAAAGTATTGCCCAAGTCTTAACGGCGGAACAGGGTAAAACCCTGGCCGATGCCGAAGGTGACATTCAGCGTGGCTTAGAAGTGGTGGAGCATGCCTGTTCTATTGGTTCACTACAAATGGGTGAATATGTTGAAGGTGTGGCACGCGGTGTCGATACCTATACCTTGCAGCAACCACTCGGTGTTTGTGCGGGAATTACGCCGTTTAACTTCCCGGCGATGATTCCACTGTGGATGTTCCCAATGGCGATTGTCTGCGGCAATACCTTTGTCTTAAAGCCTTCAGAACAAGATCCATTATCAACCATGATGCTGGTTGAACTGGCGATTGAGGCAGGTGTGCCGGCAGGCGTACTGAATGTAGTACATGGCGGCAAAGAAGTGGTCGATCTACTGTGTACCCATCGTGACATCAAAGCCATCTCTTTTGTTGGTTCAACCGCAGTCGGTACGCATGTCTATAACCTGGCAGGCCAGCACGGTAAACGTGTACAGTCGATGATGGGCGCGAAAAACCATGTCGTGGTGATGCCGGATGCCAATAAAGAACAGACCTTAAATGCGTTGGTCGGTGCAGCATTTGGTGCAGCCGGTCAGCGTTGTATGGCGCTTTCGGTGGCCGTGATGGTCGGGGACACCAAGCACTGGGTCGATGAACTGGTGGCTAAAACCAAAACCTTAAAGGTGAATGCCGGGCATGAACCGAATACTGATGTTGGGCCAGTGATTTCGACCCGTGCCAAAGCCCGTGTCATAGACTTAATTAACAGTGGCGTTGAACAGGACGCTGAACTGCTGCTGGATGGCCGTGATGTAAATGTTCCGGGTTATGAAAAAGGCAATTTTGTCGGGCCAACGATTTTTAATCAGGTCACGACCGATATGCGCATTTATCAAGAAGAAGTCTTCGGTCCGGTACTGGCGATCATACATGTTGATACTTTAGAACAAGCGATTGAGCTGATTAATGCCAATCCATTCGGTAACGGCGTTGGACTCTTTACCCAAAATGGCAATACTGCACGCACATTCCAGCACCAGATTGATATCGGTCAGGTCGGTATTAACATTCCAATTCCTGTACCTGTGCCGTTCTTCAGCTTTACCGGTTCGCGTGGTTCAAAACTGGGGGATTTAGGTCCTTATGGCAAGCAGGCAGTGCAGTTCTATACCCAGACCAAAACCATTACCAGCCGATGGTTTGAAGATGATCAGGAAACCACCGGTGTCAATACCACGATTAGCCTGCGTTAAGGAGCATCAGCATGAAGATTGCATTTATTGGTTTGGGCAACATGGGCGGCTCGATGGCGCAGAACCTGCTCAAGGCAGGGCATCAGGTTTTTGGTTATGACTTGAGTGAAGTCGCTTTACAGCATTTTGCCGAAGCGGGCGGTATCGTTTGTGACAGTCCACAAGCTGCCGCAAAACAGGCAGATATTGTGGTCAGCATGTTGCCTGCAGCCAAGCATGTACGTGAAGTTTATCTTGGTGAGCACGGTATTCTGAACGTGCTTCAAGCGGGCAGTTTATGTATCGACAGCAGTACCATTGACCCGCAAACCATTCAGGAGGTTGCCGCAGCAGCGCAGGCCAAACAGATTCGCGTCTGTGATGCGCCAGTCTCTGGCGGGACTTTGGGCGCCAAAGACGGAACTTTGACCTTTATGGTGGGTGCAGACGATGCCACCTTTGAGGCCGTAAAACCGGTCCTCAGCTGTATGGGTAAAAATCTGGTGCATTGTGGCGCTGTAGGAACAGGACAGGTTGCAAAAATCTGTAATAACCTGATTCTGGGGATTTCCATGACTGCTGTTGCAGAAGGCATGGCACTTGGGGCCAAACTGGGAATTGATCCGCAAGCACTAGCCGGGGTAATCAATAGTTCCACCGGACGTTGCTGGAGTTCTGAAATCTATAATCCCTGGCCGGATATCTGTGCCAATGCACCGTCATCACGGGGTTATACCGATGGTTTTGCAGCACAGCTGATGCTTAAAGATTTGGGCCTGGCTGTCGATGCAGCGCAACAGGTGGACCAACCGGTGGTTCTGGGTAGCATGGTGCAGAAACTCTATCAACAGCTTTGTCAGGAAGGGGATGCGCATCTGGATTTTTCCAGCATCATGCATCAATACACCACGCGACCTGCTTAAAACTTAAAATATCCAGATGGAGCAAGGATTCGCTTCATCAACAATACCTTGTCAGTAATAACGATAAATTCAGGCTGAGGTTTAACATGTTAGATTATCAAAAAACGATTGAAAATTTTGATTTAGATGCAGTGGCAAAGCAGTATCTGTCCGGTTCGATGCAGGCGCTGAACGCCTGTTATGAATGTTGCGACCGCCATGCTGACTCCGATGCAATTGCTTTGCACTGGTACGGTAAAGATGGCCGCAAAGAACAGTATAGTTTTCGCGAACTCAAGAAATATTCCAGCCAGTTTGCCAACTTTTTAAAGTCTCAAGGCGTTGGCAAAGGCGACCGCGTTTCCGGATTATTACCGCGGACTCCGGAGCTGATCATTACCATTTTAGCGACCTGGCGGATTGGTGCAGTGTATCAACCTTTATTTACGGCCTTTGGTCCCAAAGCTATTGAACATCGCATTCAGCTGGCGCAAAGCAAGCTGGTAGTGACTGATCTGGCGAATCGGGAGAAACTATCCAATCTTAGTGCTTGTCCCACGATCGTCACCGTACATGTCGAAACCGAGGCAGAGCGTTATCCACAAGACCTCAGTTTTTGGACGGTGTTAAACCGCCAGGCTGAAGGTTGTGAACTGGAAATGCTCAGTATCGATGATCCATTTTTATTGATGTTTACCTCGGGCACCACCGGACCGGCGAAACCGCTTAAAGTGCCGTTAAAAGCACTGATTGCTTTTGCAAGCTATATGCAAAATGCCATTGGTCTAACTCCTGAAGATGCTTTCTGGAATATTGCTGATCCGGGCTGGGCTTATGGTTTGTACTATGGGATTACCGGCCCGTTATTGCTCGGACACTCGACCCTGTTTTATGAGGGTGGTTTCAATGCCGAAAGTGTCTGCGACATTGTCAAGCAATATGGCATTACCAATCTGGCCGGTGCGCCGACCGCTTACCGCATGATGATGGCAGCAGATGCTGAACAGATGGCACAGCTACGGGGCAAGTTGCGCGTGGTCAGCAGTGCTGGAGAACCTTTAAACCCGGAAGTGATCCGCTGGTTTAAAGAGGTGCTGGATGTGCCAATTTATGACCATTATGGCCAGACTGAAGTCGGGATGGTGGTGTGTAATCATCATGCGCTACAACATCCGGTCCGTTCAGGTTCGGCAGGCTTTGCCAGCCCGGGTTACCGGATTGCAGTCGTCGATGAACAAGGTCATGAATTAACGGCTGACGTTCCGGGCGTCCTGGCAGTGGATATCAGTCAATCACCCATGATGTGGTTCTCGGGTTATGAAGAAAGCCGTAAATCGCCCTTTGTTGGACATTACTATTTAACCGGTGATACCGCGGAAATTCATGCTGATGGCAGTATGAGCTTTGTTGGACGTAGTGATGATGTCATTACCACCTCAGGCTATCGCGTGGGGCCATTTGATGTGGAAAGTGCCTTGCTGGAACATGATGCCGTGATTGAAGCAGCAGTCATTGGCGTGCCTGATCCTGAACGTACCGAAGTGATTAAAGCCTTTGTGATTCTGGCGAATAACTTTGCAGCTTCATCTCATCTGGCAGAAGAACTAGGCCAGTTTGTGAAAAAGCGTTTGTCTGCGCATGCCTATCCGCGCCTGATTGAATTCGTCACAGAATTGCCAAAAACCCCGAGTGGCAAGATTCAGCGTTTCTTACTGCGTAATCAGGAAATCAACAAGCAGCAGGTAAAGACCGCATAACTAGCCAAAGCCAGCAGATTGAATAAAAATTTTAAATAAAGAGATTGAAGGAAGCATCCATGCAATTTACGGAAGAGCAACAACTGATTCAGGATATGGCCAAAAGCTTCGCTCAGGAACAGATTAAACCTTTTGCCGGCGAGTGGGATCAAAAAGGCATATTTCCTAAACAGACCTTGTCTCAAATGGGTGAGCTAGGTTTTTTAGGCATGCTGATTCCAGAAGAGTGGGGCGGTTCAGGTACAGGCACGCTGGCTTATGTACTGGCCCTCGAAGAAGTGGCAGCGGCAGATGGTGCAACGTCCGCCATCATGAGCGTACACAACTCGGTGGGTTGTGTGCCGATTCTCAAGTTTGGAACGGAACAGCAAAAGCAGCAGTTTCTAAAACCTTTGGCTCAAGGGCAAATGATTGGTGCCTTCGCCCTGACCGAACCGCATACCGGATCGGATGCTGCAGCGATTAAAACCCGGGCGGTCAAGGATGGCGATCACTACATTATCAATGGCGCCAAACAGTTTATTACCTCGGGTCATAATGCCGGGATGATTATTGTCTTTGCCGTGACCGATCCAACTGCGGGAAAAAAAGGCATGAGTGCATTTTTAGTGCCGCGCGACACGCCCGGTTATGAAGTGATTCGGGTCGAAGAAAAACTCGGTCTGCATGCTTCGGATACCTGTCAGATTGCTTTAACCGATGTCCGCGTTCATGAAAGTTTAAGACTCGGTGCAGAAGGTGAAGGCTTAAAAATTGCCTTGGCCAATCTGGAAGGTGGACGGATCGGCATTGCCGCACAAGCAGTGGGTCTGGCCCGCGCTGCATTGGAAGAAGCGACTGTTTATGCACATGATCGCGTGGCCTTTGGCAAACCGATTTTTGAACAGCAGGCGATTTCGTTCAGGCTGGCCAGCATGGCCACCGAAATTGAAGCGGCGCGACAACTGGTCCATTTTGCTGCACGTAAAAAGGAAGCAGGTGAAAGCTGTTTAACCGAAGCTTCTATGGCCAAACTCTTTGCTTCGGAAATGGCAGAACGTGTCTGTTCCAAAGCGCTGCAGATTTTTGGCGGTTACGGTTATCTGAAAGACTTTCCGATTGAACGCATTTATCGCGATGCGCGTATTTGTCAGATTTATGAAGGCACCAGCGATATTCAGCGTCTGGTAATTGCACGTAGTTTATAATTTTAAAGGGATTTTTATCATGCAATGGCAAACTATTTTACTCGAACAGCGTAACGGGGTCGGGCTGATTACTTTAAATCGTCCACAAGCCTTAAATGCCTTGAATAATCAATTGATCGTTGAAGTGAATCAGGCGCTGGATCAGCTGGAAAAAGACCCGCAGATTGGCTGTATTGTCATCACTGGTTCGGAAAAAGCCTTTGCTGCAGGTGCAGATATCAAAGAAATGGCAGATTTAAACTTTCCGCAAATTTATCTGGATGATTTTTTCAGTCTGGCCGACCGGATTGCCCAGCGCCGTAAGCCCTTAATTGCTGCGGTGAGTGGCTATGCCTTGGGCGGTGGTTGTGAATTGGCCTTAATGTGCGATTTTATTTACTGCGCTGATAATGCAAAATTTGGTTTGCCTGAAGTCACTTTAGGGGTATTGCCCGGCATTGGCGGAACGCAACGTTTAACCTTGGCGATTGGTAAAGCCAAAGCCATGGAAATGTGTCTGACTGCACGTCACATGGGCGCGCAAGAAGCCGAGCAAAGTGGGTTAGTGGCACGTGTCTTTGCCAAAGAAGAGTTACTAGAACAAACTCTGCAAGCTGCCGAAAAAATTGCTGAAAAGTCGCTTACGGCCGTGATGATGATTAAAGAATCAATTAATCGGGCTTTTGAAGTCAGTCTGGCCGAAGGTCTACGCTTTGAACGACGGATATTCCATTCCATTTTTGCCGGTGCTGATCAAAAGGAAGGCATGCAGGCTTTTGTCGAAAAACGCCCAGCCAAATTCACCCATCAATAAAACAAAAATAGGAAAATAAAATGAGTGATGAAAATAATTTAGCGATTCGGGTACAAGGACGTTTAGGCATTATCAGCCTGGACCGCACCAGTCATTTAAATGCCTTAACCCTGCGGATGATTCAAGGGATTCAGTCACAACTAGATCAGTGGCGCCATGATCCAGCGGTGCAAGCGATTCTGATCAATTCTAACAGTCCCAAGGCATTCTGTGCCGGAGGAGACATCCGTTATCTGTATGACAGCTATCAGGCCGGCAATACCCAATATCAGGATTTTTTTGCCACTGAATATAAGATGCTGAGCACCTTGCGTAATTTTCCAAAGGCCGTGATCGTGATGATGGATGGCTATGTACTGGGCGGAGGCTTTGGATTGGCTCAAGCCTGTCATATCAAAGTTACGAGTGAAAAATCACGTTTTGCCATGCCAGAAACTGCGATTGGTTTTTTCCCCGATGTCGGTGCTACCCATTTTCTGTCCCGACTGGATGAAGTCGGTGTCTATATGGCATTGACTGGTGAGCAAATCAGTAGCAGTGATGCGCTGTATCTGGATCTGGTGGATTATCATGTGCCGAGTGAGCGTTTTGCTGAATTAGAAGCAGCATTGATTGCAGCACCGGTATTAAACCCGATTGAGATTCAAAAGATCATTAGTTCCTATATTACGCATCCGGTAGAAAGCGAGCTGCAAAAACGTGCAGATCTGATTAATCAGCATTTTGGCTATCAACACCTGGAGGAGATTGAACAGAGCCTTGCTCATGCAAGTAGTGCAACTAATCAGGAATGGGCCAATAAAATGCTGACCATTTTGCAGCAGCGTCCGGTGATGGCAAAACAGACCAGCCTGAAGTTACAGCAAGCCGGACAGAATTTGTCGCTGGAAAAATGTATGCAGCTAGAACGGGACTTGCAGGATGTCTGGTTAGAGCAGGGCGATTTTATTGAAGGGGTTCGTGCGCTGATTATTGATAAGGACAAAAATCCACAATGGCGAACCGAAAATGCAAAATTTGAACAAACACTGGAAAAGCTCTGGCCAGCATGGACTCAGCAGCGTATCGAAAATATTACTTAAAGCTGATGGTAAAAGACCCTCTATAATTTAATTATAGAGGGTCTTTGTATCTGTCCCATACTTTCATCGACATGAATTCTATTTAGGGGGACGTTTTCTTTTTCTTGCCGCCACCGTCTTGTTTATTGACCGTCGACCAAGCGATACGTTCGGCTTCTTCTTCAGAATGCCCACGCGCTTTTTCGCTTTCTTCAATATGTTTGGCCTGCCGTTTCTGCTTATCGGTATAAGCTGATTTGTCACCTCTAGGCATATTGCTGTCCTCATCAAGGTTGGCTGAAATTACTATAACAATGACCTGTTTCTATGGCGGTAAATATCTGTCATGTATTTGTTGAAATTATTTTATAAAACCAGCATCTTTTAAGTGATAGAAAACCTGAAGAATAAATGAATGAAGATAACGGTTCTCACTGACTGTTATCTTCAAATTCTAATTAACCGTTAATGATACTGCCTCCATTAACATGAATGACTTGACCGGAAATATAACTGGCTTCTTCACTCGCTAGAAATAAATACGCTGGTGCGACTTCACTAGGCTGGCCCATCCGACCCATGGGTGTCTGTTTACCGAACTCTTTGAGCTGTTCTTCATCAAAACTGCTTGGAATGAGGGGAGTCCAGATGGGGCCGGGTGCTACGCCGTTGACCCGGATCCCGGTTTTATTTTTTAACAAACTGGTGGAAAGACTGCGGGTAAATGTGGTGATGGCACCTTTGGTACTTGAGTAATCAATCAGTTCATCATGTCCATGATAACTGGTAATACTGGTGGTATTAATAATGCTGTCACCTTCTTGCATGTGCGGAATCACAGCCTGAGTCAAGTGAAACATCGACAGAATATTCACATTAAAGGTCTTAAAAAGTTGCTCAGGAGAAATATCGCTAATACTTTTTTGCGGATATTGAACCCCGGCATTATTGACCAGAATATTAATGGTTTTAAATTCCTGAAGCGTCTGCTCAACCATTTTCTTGATTTCATCTTGATCTTGTAAATCACACTTGATCAGTAAACAACGCCGTCCTGCATCCTCTACCATCTTTCTGGTATCTTGAGCATCCTGATCTTCATCCAGATAACAAATCACAATATCAGCACCTTCACGGGCAAACAAGACCGAGACTGACCGACCTATACCGCTATCGCCACCTGTGATCAGGGCGATTTTACTTTTAAGTTTATCGCTACCTTTATAATTCGGTTTGATGACTTCCGGTGCAGGATCCATTTTGGTTTGCACACCAGGTTGATGATCTTGAGTTTCAGTTGAAGCAGGGGTTTCAGGATAGTTATTCATGTTTTCCCTTTTTCTGTACAAAGTTTAGAAATATCTTAGAGGCTTTCTAGCTTTATGCATTCGGTCTCAACATTTAATAACAGAATGCATTCGAGATTTATCAATTATTCATAGAGCTGTGATTGACATGATTTTAAGTAAAACTAGATACCGCCATTGTCTAAATCTTAATAGAACAGAATACCGCCTATGGTTTACAGCATTCTATCTCTCACATTTTGAGCAACCATTTCTATCATAGCTTTTATGTCCTTTTAGGATATAGCTTTATATTTAATCAAACATCTGAAATTATTGAATAAATTAGTAATTATTATATTCATTAAAATTTATCTGATTAATAAATAGCAGAAAAATGCTTTAGATAAGGATAGGCCTTTACCAAGTTTGGCAGGGTCAATAAATATATTAGCAAGAAGATACACCAGTAAAATTACATGAAGGTGTTGAAGCAGCCAAACTAACATGATCACACTAAATGTAATAGCTAACGTAATAGCGTATGAGAAATTTCATTTGAAAAAAAGGAAATATGAGATTTACCTCATTAAGATTTTGAGGCATATCTCTATAAAGAAATGAGCTGTTGACATTAAAAAGTAATGAAGCTGAAAATTTCAAAATTAACTTTTATGAACAGTAGAAGATAGATGAACTTAAAGTATCATGTACTCAATTTAACATAATATACATTATACGAAATCAGTCATTGTGACTTTCAAAATGATATTCAGATTCATGAAGCTCTACCAATCTATTGCAGATCGGACAAAACACATAACAAGTTTCAATTTTATGAATAACAGAATTATCTAAAACACCATGAGAAAGATAAGTTAAATAAATATCTTCTAATTCATCTTTAGTAAAATCCATTGTTCTCTCCAGTGGCGATCTTTACCGGCATCTTATTTATGCCTATTTATCTTTAAAAGCTGCGCTTTTGTCCTCTGCGTCGTTGTCCTCCATACGTCGTCCGCCTCCGCATCGTCCATTTTTTGGCTGTTGAACTGGATATTTTTCAGGATTATGCAGAAAGCAAACAGCACGAGTTAAAAAGAACTGGTGCTCATCTAAATTAATATCACCCTTATAAAACAAATAATCTAAAGCACCATGAAACTTTGCAATATCAAAAGCGCGATCAGGTGAAAAACGAATAATATTTAATTGATTTTCAATGTATTCAGTATGCATAGTTCGAACCCTTCGGGATTCTCTGATTCTAAGTCTTAGAAGTATAAGGGAGCTTGTAATCAGAGAGAAGAAGTTTCAAGATTCATAGACTGCGATTCGGGAGCACTCCGCTCCCTCTGTTGATGCTGTAATGCTTCAAGTTGAAGCTGTTGTATCTTGGCAGACATTTTAGATTCTTCAGTTTCAATTGGCTTAGGTTCAGGTTTTGGCTGTTCTTTGCGGTAATAATCAAAAGGTCGAAATCCTGCAAGCCACTGTTTGCAGTCATCTTGGGTGATATTAGGCATATAGTTACCTTGTTGATCAACCGCCATTAATTTCCCACTGGAGAGGCTAATCACTCCGGACATTCTTGGAAAATCTAAGGGTTCAGCTTTTGGAATATATTGAAAATCATAAGGTTTATTCGGATCATAAGAAACTTGTTGCGGTGTAACCGTTGCATTGTTCACAGATAGATTATTAAACCAATTTACGCATTCAGGTTTTTCTACATTAATGCCTTTTCTACAAAATACGTCTAGGGATTCATCAGCCTGCGCAGCAGTCTGCGAATTTGAGCCACTAGCAGTGTCAGGAATAGTCTTTTCAATAGTCTGTTTAGATTCATTATTTACAGTTTCCTCTTTGTCAGCAGGACGTGATGACATATAAAGATATGCAGTGACACCCAAGACAAGGCAAAGCATCCAAACTGCATTCAAAATTTTCATCGGAATTTTGATTTTACTGTGTGAATCATCACCGCCATCAGATGACTTATACATATCAAAAAGGTGTTTTGGATATGTAAAAGTCCCTGTGTCTTCTGCATCAGCTTTAACTGATTTTGTATTAGGATTTAATTGATGATGTCTCCAGAGCCACCAAGTTGCCATTTTCATGCCCATCGGACGATGCAAGTGATAATGCATGCCAACCATATCTAAAACATCGGCATGAAGGCGTCTAGGCGCTTGAGTAATATAGATAATATCAAGGTGATCCGCATGACGATGTGTTTCTAAGAACTGAACTTCAGGATGCATTTCATTTTTAACAGGATGTTTATAGTTTTTATTAAAATGCTTAATCCTTTGGGCCTCATCTATGACAACAAGTGAACGCGGAGGATAATCTTCAAATGAATCTTTTAATGGTTGAGCAGTATCGAGTTTTAAACCATCAATATTAGAAAATATATTCCAAGGTTCAGCTTCATTAACACGTGCAAAAATTTCCTTAACAGCCCAAAGCGTTTTACCAGAACCTGGAGTAGCTGAAATTAAAGTAATCATGTTGTTTTACCCCAAGACATAGAGGAACTTGATATTGTTGCGCGAGCAATCACTGCTGAAATCACGATTGAAATGCATTGGTCCAAACCACCAACACCAACCAAAGCAGCCAGATCACCAACAACAAAGAAATCAGAAAGGAACTTAGCAATTAAATGATTGATCACAGTTAAAATTAAAGTACCAGAGAGCAAACTGATACCAGCACCTTTTAAAAGACGATTTAAAAAGCCATCAGCAAAACTATCTAATAATCTTTTTAATAAATTACCCATTTCGTGCAGCACCTATAACGATATAAGCAGCATACAAATAGGAACAGGCAACCAATGCAGGACGAGCCATTTCCAAAACATCACAAAGCGGTTTTAGATCAAAGCTGAAACTTGCAGAAACACCTGAAAGCTCAATGGTGTGTTCAATCGGAGCTGGACATTGACGCGAGACTGTAAAGCGGTCTTTTTTAAATACATCAAAATCAAAATCGCGTTCTTTTTCTTGTACTTCTGTTTCAGTATTGTCTTGATCAAGTTCCTCTTTAGTCCATTCAAGCCATTTACAATGCACATCGAACCAAACACAAGCTTCAGGCAATTCACCCGTTTCGGGATTAACAGAAGGTTTTTCAATAGTACCGGGCTTAGTGGGTGCATCAGGGTCAACAACATAAGTACACTCAACATCCGAAGCAACACCACGAACACACTTTAAAGCAGGTAAAGCATCAGCTTCAGATTTAGGCATACTAGTACAACCAGACTGTAAATCACCGACATTTGGAACACATACTGTTGGGTCAGCATCTTCTTTTAATTCAGCAGCGCCTTTTTCGTCTAAAGCCTTTTTGGTTTTATCTGCAATAGGATTATCTTTTGTACCTGTATTTGGATTTTTATCTAAATCAGATTCTGAGAAAGCGTCCTTAACAGCTTGAGCAATAGCAGCAGCTAAAGCAGGGTTATTTGATTCAAGTGCGTTTTTTAAAGATGTTTCAAGTTCAGCATTAGAAACTGGAATTGGCGAAGGTTCAGAAGGTAAAGAACCAGAAATATAATCTGGATTAGGCATGTAATTCATTGAAATCGTCATAGAACCAGATTGAGTTTTACAACTATTCCCAAATGGAACTAAATCGGCCTTTAAACACGCAGATTCTTTTGAATAACCGCTATAGCGTTTTCCACCAAAAACATAATACCAAATATATTGTGAGGAATTTTTTAAATGTGAATCGTCCAAAGAATCAGGCGCTTTAGTAATCTGACCACCCTCCCCCATAACCCAGCCAATACCCTCAATAAGACCCGTTAGAGCAGCAGAACCAACAAAAGCAGGCAATGAAGCTTTACCAAGTTTTTTAGCATACTCAGCCATGTTTTTTGCACGATTAGCAATAGTTGCAGCTTTTTCAGCTTTAGAAACCTCTACAGCAACATTAACAGTTTGCTTGTATTTAGAACCGTTACTGGTGACATCACGAGATGAACTGACGTTGTATTTTGATGAGTTATAATAGTCAGGTTGCGTAGATCCGGCAGTGCTGTAGGGTGTGACCTTGTCATGTTTCCAATTACCAGTTTGATAGCGATTTTGAAAATCAATGTCGTCTTTATCAGCAGCAAAAATCAAAGTCGGCGTATATGCAATTATTACGGATAATAAAAAAGCGATTATTTTTTTCATTCTTATTTCCTTAATAACAAGTAAAAAATGACGGACATTAAAATTAAGTAAAAGAAACCAAATGACATATCAAATCCCCAAAAAGAAAAAGGGAGGAACCCCCCCCTAGTTCAAAACCGATTAGGTACGGTTAAAGGCTTGTTTCACATAACCCCAAACCTGAATTGTTGCGTTAGGTACAATTTTGGCCGCACCGACTAAAGCAATAACCCCGACAGCACCAGCAAGAACAGTTACACCAGCTGATACGTCAACATCACCCTCGGCTGCAAATGAAAGAACCGGAGCAGCAGCTACAGCAGCAGCTACAATCGCTTTTTGTACTAAACCAGTTTTAGGAGCTGGCATTCCGTTGTTAGTATTTTCCATACTTATCTACCTTTAAATGCGTCATTAATGACGTTCCACAAAAATACCGTTGCAAAACAAACTGCCACTTGTGATAGCAGTAGATTTGCTTGGGCGACTGATAGATTCAGCAAATTGAACTCAGGTTCTTTTTGCAAAATCCAAGTGACACATGTCTGCACACTATTTACTAATTCAATTGATTCGCAGACATAAGCCATTTCTTAAAATTCCTTAACCAGTGCATATAGAAACATGCTGAAAGAGTGTCCCTTTAAAAATAATCGTGTAGCAGATCGGGCACTCAACAATATCCATCTGATGCACTGATTTAATTTTCATTACTTAGGCGGCAAAATGACATTGGTTAAAACTTGCTTCATAGCTTTACCAGTTGAAACCATGTCAAGCTCAAGAACAGCCTTAAATGGGAACTGGCGACCTTGTAACTGAACAATATTTCGTGAATCCTGCCACTTAAATTCAACTACACCCTGACCAACCGCATTCCCTTGAGAAACATCCAAAGGAATAATTCCATAAAGATTTACATAGTCATAATGACGACCGTCTTCTGATTTCCAGTCGACAGATTTAGCACCCACTAAAGTAACTTCTGTTTTTGTAGACATTTTTTACATCCTCATTGCAGTAAGAGCGACATGATCCAAGCGTTTTGGATATGCCAAATTATCGGAGTGACAAACTAGATTTATTAATTCGTCAGCAGTAAATACTTGTTTAAAGAAATTGAAGTATTTGCCGTACTGGTGCTTGATTGTCTCCAGTGCAGCTTTAGCAGTGATCGAAGCATTCTTTTTAAGTGCTTCAATTTTTGCAGGTTGAATCGTGTTTTTTAGTTCGGCAAAACATGGATATGACCCCATGAAATACTCAGACGGAGCAAGAAGCATATCGAAAGGCAAAATGCGGTCAGAAGCCTTAAACTCTACTTCTGCACGTTGCCAGTTATCTTCTGGATCACCTTCTGCACGGCCTTTTTCATAGACGCGGACATACATACCAGATTCACGACTGCCAATATTTAGTGTTCGGCCACGGCCATTCGGACGTTTCCAATTACCTTTATGTTCTACATTTGGCTTTCTAGCTCCATTCTGGAAACCAGTGCCTTTTTCTGAATTGGTATCTTGTTGTTCAGCCCAATCTACAGAGATATGAGAACCGTCAAAATCGTCATGTGCAAGGTCAATACGTGTCAGCTTGGGACGTTTGGCAATGTTAGTAAGGAATGTATATAAACGTCTCTCCCACCCTTCATTGGCAAATGAACAGCCTTTACCTGAAAGCATCACAAGGATGGTATTACGTTGACCGCCAATACAAACTTGCCCCATATCACGACCAAGGACATAAGATTGCTTGTAAAAGTTACGACCAGACTGGTTTTTAGAAGTTGTTGAAAAACCGAAGATATATTCTAAATGTTCATCTAGTTGAGTAATTGCAGCACGACATACTGAATCGATATTTTCATCGGTTACAGGTTCGAAGAATGCAGAACCTAATGTTTCAATACCGATTGTGAAGTTGACCCAGTCGACAATGGCAATTTCATTTTCAGCAGGTAAACGTGTTGGGACTTCTTTAACGCCAGCAGTTGTTTTAACTAAATGTGTATAAAGCGTTGGGAACTCAGATGGGAACGGCAAATCTAAATCCGTAGGTGGAGTGCATGGATTCGATACCGTTACCCCCATCTTATTAATGGGGGTATTTAACGCCAACCCCCACTGTAATTCCGGTGTTTTAGACTTTTCGAAAGTCTCACCGAAGAATGATTCATTAAGAGACCAGACAGGATTATTCTTTTTCATTCTTCAA